>JBBREK010000015.1:0-32200 GCA_038203025.1 Planctomycetota bacterium
GCAGCCCGACTACTGGGACCGGCTGATCCGCGACCGGACGCATCTGGAACACACACTGAGCTATATCGAGCGGAACCCGGTGGAGGCGGGGCTGGCGGCGGAGCCGGAAGGGTGGGCGTGGAGCAGCGCTGCGCCGCGGGCGTGGGCGCCCGCGAACCGGGCGGGCGAGGGCGCCCGCGCCCCTTTGGACGCGTGATGCGCTACGCTGTCGGCATAGGTGGAAACCTGGGCGATGTGCGCGCCACCGCGACCTGGGCCAGAGGTCTGCTCGCCACCGAGGGCGTCCAGATCGAGGCCGAAGCGCCCTGGATCAGCACCGCCCCGGTCGGCGGTCCGTCCCAGCCCCCCTTCCTGAACAGCGCCTGGATCGTCGCCACGGCGCTCGGCCCGCACGGGCTGCTCGACGCGCTGCGACGGACGGAATCCGCCTGCGGTCGGGTGCGTGAAGTGCGCTGGGGGCCGCGCACGCTCGATCTCGATCTGCTGCTGGCCGAGGATGGCCTAGTCGTCGACTCCCCCGTCCTGACCTTGCCACACCCACGCCTGCACCAGCGGGCCTTCGTGCTCGAACCGCTCGCTGCCATCGCTCCGCGCTGGCGCCACCCCGGGCTCGGGCTGACCGTTGCCGACCTTGCCGCCCAGCTTAGGGTCTGCGCCGCTCCCGTCAGAGCCTGACCCGTCAGGGTCCCATGTTCGAGTTCATCTCCGAGCGCATCGGCAGCGTCTTCGAGCGCTTCCGTAAACAGCAGAACCTTTCTGCCGACAACATCCGCGAGGGCCTCAAAGAGGTCCGCCGGGCGCTGCTGGAAGCCGACGTCGCCGTCGACGTGGTGCGCGACTTCCTCGGCCGGGTCGAGGCCAAGTCGATCGGGCAGGAGCTGATCTCCGGCGTCACTCCGGCGCAACAGGTCGTGCAGGTCGTCCACGACGAGTTGATCGCGATGATGGGCGAGACCGACAGCGACCTGCCCTTCGCCGATCCCAAAGACGGACCGACCGTCATCCTCATGGCCGGCCTGCAGGGCTCGGGCAAGACCACCACCTGCGCCAAGCTGGCGCGACTGCTGATGGAGAACGGCAAGCGCGTGCTGCTGGTCGCCGCCGACCTGCAGCGCCCGGCCGCCGTCGAGCAGCTCAAGATCCTTGGCGAACAGGTCGGCTGCAAGGTCTTCCACCAGGACGGCATCAAGCCGCCAGAGTTGTGCGCACGCGCCGTCGAGGCAGCCCGCCTCGACGACCGCGACGTGGTCATTCTCGACACCGCCGGCCGCCTGCATGTCGACGACGAACTGATGGCCGAGGTCGCCGAGATCCACGCCCGCGCCAAGCCGCACGCCACCCTGCTGGTGGTCGACGCGATGACCGGCCAGGACGCGGTCAACTCGTCGAAGGCCTTCAACGAGCGACTGCCGCTGACCGGCGTGGTCGTGACCAAGCTGGATGGCGACGCCCGCGGCGGCGCCATCGTCTCGCTGCGCCACGTCGTCGGCCGGCCGATCAAGTTCGTCGGCGTGTCGGAGAAGATGGACGGTCTGCAGCCGTTCCACCCCGACCGCTATGCCCGCCGCATCCTCGGCATGGGCGACATCCTCACCTTCGTGGAGAAGGCCCAGGGCGCGGTCGACGAGGAGCAGGCGAAGAAGATCGAGGAGCGCATCCTCAAGAACAAGTTCGACCTCACCGACTTCCAGGACCAGCTGAAGGCCATCGCCAAGATGGGTTCGCTCAAGGACCTACTCGGCCTGATCCCCGGCGTCGGCGCCAAGTTCGCCCAGCTGCCGGTCGACGAGAAGATATTCAAGCGCTACGGCGTGATCATCGATTCGATGACGGGGTGGGAACGCAACCATCCCGACCTGATCGAGATGAGCCGCCGCCGCCGTATCGCCATGGGCGCCGGCAGCACCACCAACGAGGTGCAGACGCTGCTCAAGCACTTCGAGATGATGAAGAAGATGATGGGCAAGATGGGTGACATCCAGGAGATGGCCGGCAAACTGCCCAGCCAGGAAGAGCTGACCCCCGAGCAGCTTGCCAATCCCGGCGCCTTCATGCCGAACCCCAATCGCCTCTTCCAGAAGCGCGAGGACAAGGATGCGCTCAAGCGCTACCGCGCCGAGCGGAAGAAGAAGGCCAAGCAGAAGAAAGCCGCCCGCCGATGACCAGCAGCGCGCATCCCACTGCCACGACGCCCTTCAACGTCATGGCCAAGCCGATCGGCCCGGTGTGCAACCTCGACTGCACGTACTGCTATTACGTGCGCAAGAACGAGCTGTACGACCGCGACGACCCTAAGGCGCGGATGCGCGACGACCAGCTTGAGGCCTACATCCGCGACTATATCCGTGCCAACCCGGCGCAGACCGTGACCTTCGCCTGGCAGGGCGGCGAGCCCACCCTGCTCGGCCTGGACTACTTCAAACACGTGGTCGCGCTGCAGAAGCAGCACTGCCCGCCCGGCAAGCAGATCGACAACGCCTTCCAGACCAACGGCACGCTGCTCGACGAGGATTGGTGCCGCTTTTTCCGTGACGAGAAGTTCCTCATCGGCCTGAGTATCGACGGTCCCGAGGCGATCCACGACGGCTATCGCGTCGACAAGGGTGATAAGCCGACCTTCGCCAAGGTGATGAAGGGCCTGGACCTGCTGCGCCACAACCAGGTCGAGTTCAACACCCTGACGACGGTGCATCGTAAGAACCAGAAGCACGGTCGCGCGGTCTACGACTTCCTGGTCAAGGAGGCGGGCAGCCGCCACCTCCAGTTCATCCCCATCGTCGAACGCCGCCTGCCTGATGGCCGTGATGCCGGCGCGCCGGTTCTCGATCAACTGGAGACGCGCGAGACGATCATCGCCCCCGAGACGGTCAGCCCGGGCGCGCTGGGCGTGTTCATGTGCGAGATCTTCGACATCTGGGTCGCCCGCGACGTCGGCCGGGTCTTCGTCTACGCTTTCGAGCAGGTGCTCAGCCGGATGATCAACGGCCACTCCGGCATCTGCGTACACGAGGAGACCTGCGGCGACGCGGTGGTCCTGGAACGCGACGGCGGTCTGTACTCCTGCGACCATTTCGTCTATCCCGACTTCCGCCTCGGCACCATCGGCGAGCAGGGTCTGGCCGACCTCATGACCTCGGCCCGCCAGCGCAAGTTTGGGACCGACAAGCGCGACAAGCTGCCGCAGCAGTGCCGCGCCTGCCCGGTGCGCCAGTTCTGCAACGGCGGCTGCCCCAAGCACCGCTTCGCCGTCACCGAAGACGGCGAGCCTGGCCTCAACCACCTGTGCCCGAGCTACTTCCGTCTGTTCAACCACGTGCAGGAACCGCTCGCCGAGGTCGCCGACCTGGTCCGCACTGGCCGTGATCCTGCCCTGATCATGAAGCGCCGCCGCTGAATGGGATATCTGCCGAATCCGGACGGGGTTCGCGCTACGTATTAAACGGCGGCCGGTAGAGCTCGTCTTCCTCGCCCATCTCGACGCCGTTCTCCTTGAGCAGGTCGATCCAGTCGTCCCAGCTTTTCAGGATCTTGCGTGAGGCGGTGCCGGCGGCGCCGGAGAGGAAGCCGAGGTCCTCGAGCGTCTCGACGTACTCAGTGGCCTTGTTGTAGCCGACCCCCAACTTGCGGCGGAAGAAGTCGGCGCCGGTCTTGTCGTAGCGGTACATCGCCTGGACCGCCTCATGGAACTTGCGATCCAGCTTCCACGCGTCGCTCGACTCCTCGCCGCTGTCCTTGCCGCCGCCCTTCATCGCCACCGCGCCGGCTTTGGCGATCGAGTCGTCGTAGCTGGGCTGGCCCTGGCTGCGCGCGTGCTCGACGATGGCGTTGATCTCGGCGTCTTTGAGGAACACGCCCTGGCCGCGCACCGGCAGCGAGGTGCCGGGCTGCAGGAACAGCATGTCGCCCTTGCCCAGCAGGTTCTCAGCCCCGCTGGTGTCGAGGACGACGCGCGAGTTGTTGCGGTCGACAACGCGGAAGCAGACGCGCGACGGCAGGTTCGACTTGATCAGACCGGTTACTACGTCGGCGCTGGGCCGCTGGGTGGTGAGGATGACGTGGATGCCGCAGGCGCGCGATTTGGCGGCCAGGCGGACGATGCTCTTCTCCACCTCCTTGTTCACCATCATCAGGTCGGCGTATTCGTCGACCAGGACGACGATGTAGGGCATGTGCACGCCGGTACCGAGGTCCTCAAGCTGGACCTCCTTCTTGGCCAGGCGGAAGCGCAGTTCCTGCTCGCCCAGGGCGTTGTAGTCGGCGATCGAACGGCAGCCGGACAGGCGCAGCGACTCGTAGCGCTCGTCCATGGTTTGGCAGGCCCATTCGAGGGCAGCGTGGGCCTTGGTCATGTCCGTGATCGGCGGAGTCAGCAGATGCGGGATGTCCTCGTAGCCGGACAGCTCGACCATCTTCGGATCGACCATGATAAAACGGACCTCGTCCGGCCTGCGGAACAGCAGGATCGAGCAGATCATCGCGTTCATCGTCACCGACTTGCCCATGCCGGTGGCACCGGCGACCAGCAGGTGCGGAGCCTTGGCCAGGTCCATGATCAGCGGCTTGCCGATGACATCGCGGCCGAGCACCACTGGCAGGGCCATGACATTGGGATCGATCTCGTCGATCAGATCACGCATCACCACCGGTTCCTTGGTGCGGTTGGGCACCTCGACGCCAACGGTGGTGCGGTTGGGCAGCGGCGCGACGATGCGGATGCCCTCGGTGCCAAGCTTCAGCGACAGGTCCTGCTCGAAGCCCTCAACCTTGTTGACGCGCATCGATGGGTCGAGCAGCTTCAACTCGTACTGGGTGACGGTCGGGCCGCGCATCGCGCCGACCACGCTGACATCGACGTTGAAGGCGGCGAAGGCGTCCTCGATCGCCTTAGCGGTCTGCTGCTTCTCCTGCTCGTGCGCCGCGGTGCTGCGCTCTTTGGGCACCTGCAGCAGGTCGGGCGAGGGCAGGGCGTAATCGGACGATCCGGGCGCCTTCGGCTTGGGCTTGGGCTTCACCGCCGGCTTGGGCGACGCCGGCTCGGTAGGGACTGCCGGCTGGTCGCCGCTGAATGGACGCTGTTCGCCCACCGGCGGCGCGGGATCCACCGGCCGTTGCACGCTGGAGGGCGGCCGCTGCGCGACCGGCGGGGGTTCCGCTGCAGCCTCCTCGGCAGGCGCCTCCACCGCCTCGCGCTGCTTGCGGATGGCAGCAAGGATCTCGTCTGCGTCGCTCGGGCCGGGCAGTTCACCGTTGTCGGTCAGGCGCTTGTGCAGTTCGCGGAAGCTGGTGGTGGCGCGCGCCTTGCTCGCCGCCGGATCGCCGGGCGCCTCGTAGATGCCGCTGGGGAAGACCGCGCTGCCGGTGCCGGCCTCAGTGACCCGCCTGGTCATGGCCAGGTACCACAGCCGTCGCAGCCAGGCGATCAGGCCAAGGTCCATCAGCCACATCGCGAACAGACCGAGGCAAGCCAGCAACATCGCCGCCCCGGGCGTGTCCAGCCACTGGCGCAGCACGCCACCATCGCTGCCGGGCGAGGCCCAGCCGTTGGCCGGCGCGCACAGCCAGTAGCCGACCGCGCCTCCGAGCCCTTCGAGATTGCTCTGATCCCAGCGCGTCAGCATCCAGTCGCCGGTGCCGCGCGGCAGCAGATGCAGCAATCCGGCGAGCACCGGCAGGAGGATGATGGCGCCAGCGATACGCCGCGACGGTTCGCGGAGATCGCGATCGCGCCACAGGCCGATGGCCCAGCCGATCGCCACCAGCGGCACGAGCACGGCGGCAAGACCGTAGCCGCGCAGTAGCAGATAGGCGATCCACGCCCCCGCCGACCCGAAGGGATGCGATTCAGCTGGCGTGGTGGTGCCGGTCTGGGAGGCCTTATAGGCGACCAGGATGATGAGCAGGGCAAACCCGCCGATGGCGAGCAGCACGGACAGGGCGAGCTGGAGGTGGCGGTTCACGGGGCGGTCTGGACCGTATTCCTCCCAACCGCGGGAGCAATGGAGCGGCTCTTGCCAAGGAACCACACCCCTCTATGTTCCCCGCCCCACTGAAGCACGCCCTGTTGGGCACTGGAGGTCTCTATGGCACACAAGATGGGTACCGGCTCGACCCAGAACGGTCGCGACTCGATCTCGAAGCGTCGCGGCATCAAGGCCTACGGCGGCGAGCAGGTCACTGCCGGCTCGATCATCGTCCGCCAGTGCGGCACCCGCTTCAAGCCCGGTTCCGGCGTCGGTCTGGGCAAGGACTACACCATCTTTGCGGTGCAGGATGGCGTTGTCCGCTTCCGCAACCGCTTCGTTGACGTGGTCGCCACCCCGGCCTAAACCGGCCTGCTGCCGCCATCATCGCCAAGCCGCGCCCTTGTGGGCGCGGCTTGCTGCGTTTCTGGGATCGACGAACTCCAGCTCGTCAGATCGGCATCTTCCCGCACTGGACTGCCGCCC
The DNA here is from genome assembly GCA_038203025.1 of Planctomycetota bacterium. Taxonomy (GTDB): domain Bacteria; phylum Planctomycetota; class UBA11346; order UBA11346; family UBA11346; genus UBA11346. Next base: position 6,447 of record JBBREK010000015.1, read on the forward strand.
AGCGCCGCGAGGCTGCCCACCATGCCGATCATCCTCCCGATCAACGGCATCTCGCCCCAGCTGCCCGCCTTCCTCGCGCCCAACGCCACCCTGGTCGGCGACGTGCGCTTCGGGGCGGACTGCTCGGTGTGGTTCGGCGCCGTGCTGCGCGCCGATATCAATCCGGTCATCCTCGGTTCCCGCTGCAACGTGCAGGACAACTGCGTCCTACACGTCTCGCGCAAACTGGGCTGCACCCTGCACGACGAGGTCAGTCTGGGGCATCTGGCGGTGTGCCATGCCTGTACAGTCGGACGTGGAACGCTAGTCGGCATGGGCGCCAAGGTCCTCGACGGTGCGGTGATCGGCGAAGGCTGCCTGATCGCCGCTGGCTGCATCGTGCCCGAAGGCATGCAAGTGCCGCCCGGCCAGCTTGTCGCCGGCGTGCCCGGCCGGGTGATCAAGCCGCTCGGACCCGAGATCCGGGAACGCATCAGCCGCATCGCCGGCGACTACGTCGCTTACCAGCAGCTCTATCCGGAGATCGTCGCAGCATGCTCGCCGGTCTGATCGCCGCCTGCCTGCTGGCCGCCGACCCGACCCTGACGGTCGAGCCGCTGGATCCCGCCCGCCCCGGCGGCCTGCTGCGCGTCGCCGTGCTCCTGGTAGATGCACCGGCGACCACCGTCTCCGTCGAGCTGCTCGACGGCGCCACCGTCCTGGCCAACGCCAACGCCGCACTGCCGCTTGGCGGCGGCCGGGCCGTCCTCGTCCTCGCGCCAGGCTCCATCGGCAGTGGCACGCTGCATGTGCGTGCCAGCGCCACCTGGACCGGCCCTGGCCTGACCCCGCGCGCGCTGACCGCCGAGGCAACGGTCGAGACGCCGGCCTCGGTCCTCGGCGTTGCCATCGCAGCAGTGACCCGCCTGCGCGCCAGCGGCCGCACCGATCCGCTGCCCTGGCTGTGGGCCGAACAGATCGCCGAGCTCAGTGCCGGTGGGGCGAGCGTCGCCAGCATCGGTGGTATCGGCATGCTCGGAGCCCGCCTGTCGGCGTGGCTGGACGATCCCCGACCATCCGTTGCCACCCCGGGAGCCAACGACGGGGCGCTACGCGATCCGGTCGATGGTTCGGTGCAGCCCTTCCGCCTGCATCTGCCGAGCCGTCCCGGTCCGCATCCGCTGATCCTGCTGCTGCCGCCGGCCACTCCGTCCCTGGGCAAGGCCCACTGGGCCGGGGCCGACCGGCATCTGGTCGATACCGCGCTGGAGGCCGGCCTCGCCGTCGTCGTCTGCTACCCGGCCGGCGACCGCGCCTGGGACGGCGCCGCCCGCCGTCGCGTCCCACTGACCCTCGCCGCCGCGGCAGCCATGGCACCGCTTGACCTGGCGCACGGAGCCTGCGTCGGCGAAGCCGCTGAGGCCGGCCTGCCCTACGCCGTACATCGTCTGCCGATGACCTTCGACGCAGCCTGGTGTCGTTCCCTGCCCGGTCCGCCCCGGCCCGTCGTCCCCGGTGACGGCTGGGCTGACGCCCCCTTTGTCGTGGTAGTGGGCAGCGCCGAGCACGCCGCCGCCCGCGCAACCAACCACCGCCTCGCCGACAGTCTGCGCGCCGCCTATGCCGCCCACGCCCACGCCGTCATCGACCTGCTGAGCGACGACGTCGATCCGGCCACGCTCGCCGGACGCAACCTCGTGCTGATCGGCAATCCTCTGAGCAATCGCCTGCTCGCCAGGTTGCATCCTGATCTGCCATGGCGCTGGGACCACCGCGAGGCCATCGGCCCGGATGGTGTCCATCACCTGCGCGTGACCATGCCATTCCTCGCCTGCGCCGTGCGCCTGCCCGACGGCCGACTGCTCGTCGTCCTCGATGGCCCACCACCAGCCTGGGGTATTGGGTTGCCGTTGGCCGGGCTTCGCCCACGCGGGTGATCGAACCGTCGCCCGAACTCACCCGGATACGGTCAACCCCGGTAGGTCGCTCTGACATATCCGCAGTTGTCCGGACCCCATCGCGGCCCGCGCGATGAAGGTTTCGTCCAACACCTGGTTGCCGGCCGCAGACAAGACCACGGTCTTTCCCTCGGCGCGGTTTTCCAACAGTTCCATCGCTCCCGGCTTCGCGAATGTGTTGCCGAACAGGGACAGATGGGTCGGACCGTAAGCCAGGTGTGATCCGATGCTGCTGAAGGCGATACGGTTGTCGCGCAGGCGCGAGCGGCTGATGGTCACGGCGTCGACCGGCGTGTTGACGTGCAGCAGCGCGGTCGGCTCGTCGTAGAGCACATGGATGCCGTCGAAACTCAAATCCTCCTGCACCGGCACCGGAGCCCCGGGATAATACGACCGACTGAAGCGGTCGTGGTCGAAGTGGATCGACAGCCCGGTACGTGGCTTGGCCAGGAAGATGTCACGAAACGAGACGTGCCTGACGCCCGCCGTGCGGGTGACGTCCTCCTGGACCATGCACCAGGTGATGCCGTCGAGCACTGCGCTGCCGCTGGCGTGCGTCGGGCGGGTGACGGAATGATAGACGGTACCATCCGGCTCGGCACTGACCCGGTAGAGCCGGCCCTCGCTGACCACAGTATCCGACTTCTGCACCTCCATGCCGCTGCGCCAGTCGCACCAGGCTCCCGCGAGAATGCGGGCAAAGAAGCCAACCTCACGGTTGAGCCGCAGGTCGTGGCAGTTCTCGATCACGCCGTGTTCGATCCAGCCGAGTTCGGGATTGCCGACATCGTAGTCGTGGGCATTAAGCGCGATCGCGTCATCGGAAGTGCCGAAGACGCCGTTGCGGATGGTGAAGCGCCGGCCGCGACCGAGATGCACCCCGTCCTTGTGGCCGTGGATGATGACATCGTCGATCAGCAGGTCCTCGAAGGTGCAGACGTGAATGCCGTACTGCGCCTTGCCCAGGTCATAGCAGCGGAAGCGGCGGATGGTCAGGTCGCGGACATAGAAGAACGCCACCTGGCCGTGCAGGCCGAAGACCTGCCAGCGGCGCAGGTCCATGCCGTTGACCGCGACAGTCAGGCCTTCGACGACAATACCCTCGTCCCAGGTCCGGGTCAGCGCCCCCTTGTTGAGCAGCACATGGCTGAAAGGTCCCTGTTCGTTGACCTTGCGCAGGATCACGCCGTTGCCGCAGCGCAGAGTGGTATGGCTGCCGATCAGCACAGTGCCGGCGACGGGGTAGGTCCCGGGCCGATCGATGGTCACGGTCCCGCCCTGATCGAGGGCCTGCTGCAACGCCTGGGTATTGGCGATGCCGGTGGCCGTATGGGAGAAACCGAAGCCGCTGGCGTCGGCGCTGGATAGGGTCGTCACGACACGCTCCTGGTCGGGGCCTGCAACGATGCGACGGACTTTAGGGCAGCAAGCCCCACCTACCGGATCGGCACCCGCGAGGTCAGGGCTTCGCCTTGGGTCCGGCCTCTTCCACCGCCGGCGCAGCCTTCTGCGGCAACTGGTCAGGCAGGAACGATCCCACATCCACCGGCGGCACATCGGCAACCGGCATCGGCGGGACGATGGCGTAGCGCAGGACCAGGGCGCAGGTGAGGAAGAACATCCCGATGATCAGGATCGAGCGGCCGCGTTCGAACCAGCGAGCTGCGCCAAGATCGGCATTGTCGCGTTGCACCGCTTCGAAGATCTGGTTCGGCGCCACCTCGATCTTGGTGCCGCACTTGCGGCAGTAGCGCGTGCCGATCGGGTTCTGGTTGCCACACGACTGGCAGGGGATCATGGCAGACCCTCGACGGCCTTGGGCCACTTGGCGGCGATGGCGGCGCGGCGCATGGGCAGCAGGGCGGCGACGGCCCTGATCACCGCCTCGGCCCGCACCCCGCCATCACGCCCGTCACGGACCGCCTCACCGAGACGGATCACATCCGCCTCGGGCATCACCGGCGAACTGGCCCCGACCAGGAAGTGCAAGGCCGGCGCCTCCGGCGCCCGCGGACGCAGTAGCAGCAGTGCGCCGGCGTGGGCGCGGGTCTCCGAAACCTTGCCCTCCTGCCAGGCCCATCGCATCAGGACTGTATGAGCAGCACGCAGCACCTGGTAGTGCGGCGGCTCCTCGTCCTTGGACAGCTTGAGTTTGCCTGGATCACGACCGGCGCGGACAGCCGCGATCGCTTGCAGCAGGCGGCCGTCAGCGGTGCCCTCCAACTGGACGTCGGACGGCTTGCCGGCGGCCAGACGCATCAGTCCGATCGCCGCAAGCACGGCCTGACGGTCGACATGGCGCCGGCAGTTCGCCGCCACCGTCACCAACCGGTCGAGCGCCTCGCTATCGGTCGGATCGACGGCGAGCAGCGCCGGGGTCGGTTCGTCCGGGACGCGGTCGGCGGCGCGCCTGGCCAACTTACGGGCGTCCTCGACCCGGTCGCGGCGCAGCTGATCAAAGGCCTCGCGAGTCTCAACCACGGCGAACCAGCGCTGCACTCCACCCCAGATCATCAGGGCGGAGATGAGTAGCACGATCAGGCCGGCGCCAAGCATGGCGAAACCGATGGCGTTGCGCTGGCCGGAGGTCATTCGCGCACCTTGCCGAGGATCTGGTCCGGGCCGATGACGCCCAGGACCATGCTGTCGCGCTGATGGAACCGACTGACCACGAAATAATGGCCGGCAGGGACGGTCATCGGGCCGATGTCGTAGATGCCACGGTAGGTTCCGAATTCCTTCCATGACGGGACGTCGGCGTCCTCGACCAGCAGGTCGCCGCCGACCAGGCGCACGTTGTCGCCAGGCATGCCGGCGATGATGCCGAAGCCGATGTCCTCCGGGCCATCACCGGTGCGATAGGCTAGGCCGTCGCCGGGGAAATAGGGCGGGGCAGTCAGCCACACGCCGGTCATTGGGATGAGGCCACCGAGATCCTCGTAGTCCGGCGGCACCTGGACACGGTTGAAGTAGGGCGGCAGCCAGGTGGCGGCGGCAACCAGCCCGACCGCCAGGGCGGCGAACCAGATCAGCGTACGAATGGCCCAGATCACGGGCTCCGGTGTCGTCATCCCGCGCCCTCGATGAAGCCCGCCGCGGGTCCGGCCGCAGTAGGCGTGTCATCCGCGAAAACCCCCTTCCCGTCTCAGCCTGCGGCCCAGCATGTTCTGCCATGACTGTTTGGCCGTCACTGTCACCCGCTGCCCGACTGCTTGTCGTCTCCGGCCCAAGTGGGGCAGGCAAGAGCACGGTCATCCAGCGCGCCTGCGCCGTCGAACCGTCGCTGGTGCGCTGCCTCAGCTGTACCACCCGTGACCCGCGCGGCTCCGAGCGCGATGGGGTCGACTACTGGTTCCTCGACCAAGCGGAGTTCGAACGCCGTGCCGCCGCCGGCGGCTTTCTTGAGCACGCAGTGGTCTTCGGCAAGGCCAGTTACGGCACGCCGCGCGCCTTCGTCGAGGAACAGATCGCGGCCGGCCGCAGCGTGATCAAGGATGTCGACGTCCAGGGTGCAGCGCAGATCCGCGCCAGCTTCCCGCAGGCAGTACACGTATTTCTGATACCGCCCGATGCCAGCGAGGTTGAACGGCGCCTACGCGGCCGTGGCACCGATGCAGACGCAGTGGTCGCACGGCGGCTCGCCGAGGCTGAGCGTGAAGTGGCGCACTGGCGCAGTTACGACTACCTGATCGTCAACGCCGACGTGGACCGGGCTGCCGCCGACCTGCTGGCAGCCCTGCGCGCCAGCGGACTCAGGATCCCGCGGGACTGAGCAGCCGAGCGAGGTGCCAGCCGCCCCAGCAGGCGAGCAGGCATGCCACCATCGACCCAACGGCGTAGGCAGCGGCGGCACCATGCCGACCTTGCTGCAGCAACTGCAGCGTCTGCAGACTGTAGGCCGAGAACGTAGTGAAGCCGCCCAGCACGCCGGTGATCAGCAGCAGGCGCAGCGATTCTCGTTCGGTCAGGCCGGCGATCAGGCCGATCAGCGCCCCACCAAGGACGTTGACCGCCAACGTCCCCCACGGGAAGCCGGAATCGGTGCGTGCATCCAGCCAGCCGGCCATGGCCCATCGGGCCACCCCACCACAGGCTGAACCGAGGGCGACGAGGAAGATCGGCGGCATGGCGGGACGCTAGCGTCCCGCCATGAAACGGTAGCGGTTCAGTACAGCCAGCCGAGACCGACGCCGAGGCTGTCCTGGGACATGGTCAGGTCGGCGTCCATCGGTCCGCCGCCGAGATCTATGTTGCCCGAACCTTCGACCGTCTGCTTGAAGGCATGGGCGTAGAAGGCGCTCAGTTCGATCGCCGGGGTGGCCAACCAAGTACCACCGAGAGAGACGTGCTGCTGCACCACACCGGGCGCCAGCATGTTGAAGTAGGTCTGATCCTCGGGGATCGGCTGAGTGGAGTAGTTGTAGCCGGCGCGCACAGTGACGGCCGGGGTCAGCGCATGCGAGACGCCGACCTTGAGGACGGTCACGTCCTTCCAGCCGAAGCCGGGCCCCTCGTCGGAACCAAGACCGGCCATCATGCGCTGCATGGTCACGTCGTTGCCGATGGCAGCGACGCTGCTGAACAGGATGCGCTCGACATCGACGGCCAGCGAGGTGCCAGGCCTCGGGGTCACGGCGATACCTATGGCGTAGTTCGCCGGAATATCGAAGTCGCCCTGCTCGGCGAACAGGCCCTTGTACTTGTCGAACCGTGACATCTGCGTGCGCGACTGGTAGGTGGCGCCAAGACTCAGCCACTCGGTGATGGTGCCGGTGTAGCCGATGCGGAAACCGGCGCCCTGCGAGTCGTCACTGCCCTGGTTGGTGATGCCAAAGTTCTCCAGGCCGGTCGCCTTGAAGGTCTGGTGCGCCAGCACCAGCGAGAAGCCGAGGGCGTGCTGCTTGGTCAGCGCCAGCGACACCGTCGGGGCGATGAACAGCTGGGTCAGGTCGACGCCGGCCTTGGAGGTGCCGAAGGCCGGGATGCTGGTGGTGTAGCTGGTGTTCATGCCGCCGTTGCCGTACACGGCGAGGCCGAGGGCGAAACGGTCGTTGAGCCCGAAACGTACGCCAGCTTCCGGAATCCAGAACGACTCGGTGCCGTTGGCGTCATAGGTCTGGCCACCAAGTGACGCTGAGCGGTCAGGCCGGAACCAGGTCAGGCCAGCGTCGACGCGGTCGCCGATGGTGGCGATGCCTGCCGGATTAGTCGCCGGCGCCATCGCATCCTGCGAGAAGGCCACACCGGCACCAGCCATGCCCTTGGCCTTGATGCCGTAGCCATCGTCGAAGTAGCCGTCGCTGGCGCAGGCCGTGCCGGCGGCGAGCAGGACGAGAGTAGGAGCGATGAAGTGGCGCATGGGGGCGTCCTTGGGGTGGGTCGGCTATTGCTTTAAGTATCTAAAGAGTTATATATCTGTATATCATGGTAAAGTCAATGACATCCGCGCCCCGCCGTCGAATCAAGGCTTCCAGCGACCCCTTCACCGGCGTCGATCTGGTCCGCGTCAGCGACTGCCTGCGGGCCCTGGCCCATGCCGACCGCCTGCGCTTGGTCGCCCTGCTGCTGAGCGAAGAGCTGGCGGTGGGCGAGCTGGCCAAACGCCTGGGACTACAGCAGCCAACGGTCAGCGGCCACCTGCGCATCCTGCAGTCACGCGGCATGCTGACCTGCCGGCGTGACGGACACCGCATCCACTACACGGTGGCGACACCGGCCCTCAACGACATCTGCACCTGCATCCGCACCCATTTCGGCTCCTGCCAGGTCAAGCTGATGCCAACGAGGAAGCTCAAGGTATGAGCCAGGCCGTCTCGCGCCGTCAGTTCATCAAGATCTCGGCCAGTCTGCTGGCCGCCGCCGGCCTGGGCGGGTCGTTCCTCGCGTCGGGCGCACTCGGGGCAGCAGAGGCACAGGGCGTCCCGCCAGCCGGCGGCCTACGCACCATCCCGACCTTCTGCGACATGTGCTTCTGGAAATGCGGCGCCATCGCCAGCATCCGCGATGGCAAGCTGTGGAAACTGGAAGGCAACCCGCTTGATCCGCTGTGCCGTGGCCGGCTGTGCCCACGTGGTACCGGCGGGGTTGGCGCCCACATCGATCCCGACCGTCTGGTGAAGCCGCTGCTGCGCGCCAAGGTGCGCGGCGAGGAACAATGGAACGTGGTCTCGTGGGACGATGCTCTCGGCTACACCGCTGAGAAGATGCAGGCGATCAAAGCCAAGTACGGCCCCGAGGCCATGGCGCTGTTCGCGCACGGCATCGGCGGCACCTTCCTCAAGCACACCATCAAGGCCTACGGCTCACCCAACATCGCCGCGCCCAGCTTCGCCCAGTGCCGTGGGCCACGCGATGTCGGCTTCCGTCTGACCTTCGGCGACGATCCGGGATCGCCAGAACGCACCGACATCGCCAACGCCCGCTGCCTGGTGCTGATCGGCAGCCATCTCGGCGAAAACATGCACAACAGCCAGGTGCAGGAGTTTGCCGAGGCGGTGGCCAAGGGCTGCACGGTGATCTGCGCCGACCCGCGCTTCTCCACCGCGGCCTCGAAGGCGCAGTGGTGGCTGCCGGTGAAGCCGGGCAGCGACACCGCCCTGCTGCTGGCGTGGATGCAGGTGCTGGTCAGCGAAAAACTCTACGACGTCGAGTACGTGACCAAGTACGGCTACGGCTTCGAGCAGTTCGCAGCCTCGATCGCTACCTGCACGCCGGAGTGGGCCTTCGTCGAGACCGGCATCCAGCCGGACGTCATCCGGGCCACCGCCCGCGCCATGGGCCAGAACCGCCCTGCGACCCTGGTGCATCCCGGACGCCACACCAACTGGTACGGCAATGACACGCAGCGCTCGCGCGCCATCGCCCTGATCAACGCCCTGCTCGGCTCGTGGGGGCGCAAGGGCGGCTTCTACGTGCCGGCGATGATGGATCTGCCGCCCTATCCGTACCCGGCCTATCCCAAACCGGCGCGGCCGAAGGTTGACAATCCTGGCAAGAAGTACCCCTTCGCGCACGAGGTCATCACCACCGGCATCCGCGAGGCGACGATCACCGGAAATCCCTACCCGGTGAAGGGCTGGATGGTCTACGCCACCAACCTGATGCACGCCCTGCCCAATCAGGACGAGACCATCAAGGCGATCCAGAACCTCGACCTGCTGGCGGTGTGCGACGTCATCCCCAGCGAGACCGCCGGCTGGGCCGACGTGGTGCTGCCGGAATGCACCTATCTCGAACGCTATGACGACCTCAATCCCGAGCTGTTCCGCGAGCCGTTCATCGGCCTGCGCCAGCCGGTGGTCGCGGCGCCCGGCGAACAGAAACCGAACTGGTGGATCGCGCGCGAACTGGCGGGCAAGCTCGGCCTGTCGTCCTACTTCCCGTGGCAGGACATCGAGGAGTACCTCGGCGCGCGCCTGGCCAAGGGCGGCTACGACTTCGCCCAGCTCAAGCGCGACGGCATCATCCGCGGTGCCAAGCAGCCGATTTACATGGAAGACGGCGCGGCGGTCGATTTCGCCACGCCCAGCGGCAAGATCGAGTTCTGGTCGCAGCAGCTCGCCGACCACGGCTTCGACCCGGTGCCGAAGCACGTGCCACCGCCGCCGAATCCGCCGGGGTCGTACCGCGTCCTCTACGGCCGCGCCCCGATGCACTCGTTCAGCCGCACCCAGACCAATCCGCTGCTGCACGATCTCATGGCAGAGAATGCAGTGTGGCTGAACGCCATCGAGGCCAAACGCCTCGGCCTGAAGTCCGGCGACCGCGTCCGCCTGCGCAACCAGGACGGTGTGATCTCCGACCCGATCGCGGTGAAGGCGACCGAGCGCATCCGACCCGACTGCGTCTACATGGTGCATGGCTTCGGCCACACCGCCAAAGGCCTGAAGCGGGCCTACCGCAAGGGCGCCAGCGACAGCCGGCTGCAGACCCGCTATGACACCGATCCGCTGATGGGCGGAACGGGACTGAACAACAACTTCGTCACGCTGGAGGCCGTCTGATGGCCCGCCTCGCCATGGTCATCGACACCAAGCTGTGCGTCGGCTGCGCCGACTGCGTGGTGGCGTGCACGACCGAGAACGACGTCCCCTTAGGATTCTGCCGCGACTGGATCGTCGAGCAGGTCGGCGGCGCCTATCCCACGCCGCTGCTGGAGATCCGTTCAGAACGTTGCAACCACTGTGATTCGCCCCCCTGCGTCGGCTGCTGCCCGACCGGCGCCAGCCATATGCACAGCTATGGCGGCGTCGTCCTGGTCGATCACAACAAATGCATCGGCTGCAAGGCCTGCATCGCTGCCTGCCCCTACGACGCCCGCTACACGCATCCTGATGGCCACGTCGACAAGTGCACCTTCTGCATCCATCGCGTCGAAAAGGGCCAGCTGCCGGCCTGCGTCTCGGTGTGCCCAACGCACTGCATGCACTTCGGCGACCTCGACGATCCGGAGAGCGACGTCTCCAAGTTGCTACGTTCGCGTCCGCATCATGCCCTCCTGCCTGCCGCCGGCACCGGCCCGCAGGTCCATTACCTGACCTGAGCGCCACATGGACGAGTTCACCACGACGCGGCACAATCCCGGCATCGACCCCCACATGCACATCTGGGGGTGGGAGATCCCGGTCTACCTGTTCCTCGGCGGCCTGGTCGCCGGACTGATGATCCTGGCCGGCTACCACATCCTCAAGGCACGCGATCGCCAAGAGCGGGTCTCCTACCCCTACGCGCCGATGCTCGGGGTCATCCTGCTGTCGCTGGGCATGAACGCCCTGTTCCTCGACCTGGCCAACAAACTCCACGTCTGGCGGCTCTACCTGACCTTCGAGATCACCTCACCGATGTCGTGGGGCTCGTGGATTCTACTGCTGGTCTACCCGGCGCTGCTCGCCGCCGCCGTCCTGCATCCGCCTGAGCGCGTCCCCTTTGGCCAGGGCCTGCTCAATATGGTGCGCCGCTGGTCGGCATGGATGCATGCACGGCCACGCCTGATCCAGGCGGTCGGACTGGCCAACCTCGCCGGCGGCATCGCCCTGGGCATCTACACCGGCATCCTGCTCGGCGCCTTCGGTGCGCGACCCTTGTGGAACAGCGCCATCCTTGGCCCCCTCTTCCTGTTCAGCGGCCTGTCCACCGCGGCGGCGCTCATGCATCTGCTGGCGGTGGTGACGCGCAGTGGCAGCGGCCTGGCCTTCGCGGATGTCGCCCTGGCCGGGGTCTTCCGCCTGATGGATCCCGACCACTGCAAGCACATCATGGTGCGCGCCGACGCTTCGTTCCTGACCATCGAACTGGCGATCCTCGGCCTCTGGCTAATCGGCCTGCTCACCGGCACCGGGGTGCAGCAGGAGGCGGCCGGACTGCTGCTCGGCGGACCGTATACCGCCGGCTTCTGGGGCGGGGTTATCCTCGCCGGCGTCGGCCTCCCGCTGGTCCTGCAGTACCTCGAACTGTCGGGGCGCATCCGCCACACCGTCATCCCGGCCATCCTCGTCCTCATCGGCGGCTTCGTCCTCCGCCTCGTCCTGGTCTCGGCTGGCCAGGCGAGCCACTGGTCTTGATCCTTACGGAGTCCACATGTCCGATCCCGCATCGCATCCGCCCCAACCTCACATGAACCCCTACCTGGCCGGCTTCGGCCTCGGCCTGGTGCTGCTGGCCAGCTTTGTGGTCATGGGCTGGGGTCTGGGTGCCTCCAGCGCCTTCGCCACCTGCGCATCGACCTGCGTGGCGGCCGTGGTGCCAGAATACGCCATGCAGAACGGCTTCTTCAGTGAGTACGCCGGTAATCCGCTGAAGGACTGGCTGACCTGGGAGGTGCTCGGCGCGATCACTGGCGGCCTGGTTTCCGGCCTGATCGCCAACCGCAGCCGGCTGGTCATCGAGCGCGGTCCGCGCTGGAGCCGCGGCAAGCGCCTGCTGCTCGCCTTCGCCGGCGGCATGGTCATGGCGGCGGGAGCCAAGATCGGCGGCGGCTGCACCAGCGGCCAGGCCCTGACCGGCGGAGCGCTGCTCAACCTGGGCAGCTGGGTGTTCATGTTCAGTGTCTTCGGTGGCGGCTACGCTGTGGCCTGGTTCTTCCGCAAGCAGTGGCTCTGAAAGGCAACCCATGGACGCCCCCTTCTTCAAATACGGTCTGTTTTCCGAGGACGCCTCGCTGCTGGCGGCCTTCCTCATCGGCGGCGGGTTTGGCTTCTTCCTTGAGCGTGCTGGCTTCGGCAGCGCGCGCAAACTGGCCGCCCAGTTCTACTTTCGCGACATGGCCGTGCTCAAGGTCATGTTCACCGCCATCATCACGGCTATGGTCGGCCTGACCCTGCTGTCGCAGGCCGGCTTTGTCGACCTGTCGATGGTCACACTCAAGGAGACGCGGCTGACCGCCAACCTGATCGGTGGCCTGGTCCTGGGCATAGGATTCGTCATCGGCGGCTACTGCCCGGGCACCTCGGTGGTGGCCGCCTCCACCGGCCGCATCGATGCCATGATCTACCTCGGCGGCATGTTCGCCGGCATGCTGGTCTTCGGCTTTGCCTACCCGGCCCTGCAGCCGCTGGTCGAGTCGCACAGCATGGGCAAGGTGACCCTGCCGGCGTTCTTCCACATCCCCTACGGCGTGCTCGTGCTCGGCGTCTGTCTGATGGCGGCGGGCATGTTCCTGGCTGCGGAATGGGGTGAATCCAAGGTCAACGGAACACCGCTGACACCGACGTCCCTGCTCGGTGGCGGCCGGCGGACCAACACCAGCCGCATCGTCGTCGGCGGCCTGCTCGCCCTCGGCCTGGTGGCGGCGGTGGCTGGCGATCCGTACCGTGGCAGCACCGCGACGGTCTCCACCAGTGAACTGTCCCGACTGGTCGACGGCAAGGCCGACCACCTCGTCGCGACCGATCTCGCCGACCGTCTGATCGCCGGTCGCAACGACTTCCGCATCATCGATCTGCGTGAACCGCAAGACTACGCCACCTACCACATCCCCGGCGCCGAGAGCCTTCCGCTCGCGCAGCTCGGCACCGCCGAGCTGCGCGCCGACGAGACGTACCTGCTCTACTCCCAGGGTGGCATTCACGGCGCCCAGGCCTGGATCCTGCTGAAGGCGCGCGGCCTGCCCCGCGTCTACAGCCTTTATGGCGGCCTTGATGCCTGGAAAGACGAGGTGCTCTATCCGGCCCTGCCCGAGCAGCCGACCGCCGAGCAGGCTGCCGAAGTCGCCAAGCGTACGCTGGTCAGTCAGTACTTCGGCGGCCAGCCGCGCAGCGGCGGGGCGGCGATGCCGGCCGTGCCGCAGAGCCTGCCTCCACCACCGCCGCCGAGCGACGCACCGCCGCCGGTGCAGAAGAAGCGGCGCAAGGAAGGCTGCTAGATAGCCTTCCACCCCAGGCGGATCTGCCACTTGCTAGTTATGAACTAATGTTCATAATTAAGTGATGGCCAGACCACACTGTCGGCGCCGGATAGCGGCTCAGCCCCGCGTCCGGGTGTTCAAGCCCCGTGGCGTGCCCATGCACGACCTCATTGAGGTCCATCTCGGCATCGATGGCTGGGAGGCGCTACGCCTGTGCGACCACGAGGGGCTCGACCAGGAGCAGGCCGCCGAGCATATGGGTGTGTCGCGGCCGACCCTGGGACGCATCCTTGATCGGGCCCGCAAACTCCTCGCCCAGATGCTGGTCGAGGGCTGCTCGCTGGTCATCGACCTGCCAACCGAAGCGGTCCAAGCATGCGCTGACTGCGGCTGCACCCGACCGGGACCGGCGGCGCTGACCCGCTGCCCGGCCTGCGGCGGCTGCGCCATGCGATTGCTCATGCAACCACCACCAACGTCCACACCAGAGAACTGATCCCATGGTCTTCACCATCCCGCACATCGCCGTCTCCACCTCGCCTGACGGCACGCTGGTCGGCCGCTTCGGCCATGACTTCCCCCTGGTCGCCATCGACGCTGCCGATGCCAGGACCCCCCGCCAGGCCGACGGCTGCTGCGGCAACCTCGCCAAGTCGGTGGCGGACTGCAGCGTGGTCATCTGCACCGCCATAGGTCGCGGCGCCGCCGGACACCTATCCCAGGCCGGCGTCCAGCTCGCCATCGTGCCCGAGGGCACGGCAGTGGCTGCGGCGGTGGCTCGCTACCGTTCCGGCGAACTGCAACCCGGCGGCGAAGCCAGCGCCTGCGACCATGGCCACGAGCACCAGCACGGCGCCAAATGCGGCCACTCCGGCGGCTGATTGCCTAATAGCTCCCTTTGTCCAACCGCACCTTGCCGCGGAACACCCAATAGATGCCGGCAGTGTAGGCGAGGACCAGGGGCATGCCGATGATGGCCATGATCAGCATGATGCGCAGGGTCTTCGGCGACGAGGCGGCGTTGACGATGGTCAGGCTGTTGGCCGGATCATTGGACGCGAGCAGCAGGTTTGGGTAGAGGCCGACGCCGATCAGGGTGACCAGCAGGCCGATGGCGGCGCTGCTGGAGAGGAAGGCGCGGAACTCGCGGCCATGGAAGATCTCGCGCGGGACGTTGGCCACCGCCAGCATGGTCAGCACCGGCACCAGGAACCACATCGGCTGGGCGCGCATGCGCTCGGCCAGGTGCGGGTGCCACAGCAGCGTCGCCATGGTGGTCAAGGCGTAACAGATGACGAAGGCGACGATCAGCGGCCGTACCCAACCACGGATCCGCTCCTGCAACTCGCCTTCGGTCTTCAGCACCAGATAGATCGCCCCGTGCATGGCGAACAACACCACCGTCGTGCCCCCGACCAGCACGGCATACGGATTGAGCATGCCGAGCAGCCCACCGGTGATGTCGTGGTGTGTATCCATCGGCAGGCCGGCGGCGATATTGCCGAAAGCCACGCCCATGAGCAGAGCGGCGCCAAACGAACCGACGGCGAAGGCGATGTCCCAACCCTGGCGCCAGCTCGGTGACGGACGCTTGCTGCGGAACTCGATGGCGGTGGCGCGGAAGATCAGCGTTACCAGCAGCAGCATCAGGGCGGTGTAGAAGCCGCTGAAGGCGCTGGCATAGACCTCTGGGAAGGCGGCGAACAACGCGCCGCCGGCGGTGACCAGCCAGACCTCGTTACCATCCCACACCGGTCCTATGGCGTTGATCGCCAGACGGCGCTCATCATCGCCGCGGATGAACAGATGGAGAATGCCGACCCCGAGGTCGAAGCCGTCGAGGATGGCGTAGCCCGCGAGCAGGACGGCGACGAGGATGAACCAGGTGGTGTTGAGGTCCATGATTCAGCCCTCCGCCCGATGCCCACCGAGAACCTCGGCCAGTTTCTGCGGCAGCGGCAGCAGGGGCCCCTGCGCGTCCTCGGGATCGGGGCCGTGCTGGATCTTGTCGTTGAGCAGGTACAGAAACGCTGCAAAGAGGCCGAGGTAGACGCCGCCGAAGAGTATCAGGCTGAAGATGATCTGGCCGGAACTGACGTTGACCGAGACGGCATCGCGGGTGCGCATCAGCCCCTGCACGATCCACGGCTGGCGGCCGATCTCCGCCGCCATCCAGCCGAGCTGGTTGGCGAACTGCGGCCCAAGTACGCCGAACACCAGCAGCCACAGCAGCCAGCGGTTGGATTCCAGCCGGCCGCGCCACGACAGGAACAAAGCGAGCAGTGACAGGCCGATCAGACTCACGCCGATGCCGATCATGGCGTGGTAGGCCTGAAAGGTGATCTGCACCGGCGGCCGTTCGTCCTTGGGGATCGCATCGAGGCCGGTCACCGGTGCCTGGAAGTCCTGGTGCAGCAGGAAGGAGGTGCCACCGGGGATGGTCGGCCCATGCACTGTCTTCGCGTCCTCGTCGACCCAGCCAACGATGGTCAGGTCGGCCGGGGCGCTGGCCGGGTAGTGGCCTTCCATGGCGGCGAATTTGGCCGGCTGGTGCCTCGCCACGCCGTTGGCCGAGATATCGCCGGTGAGCAGTTGCAGCAGCGAGGCGACGACTGCGAAGACCAGGCCGACGCGCAGGGAGGCGCGGGCGAAAGTCTCGTGCCGGTGCTTCAGCAGGTACCAGGCGCTGATCGACAGGACGAGGAAGGCTCCGGCCATCCACGCGCCGACCAGGACGTGCGACAACCGGTCCATGCTGCTGGGATTGAACACCAGGGCCCAGAAGTCGGTGATCTCGGCGCGCAGGCCGTTGGGCCCCTGCACGACGTGGTAGCCGGCCGGGGTGTGCATCCACGAGTTGGCGACCACGATCCACACGGCGCTGAAGTGGGCGCCCAGGCAGACCATGACGGTGGCGAAATAGTGCAGCTTCGGCCCGACCTTGTCCCAGCCAAACAGCAGCAGGGCGAGGAAGCCGGATTCCAGGAAGAAGGCGAAGATGCCTTCAGCGGCCAAGGCCGAGCCGAACACGTCGCCGACGAAGCGGCTATAGGCCGCCCAGTTGGTACCGAACTCAAACTCCATGACCAGGCCAGTGGCGACGCCAATGGCGAAGGTCAGGGCGAAGATCTTGGTCCAGAACCGCGCCACCTGCCGCCACTTCGGGTCGCGGGTCTTCAACCACAGGCCCTCGACCACGACCAGGAACAGGCCCAGGCCAATCGACAACGGCGGGTAGATGTAGTGGAAGCCGATGGTCAGGGCGAACTGCAGGCGGGCGAGGGTGACGGGGTCATTCATGCTGGCTACGGGTTTCGGGTTTCGGGTGGGAGCCACTTGCGCTGCAGGACGTACAGGAGAGGCACCAGCACCGGGGCGACGACCAGGCTAGCCAGGGAACCAGCCATCAGGGCAAGGGCGAGGCCCTGGAAGATTGGGTCGGCAAGGATGATGCCGGCGCCGACCACCACCGCGAGAGCAGTGAGCAGCATCGGGCGAAAGCGCACGATGCCGGCCTGGATGGCGGCCTCTTCGAGGCTCTTGCCGTCGGCGATCTCGGCCTCGATGAAGTCGACCAGGATGACCGAATTACGCACCACGATGCCCGCGCCGGCCATGAAGCCGATCATTGAGGTAGCGGTGAAGAAGGCGCCCCACGCCGCATGCGCCGGCAGCACGCCAAGCAGTGAGAAGGGGATGACGATCATCACTACCAGCGGGGTGAAGAACGAGCGGAACCAGCCAACCATCAGCAGGTAGATCAGCACGATGCAGCCGGCGAAAGCCAAGCCCATGTCACGGAACACCTCGATGGTGATGTGCCACTCGCCGTCCCACTTCAGCGCCGGCTGTAAGCCGTTCGCAGGCTGCTCGGCGTTGAGGACGTGCAGTTGCGTGGTGGCCCCACCGAAGCGGGTGGCATCGAGCTTGGCCAGGGCCGCGTTCATCGCGACGATGGCGTAGGCCGGGCTCTCCACCGCGCCGGCAACATCGCCAACCACGTAGGTGACCGGCAGCAGGTTCTTGTGGTAGAGGCTCGGCTCCAGCGCGCCGTGCTCGATGTGGCCGAGTTCACGCAGCGGCACCAGTCCGCCTGGACCACGCACGCGCAGGCCGAGGAGGTCCTCGCCCTGGTGGACGCTAGCCGCCGGCAGGTCGACGACGATGGGCAGATCCTCCTTCTCGCGCGGCTGGTGCGCCAGTCCGACCGGCAGACCGACCACCGCCAGCCGCACCGCCTCGGTGATGGTACTGGTCGAGATGCCGGCCAGGGCCGCCTTCTCCTTGTCGACGATGAAGCGGATGCGCGGTTGGGCCGCTTCGATGTACCAGTCGATGTCGACCACACCGGCAGTCTCGGTAAAAATCCGTTTCACCTCCTCGGCCAGGGCCAGGCGCTCAGCCTCGCTGGGGCCGTAGACCTCGGCGACCAGGGTCTGCAGCACTGGCGGTCCGGGCGGCACCTCGGCGACGGTGACGCGGCCGCCGGCCGCCGCGGCGATGGCGGCAAGGCGCGGACGCACGCGCTTGGCGATGTCGTGCGACTGCGCAGCGCGCTCCTCCTTGGGCAGGAGATTGACCTGCACATCGGCGACATGGTCGCCGCCGCGGTTGAAGTAATGGCGCACCAGGCCGTTGAAATTGAACGGCGAGGCGGTGCCGACGTAGACCTGGTAGTTGGCGACCTCGGGCTCGTCCTTGAGCGACTGCGCCATCGCCCGCGCCACCGCTGCGGTACGCTCCAGGGCGGTGCCTTCCGGCATGTTGAGCACAACCTGGAACTCCGACTTGTTGTCAAAAGGTAGCATCTTGACCTTGACCAGGCCGGCCGGCACCAGAGCCATGGCCGCCATCAGCGCCACGGTGGCGACGCCAACAATGCCCCAACGCCACCACGCCGAGGCCAGCATCCGGTGCATCAGCCAACGATAGAAGCGCGGGATGCGACCCTCGGGGCGGTGCTCGTCATGTGCGATCGGCTTGAGGATGCGCACCGCTGCCCACGGCGTGACGATGAAGGCGACAAGCAGCGAGAAGATCATCGCCGCACTGGCGCCGACCGGGATCGGGCGCATGTACGGCCCCATCAGCCCGCCGACCATGGCCATCGGCAGGATGGCGGCGATCACCGCTATGGTCGCGAGAATGGTCGGATTGCCGACCTCGGAGACCGCCTCCACGGCGATCGTCGATAGGGACTTGCCCTGCGAATCCTTCAGCCCGACCCGGCGGTAGATGTTCTCGACCACGACGATGGCGTCGTCGACCAGAATGCCGATCGAGAAGATCAACGCGAACAACGTGATGCGATTGAGGGTGTAGCCCCACAGGTAGAGGACCAGCAGGGTCAGCGCAAGGGTCGCCGGGATGGCGATGGCGACGACCAGCGAAGCGCGCCAGCCGAGCAGGAAGAGGATGAGCAGCGATACCGACACCACGGCGATGCCCATGTGCAGGAGCAGTTCGTTCGACTTGTCGGCTGAAGTCTCGCCGTAGTCACGCGTCACCGTCACCGTGACGTCGGCCGGGATGGTCCGCCCCTTGAGCGCCTCGACCTCGCGCAACACGGCATGGCTGACGTCGATCGCATTGGCGCCCGGCCGCTTGGCGATCGACAGAGTGACCGAGGGTTCCTCGCCAGAACGCGTACCAAAGAAGGTGTAAGTCGTCGGATCGGCAGTGCCGTCCTCGACCGCTGCCACATCACGCAGGTAGACCGGCTTACCGTCGTGCGCCCCGACCACCACCGCGGCGACATCGCGCTGGTCATGGAGGAAATCACCGGTTTCGACCAGCACGGTGCGGTCGGCATTGATCAGCCGTCCGGCCTGGTCGGCGCTGTTGGCGGCGGCCAGCGCCCCGACCACGTCCTGGGCCGCCAGGCCGCGGCCGGCCAGCAGTTGCGGATCAAGCTGCACGCGGATCTGGCGGTGCGCGCCACCAATCAGCCGGGTCTCAGCAACCTGCGGTACATGCTTCACCGCCGCCTCGACCTCGGCGGCGACCCGCCGCAGGGTGAGATGGTCGTACGTCGCCGAGTGCATCGTCAGGGCGAGGATCGGCACGTCGTCGATCGAACGTGGCTTGATCAGCGGCGCGGTGGCGCCGGCCGGGATACGGTCGTAGTTGGCCTGCAGCTTCTGGTTGAGCTTGACCAGACTCTTCTCGACATCCTCGCCGACCTTGAAGCGCACGATGGTCATGGCCTGGCCGCTCATCGCCGTCGAGTAGACGTATTCGACGCCCTGGATCTCCCACAGCAGTTGCTCCATCGGACGGACGACGCGTTCTTCGACCTCCTTGGCCGATGCGCCGGGCATGCCGACCATGACGTCGACCATCGGCACCTTGATCTGCGGCTCTTCCTCGCGCGGCAGCAGCAGCACGGCCATGACGCCGAGCAGCAGGCTGGCGATCACCAGCAACGGGGTGAGCTTGGAGTTGACGAAGGATTTGGCGATGTTGCCGCTGGGATCGAGCATTTTGTCGAGTTTCGAGTTTCGGGTTTCGATGGTCGCCTCAGCGGACGGTAACCGGTTGGCCATCGATCAGGGCGTCGGCACCGTCGGTGACCACGGTTTCGCCAGGGCTGAGGCCGGCGCGCAGCAGGACGAGGTCGCCCTGATGTTCGCCGACGCGAACTAGGCGCAGGTGGGCAACGCCATCGGTGACGACGAACACAGCATCAAGCTGACCGCGATGGACCACTGCCGGGGCCGGTACCGCCAGCATGCGGCCGCCGATAGTGGGGATGGCTACGCGACCGAACTGGCCGGAGCGCAGGTCCTTCGAGCCCACCGGCAGGGTCAGCTTCACCAGCACGCTGCGGCTGACCGGATCGGCGGCCGGGGTGATCTCGGCCACCGCCGCCTCGGCGTCAATGCCGGCGGCGCCGACTTGGGCGCGCAGTTGCGTGCCCAGCGCGAGAGTGCCGGCGAGCGATTCGGGCACCTCGACCTCCAGACGCAGCGAGGCCTGGTCCTCAATGTCAATGACCGGCCGACCTGGGGTCAACAAGTCGCCGATCTCGGCGTGCTTGCGCACCACGACACCAGCAAATGGCGCGGTCATGGTGGTATAGCCAAACATGATTGCAGCTTCGGACGCAGCGGCGGCAGAGCCCTCGGCCCGGGCCTGAGCGGCGTCGAATTCGGCCTTGGTCGTGGCCTGCTTGTCGTACAGCAGTTTGGCGCGGTCAAAATCTGCCGCCGCCTGTGCCGCCAGAGCCTTGGCCTGGTCACGCTTGGCGCCCAGTTCGCGCGCATCGAGTTCGACCAGCACGGCGCCGGCCTCGACCTGGGTGCCCGGGGTCGCCGCGATGCGCCCGATCACGCCCGGCACGCGCGCCTGCAAGGTCGCGAAGCGCGAGGCGCGCACCGTACCCGGCAGCTCCTCGACCGCGCTGTGGTCGACCAGGGCAGCCGGGGCGACAGCAACGCTAACGCTGGGCAGCGGCTTGGCTGTGGTCGCATGCGGGGCAGCACCACAACCGGCCAGGAGGAGACCAGCGAGAGCCGCCGGAACGATAAGGGAAGACGGAGACGGCATGTATGGGTCCTTGACGGGCGGGCAGGCGGATCCGCCGCGCTGGCGCGGGGACCCTAGTCGATGCGCAGGGTTCAGGTACGAGAACTATACCCCTCGCGGAGGCCGAACTTGCGGAAGACCCACTCGGGTGGGCAGAAGCCGGTCAACGACGACTGGACGAGGTTCGCGCCGATGAAGACAGTGAACCAGATGAAGTTGGGATGCACCCACTGGGTGAGGGCCAGGCTGATCAGCAGCATGATGCCGGCAAAGAGGCGGACGGCGCGTTCAAGGGTCATAGTGGGTTCCTAGTTGGGTACTGGCAAGCAACGTGCCAAGTCAGGTGAAATACCTAATGGATTGTCGCAAAATGACTTACAATATTGATCAGTAAGGAGCCGCAATAGAATTGACGCATTGGTGCATCGTGTGATTTGCATCATGACTCGGTTTCGCATCTTTCCGCGAGAGTGCCCACGCATGCCGGCCTGTGTTTCCAGGCACTTACGAAACGCCTCGGTTTGGCACGTTCCACGCAATGGTCTTTCCAACACCTGTCATGGAGAACGTCATGCTCGACTTCCAACGCGACGTCATCGAGGCCAGCCACCGCCAACCCGTGTTGGTCGACTACTACGCCACCTGGTGCGGCCCGTGTAAGATGCTCGCCCCCGTGCTCGAGGCGGTGATCAATGGCGCCGACGGCCCGCTTAAGCTGGTCAAGATCGACACCGATGCCAACCAGGAGCTGGTCGTGGCCGCCGGCATCGCCGGCATCCCCGACGTGCGCCTGTACGTCGGCGGCAAGGAGGTCGGCGGCTTCACCGGCTTCCGCCCGAAGCCGGCGGTCGAGCAGTTCATCCGCGACCGCCTCACCCTGGCCAAGGCCTGAATCATGCCCATCCGCAGCATCAGCCCAGCCGAGGTCAACGCCCGCATACAGCGCGGTGAGCGCGTCGACCTGATCGACGTACGCAGCGGCATGGAGTGGAACGGCGGACATGCCGTCGGCGCCAAGCACGCGCAGCTGGGGTCGCTGGATCCGGCCAAGCTCATGGCCGAGCGGGTCGGCACGGGCGACGATCCGGTCTACCTCATCTGCGCCTCCGGGGCACGCTCCGCCTCCGCCTGCGCAGCCTTCCACCAGGCCGGCTTCACCCAGGCGATCAATGTCTCCGGCGGCACCAGCGCCTGGGCGGCGGCCGGCCTGCCGATCGAACGCAATCTCAAGGCCGCCTCGCTCGGTGTGGTCAAGCAGGGCGCGATCCTGGCGCTGGTCGCGGGGGCGGTCCTCTTCCTCATGCCCTGCTCGCCCTTCCCGATCTGGGGGTCGGCGTACTGCCCGACCACGCCATCGGCGGCAGCGGGAGCGGGAGCGGGAGCGGCACCGGCCGAAAGCCTGGACTTCGCCCGCGATGTCGTCGCCGCCAGCGCCACCACGCCGGTACTGGTTGACTTCCACGCCACCTGGTGCGGCCCGTGCAAGATGCTCGCTCCGGAGATCGACGCCCTCGCCGCCGAACGCGGTGAACACCTGCGCGTGGTGCGCATCGATGTCGACCAACAGTCCAAGATCGCGCAAGAGCACGGCGTCAGCTCGATCCCCGACCTGCGCCTGTGGCAGGGCGGCAAGGAGATCGCTCAACTCGGCGGCTTCCGCGCCAAGGCGCAGATCGCGGCGTGGATCGACGCAGCAGTCAAACCCGATTGAACGGAAACCTCATGCTCACCAACATCCTCCTGCTTCTGGGCTTCATCGCCGTATGGCTGTTCCTCTCGCCGTGCTCGCCATGGACGGTGTGGAAGAACAGTTCCTGCGCGCTGAAGCCGAAACCCCCACCGCCCGACACCGACCAGACCAAGCCCTGAGGAATACATCATGCCTTCGCGCACCATCATCGTCGGCGGCGTCGCCGGCGGAGCCTCCTGCGCCGCCCGCTTGCGCCGACTCGACGAGCAGGCCGAGATCGTGGTCTACGAACGCGGCCCCTACGTGTCGTTCGCCAACTGCGGCCTGCCCTACCACGTCGGCGGGGTGATCGCCGACGAGGCCAGTCTGCTGGTGGCGACGCCTAAACTGCTGCTCGACCGCTTCCGTATCGACGTGCAGGTCCGGCACGAGGTGGTCGCCATCGACCGCGCCGCCCGCCAGGTGCGGGTCCGCGATCTGGACACCGGCACCGACCGCATCGACACCTACGACCATCTGCTGCTGTCGCCTGGCGCCACCGCCATCATCCCCGACATCCCCGGCACCGGGCTGCCCGGCGTGTTCACCATCCGCACCGTCCCCGACGCCCGCACCATGCGCGCCTGGATCGACAGCCATCGCGCCAGCCGCGCCCTGATCGTCGGAGGCGGCTTCATCGGCCTGGAGATGGCTGAAAATCTGCGGCTTCGCGGCCTCGCCGTGACCCTGCTGGAGAAGGCTGACCAGGTCATGCCGCCGCTCGATCCCGAGATGGCTGCGCCGGTGCGCGAGCGCCTCGTCGCCAACGGCGTCACCGTCCTGCTCGGCGATGCCGCCAGCGCCATCCGTGCGGCGGACGACGCCCTCGCCGTCGACACCGGCAACGGCGTCACGGTCGCCACCGATCTTGTGGTACTGGCCATCGGGGTCCGTCCTGAAACCGGTCTGGCGCGCCAGGCCGGTCTGGAACTTGGGCCGCGCGGCGGCATCCGCGTCGATGCCCAACTGCGCACCAGTGATCCGCGCATTCTCGCAGTCGGCGACGCCATCGAGGTGGCCGACTTCGCCACCGGCGCTCCATCGCTGATCCCGCTCGCCGGTCCGGCCAACCGCCAGGGCCGCGTCGCCGCCGAGGTCATCGCCGGCCGCGTCGCCGCCTTTGGCGGCGTGCAGGGCACGGCGGTGTGCGGCGTCTTCGGCCTGACCGTGGCCATGACCGGAGCCAGCGAGAAGTCGCTGCACCGCGCCGGGGTCACCGCACCCGGCATCGCCCGCCTGCATCCAACCCACCACGTCGGCTACTACCCCGGGGCCAAGCCGATCCATCTCAAGCTGCTCTACCGCATCGCAGACGGACAGATCCTCGGGGCCCAGGCGATCGGCGAAGAGGGCGTCGAGCGTCGCATCGACGTCATCGCCACGGCCATGCGCCTCGGCGCCACGGTCGAAGACCTTGCCGACCTGGAACTGTGCTACGCCCCGCAGTACGGCGCGGCGAAAGATCCGGTCAACCTCGCCGGCATGGTCGCCGCCAACGCCCGCAACGGCGACGCCCCGTCCCTGCCGTGGAGCGCCGCCGACGACGCCGGCTTCCACGTCCTCGACGTGCGCGAGCCGGCCGAGTGGGCGAAGGGCCACCACCAGCGCGCCATGCACATGCCGCTGCATCTGGTGCGAGACCGGCTGGAGGAGCTCCCGCGCGACCAACCGGTGGCGGTCTACTGCGCTGGCGGCCAGCGCAGCTACTACGCCGTACGCGTGCTGCGTCAGCACGGCTTCGACGCGCGCAACCTCGCGGGCGGCTGGCAGAGCGCCCCGCAGGCGTAAGTCGCTTATCAGACAGAATCTGCGATACCGCAGAGAATTTCTGAAACAGCACCTCCAATGGGGACGTTTCCCTCGTACCACCCACGGAGCGTCCCATGTCGCAGTTTCTCACCGTCCTTTTCGCCCTGACCCTTGGCGCCAGCGCCCTGATCGCGGCCGACACCGCCCCGGCGGCAGAGGCAGTCAAGCCCAAGCCCTACACCCTCGACACCTGCATCGTCTCCGGCGATAAGATCGGCAGCATGGGCGACGCCATCGTCGTCGTCCGCGACGGGCGCGAGATCAAGTTCTGCTGCAAGGGCTGCATCGCCGACTTCGACAAGGATCCGGCCAAGTTCCTGGCCAAGATCGCCGCGGCCGAGAAGGTAAAAGCAGCCAAGGCCGACAAGCCCTGATCATGGCAGCCTTGGATCGATCCCTGGGATCGCATTGCCCCGGGCGCGCCAGCGGCGCGCGGTCCCAGGGGGTGGTCCTGGCGATCGTCGCCGGCTGCCCGCTGACGCCCCGTCGTAGGCGTGGCGACGCAGCCGCCTAGCATGCCTCCGGGATGAGCGACGATCAGCAGCCCAGCCGTGATGAGCTCCGCGCCTACTGCGCCGGGGCACTGCCGGTCGAACGTTTCGAGACCATCGACCGCTGGCTCGCCGCCCGCCCCGAATCCGACGCCGAGCGACTCCTGGCCGAAGCGGGCAACGATCTGCCCAGCACAACCGGCCTCGCCGGACTGATCGCGTACGACGGTCCGCATCCGGGCTTCGCCAGCGAACTGCCGCGCAGCCGACTGCGTCCCGGCCTGCTCTTGGGGGCGGGTGGCATGGCCGTGGTCAGCACGGCGCACGACCGAGTGCTCGACCGGGTGGTGGCGATAAAGGTGCTACGGCCGCGCCGACCGGACGAGCCGCTTGAACAGTACCACCTGCGCGAAGCCGCCTTCCGCCGCGAAGCCGCACTGACCGCCGGCCTGGAGCATCCCGCCATCCCACCCGTCTACGATGTCGGGCACACCGATGGCCTGCCCGCCTTCGCCATGAAGCGCCTCGACGGGCAGCCGCTCGCTGAGGTCCTGCGCGCCGGCACCCTGCCGCTCGCCGAAAGCCTCGCCCTCATCCTGCGCGTCGCCGAAGCGGTCGGCTACGCCCACAGCCGGGGTATCGTCCACCGCGACCTCACCCCGGGCAACATCCTCGTCGCCGGCTTCGGTGCCGTCTACGTCCTCGACTGGGGCTTGGCCGCCGCCGCCGGGACGCAGGACGGCGTGCGTGCCGGGACGCCGGCCTGGATGGCGCCGGAACAGGACGGTCCGGCCGCGACCGATCCGCGCATGGACGTCTTCGCCCTCGGCGGCCTGATGCTCTGCGCCCTCACCAGCTGCGCCCCACGGCCCGATGACGCCCTGCCGTCGTGCATCGATCTCGCCCCCCTCGACGCCCGG
>JBBREK010000016.1:0-29517 GCA_038203025.1 Planctomycetota bacterium
TCCACCGCACCCGCATCGACGAGTTGGAAGGCGAGTTCCTCGCCAGCTACCAGGCCGAG
Source organism: Planctomycetota bacterium (assembly GCA_038203025.1). Classification (GTDB taxonomy): domain Bacteria; phylum Planctomycetota; class UBA11346; order UBA11346; family UBA11346; genus UBA11346. The sequence continues at coordinate 60 of JBBREK010000016.1, forward strand.
GTCGTCGAAGTGGCGATGGACCCCGATGAGGCTGCTTCCTACGCCAGCCATCGCGCCCAGTACCTGACCTTCCTGCGCGGCAGCGGCGTGCAGCTGTCGGCGCCTGACGGCTGGCAGAAATTCCTCGCTGCCGCCGGGCGCGATCCCCGCGGCCGCGCCGCCCTGCGCGCCTGGCGCGAGCAGAAGCGCCTGGCCCGCGCCAGCCGCGCCAAGCTGCGCGCCGTGTGGGAACTATTGCGCGAGCACGCCGGCGAGCGCAGCCTGGTGTTCACCGACGACAACGACACCGCCTACGAGATCGGCCGGCAGATGGTCCTGCCGGTGCTGACCCACCACACCAAGCCGCCCGAACGCCGCGCCATGCTCGATGCCTTCCGCGGCGGTTCGTGGCCGGTGCTGGTGACCAGCAAGGTGCTCAACGAGGGCGTCGACGTGCCGGAGGCCAGCGTCGCCATCATCGTCAGCGGTTCAGGTAGCGTGCGCGAGCACGTCCAGCGCCTCGGCCGCATCCTCCGCCCGCAGGCCGGCAAGGTGGCGATGCTCTACGAGCTGGTCAGCGCCGGCACTGCCGAGGGCTTCACCTCGGAACGCCGGCGTTCGCACGCGGCGTTCGGCGACCTCGACTGGCGGAACGGCTGATGCTGACCCGCAACCTGCTGCGCTTCGCCGTGCGTGGCGACCGTCTCGAACCACGCTGGCTGAAAGCCACGCCGGCGGTGCTGGCATTGGCCGAGGAGATGCTGGCGCACTGGCGCGGCGGCCTTGGCCGCATGCGTGGCGAGCTCGACGAGGCTGAGTCGGCCATCCTGCACGGCTCGAATCAGCTGCTGGTTGGACGCGGCCTGTCCAAGGTGCTGACCGACTCCTGCGACTTCGGCGACCCGGCCTCGGCCGAGGCGCTGCGCGGACGGGCCCTCGCCGCCAGTTTCGCCCACCTGGCTCAGCCGGCGGCCAGCGCCGAACTGCACCGCACTGCGGTCGCCGGCGAGCTTGGCCTGGAACAGGCGGCGTTAGCCGACGGCCTCTACGCGGACCTGCCGGATCGCGCTGTGCTGGCGCAGGTGCCGGGCTGGGACGCGGGCGGCCTGATCGCCCGCTGCAATCTGGCGCTGGCCCAGGGCCTGTTGCTCGGGGCCCGCGAACTGCGCGTCCATCTGCGTGACCGCGAGCGCGGCATCCAACGCCGACTGTTGCGCGCCCTGTCGCGTCGCCGGCTGGTCGCCGAGGTCGCCTCGGCCGATGGCGGCGGACTCTACCTGACGGTCAGCGGGCCGACGGCGGTGCTCGACCAGCGCAGCGCCTATGGCATGCAGCTGGCCCTGTGGCTGCCGGCCTTGGCCTGCGCCACGGTGTGGACGGCGACTGCCCAGGTGGTGCCACCGCGCGGCCAGGGTGAGGCGACGCTGGATCTGCATGCCAGTCTCGGCCTGCCGGGCGATCTGGCACTGCTCGACTGGGTGCCGCCGGAACTGGCCACCTGGCTGGAGCAGTTGCCCACCAAGCTGCCCGGCTGGCGGCCGGTCGAGGCTGAGCCGATCGTCCTCACCGGCGGGGCGGTAGTCCTGCCCGATCTCGCCCTCGACGACGGGAAGGGTCCGGTCGCCATCGAACTGTTCCATCGCTGGCATCTCACGCAGCTGCGGCAACGCCTCGATCAGCTGCGCTCTGGCGCCCTCACCGGCCTGCTGCTCGGCGTTGATCGCGGTCTGCAGCGGCTCGCCGAGGCTCGGCCACTGCTTGACGATCCACTCATCGCCAGCCACGGATTCTGGTTCTCAGACCTGCCTTCCCCGCGGGCGCTCAACGAGGCGTTGAAACGGATCAGGGGCGGCTGACGCTCCCAGGTCAGGTCCAGGAGACCTTGACCACGCACTTGCGGAAGGGGGCCGGCTTGTCTGCAAGCAGACAGCATGGCTTGTGCGCCTCCATGGGCAGGAAGACGATGAATTCGCCCGGCTTGACCTCGACCAACTGCGCGGCCTGCGGTTCGGGATGGAACCAGATATCGGGGCCAGCCTGCTCGCCCGGTTTGACCCCGGCAGCCGGGCACCAGCCCATGCGCTCGCCGCCGCTGACGATGTACTGAATGTCGAGGTAGCGCTGGTGGCTCTCGAACTTACGCGTCGCCGCCGCTGCGGTGGTGCCGGATTCGATGATGGCGTAGATCAGCTCGCCATCGATCGCCATCTTGCCGTCCGGGATCTTGGCCCAGTCCTGGGCCAGCAGCCAGTCGAAGGCAGGCTTCAGACGCGGGTGGATGGGATGGTACCAGGTGCGGTTGGCGAGGAGATCCAGGATCATGCCGCAGCAGAACCACCACGGACGCGAATGGAAGCGCAGCTAAACTGGCATTCTCCGTCGAGTCTGCATGCTGCCACACTATGCTCCGCTTTCTCGCCCTGGTCGCCGTCACCCTCTTCCTCGTTCCTGCCGTCGGCTGCAAGAGTCGCATCAAGCCGTCAGCGGTTCCCGATTACGGCGCGGCACTGCCAGAAGGGCGATCCGCGCTGCGCGAGGTCGACATTGCCTCGCTGCCACCCTTCCGGCTAACCCCGGCCGAGCGCTCGGCCTTGCAGCAGGGCATCAAGCACAGCCAAGCCTTCCTCGCCAAGCCGTCCTCGGCCGGTCGCTTCCCGCGTGAGGTGCCGATCACCCGCGAGATGGTCCAGGCCTCGCTGGCCGACCTCGCCAAGCTGCTGTCGACCGCCAGCGACGACGAACTCGACCGTGCCATCCGTACGCGCTATCGCGCCTTCATGTCGGTGGGCTGGGACGGCAACGGCGGCGTGCTGCTGTCCGGCTACTACACCCCGATCCTGTCGGCCAGCTGGAACCGCGAGGGGCCCTACCAGTACCCGGTCTACCGCAAACCGCCGCAGCTGGTTGGCGGCTCGGTGCACGAGCAGGCGCAGTGGAAGAATGCAGATGGGACGCTGCAGCCCTGCCCGGCCTACGCCGATCTCGAAGCCAACGGGGCGCTCAAGGGTCAGGAACTGGCCTGGTTCACCGACCTCTACGACGCCTACAACGCCCGCGTCCAGGGTTCGGCCAAGATCCGCCTGTCTGACGGCCAAGTCGCCGACATCGGCTACGCCGGCACCACCGGCCACGAGTACGTGCCGATCAGCAAACAGCTGATCGCCGACGGCAAGGTCGACGTCAACAAGCTGTCGGCGCAGACCCTGCGCGCCTACTTCCAGACCCATCCCGAGGAGCTTGCCGGCTACGCGGCGAAGAACCCGCGCGGCATCTTTTTTGCCATCACCAGTGGCGGTCCCTACGGCTCGCTCGGCCAGCTCGTCACCACCGACGTGACCGTGGCGACCAACAAGCAGATCTTCCCGCCTGCCGCCGCCATGCTGGTGCAGACCACGGTGACCGGTGTTTCGGGCCAAGCCCAGCCCTACTGCTCGCTGCGTCTCGATCAGGACACCGGCGGCGCCATGCGCGCGCCTGGTCGCGCCGACCTCTACATGGGTGTCGGCGATGCCGCCGGCCAGCGTGCTGGCGGTCAGTGGTACGAGGGTCGCATGTGGTACCTGGTCCTGAAGTGACTGCCTACCGGGTCCGCGAGATCTTCGGCCCGACCATCCAGGGCGAGGGCCTGCATGCCGGGATGGCCTGCCTGTTCGTGCGCCTGGCCGGCTGCAATGCGTGGGACGGCCGCCCCGAGACCCGGGCCGTGTCGGCTTGCCCGTACTGCGACACCGACTTCCGCGGCGGCGAACAGTTGTCCCTCGATGCCATCCTGGCGCGCCTAGCGCAATTTCGCCCGGGGACCGGACCGCTTGGCTGCGTCCTCTCCGGCGGTGAGCCGCTGCTCCAGGCCGACGCAGACCTGCTGGCTGCGCTCGGGGCGGCCTTTGCCTGGGTCGACGTGGAGACCAACGGCACCCGCGCCTGTCCGCCCCGACCGGGCAACGTTTTTGTCTCGTGCAGTCCCAAGGCGGTCGTCGGCCAGCCGGTCGTGATCGAGCCCGACTGGTGGAAGGTGCTGATTCCCGACCAGGAGACATTTCTCGAACGAGCTCTGGGCGACGGCAAGCCAGTGTTCGTACAGCCAACCTGCCCCGACGGCGGACCGTCTGGTGTGGACTACGCGCGCAACCTCCAGCGCTGCGTCCGACTGTGTGTCGAACGCGGTTGCCGCCTGAGTCTGCAACTGCACAAGTACGCTGGCGTGCCCTGAATACGACTTTGCCACAGAGGCACAAAGATCAACAGAGGGCCACAGAGAAACACTTGGTTGGATCGAGAACCAACGGTTGTCGGCTCTGTGGCGAATGGCTCGCTAGTCAGCGGCAGATGGCGGCGATGCGGGCGGCAGCGAAGCCAGCACCGAAGCCGTTGTCGATGTTCACCACCGTGACGCCTGGCGCACAGCTGGAGAGCATGGCGTCGAGCGCGGCACGACCGCCGGCCGCGACGCCGTAGCCAATTGAGGTTGGCACGGCGATCACCGGTACAGCGATCAGACCGCCGACCACGCTGGGCAGGGCGCCCTCGAAGCCGGCGATGACCACGACCGCGACGCAACGGCGCAGGCGCGGCAGCCAGGCGGCGATGCGGTGCAGGCCGCTGACGCCGCAATCCTGGCAGCGCAGGACGCGGCAGCCGCGCATGCGCGCGGTCAACTCGGCCTCCTCGGCCACCGGCGCGTCGCTGGTGCCGGCAGAGACGATGGCGATGCGCGGCAGGCTGGGCTTGGGCAGGCCGAGGGCGAAGCAGGCGGCCCGGGCGTGGACCCGGCCGGCGGGCAGGGCGGTAGCCAGGGCATCGAGCTGATCTGGGCGGCAGCGGGTCACCAGGACGCGGCCGTGAGCCTCGGCCAGCCTGGCGGCGGCAGCGGTGCATTCGGCAACGCTCTTGCCGGCGGCATAGACCACCTCAGGAAAGCCGAGTCGTCGATCACGGTGCAAGTCGAGGTCGAGATGCAGCGACGTCCGGCTCATCCGGATGACCAGCGACGGATGGCGTCATGGGCCCGGCCGGGGATTAGGCCGTCGGTCGACAGGCCCGCAGCCATGACCTGGCGGATCATGCGTGAGCTGATGTGCGCCAGCGCCGGATCGCAGAGCAGGAACAGCGTCTCAAAGCCGTTGGCCCGATGGACCGCCGCCATCGGCGTCTCCGCCTCCAGGTCGCTGGCGGTGCGCAGGCCGCGGACCAGGGTCTGCACACCGTTGGCCTTGGCCCAGTGCACGGTGGCGCCACTGTATTGCACGACCTCCACGTTGCGCAGCCCAGCGCACTCGGCGCGCAGGATGTCGACTCGGGTCATCGCCGGCAGGAACGGCTTTTTCTCCGAATTGCCGGCGACGCCGACGACCAGTTGATCGCAGACCTTGGCTGCACGCTGGATGACGTCGAGGTGGCCGAGATGCGGCGGATCGAAGGATCCAGGATACAGGGCCTTCACTCGACGTCTTCTTCGATCCTGGCAATGACGCCGGCGTCGATGACCTCCTCGCCGACGCCGTCGCGATGGACCACGCGCACCGAGACCAGGTTGCCGTCGCCATCGAGCCGCTTGGAGCGCACGAAGGCGATCAGCGTGCGGCCGCTCTTGTAGACGATGCGGTCGAGCTTGCCCAGGTCGTCGGTCGGGATGCGCGGCGGCGGGGCCACCGGGGCACTCTCGGTCGGTTGTTCCTCGGTCGGCTTATCGGCAACCGGAGCCACCTTCTTGGGGTCAAGCTTCTCGAGCTTCTTCTTCGTCTCCATGTCGCGGGTGCGGGCGGCCAGCCAGGCCTGCCAATCGGCGACGGTGTCGCCGGTGGGGTAGCCGGGATAGGCACTGGCGCCCTCGCGGGCCGGGGGGGTCAAACCGGTCCGGGCACGCAGGGCACGGATCGCCGGTTCGCGGCCCTGCCGGTCGGAGACTGTCGAGACCAGCAACGGCAGGATGGTGTCGTCGTCGCCGGCGTCCTTGGAGACCAGACCGTTGATCGTCTCGCGCTTGGCGATGGCGTCATTGTCGTTCATGGCCTGCTTGAATGCGGCGACAGCAGCGGAATCACCTGCCCAGGTCAGGGTGGCGCAGGTCAGCAGCAGGATGGCGAGGCGCATAAGGCTCCTTCAGCTTGGTGCGGCGGCGTGTGCCGCCACCGTGTCGGGTACGATCATGTCGCGGGCGACCCGCATCGCCACCTCCTGTCCGCACAGCCGGCGGGCCAGGGTCAGGGCCAGGGCCATGGTGGTGCCGGCGGCCTGTCCGGTGACCAGTTCGCCGTCTTCGACCACCGGGTGGTCCAGCCAGGCGGCGGCGGCCGGTTCGACCACGGCCCGCGATCCGGGGTGGCTGGTGACCCGGCGGCCCGCGCACAGGTGGCGCGGGACCAGGGCGATGGGCGCGGCACAGATCGCGGCCAGCACGCGGCCAGAGCGCAGCTGATCCTCGGCGAGATCCTGGGTCCGGGCGTCATCGCGGTGATGTTCGGCCGACTTGACCCCGCCCGGCAGGTAGATGGCGTCGAAGCGCTGGCCGTGGACTAGGTCGAGCATGGTATGCGCGCCCAAGGGCAGGCCGCGGCTACCGCGCACCACCGGCGCGTCGCCGGCGCTGGCCGCCACCACCTGGACGCCGGCGCGGACCAGTACGTCGCAGACGGTGACGTACTCAATCTCCTCGGCGCCGGGGGCGAGCACGACCAGGCAGCTGGGCACAGGACCTCCTTGCGGATGGCACCGCAGCATCAGCATCGACCCCATGCTGCGCGTGCAAGTTCTGCTGCTGGCTGCTTTGGCGGCCTGGACCGCCGAGATCGGCGAGGCTGGATTGACCCACTTGGCGGAGACGCGGGCGACCATCGCCGTGGTCGCCGGTGCGGGGGTCCGGACGGTGCAGCGCGTGGACGAACCGGATGGCCCCGGCGATCCCCGGCAGGTGCGCTTCGCCGTCGCCGCAGATGGTCGCTATGACATCGTCCTCACCGTCGCAAGCGATCCGGATGGCGAACGTACGCGTTTCATCAGCGATGGTCGCAGCACCTGGGAGATCTCGCTGATGGCGGCTGGTGAGGAGCCGCTGATCAAGGAACGGCGGGCCGACAGCGACCTGATCGCCCGCCTGATCGCCTGCCTGCGACTCGACCTCGCCCAGCTGCGGCGCGACTACGCCGTCGAGCTGGTTGCCGGTGCCGGCGAGCTGCGGGAACTGCGTCTGGTCCCCATCGACCCGGCCGTCACTGCCGAGGTGACGCGCATCGTCCTGACCATTGATCCTGCCGACCGGCCGGTGCGTCTGGTTCTTGATGAACCATCAGGCAACCGCCAGCGCCTGGAGATCTCCGAATTTCGCGATGATCCGGCGTTGGACCCTGGCTGGTTCAGCAGACCCTGATATCCGGATATCCGGATATCCGATACCCGTGGCAGGGTTGCGCGTTTCCAGACCCCTGTCTGAACTGATCGGCTAGCGTGCTGGAGTGAGCACAGCAACCATCTTCCACTGCTACTGCACCGGCGTCACCCAGAAGCGCGTCCTGCGCGCCATGGCCGAAAGCGGTGTACGCGAGCTGGACGATGTACGCCGCGCCAGCGGGGCTTGTACCGGTTGCCAATCCTGCCGCTGCGAACTGGAGCAGCTGCTGGAGGCGGTCAGGGATGGACGGGTCGAGTTGCCGGAGGGGCAGAGGAAGGCTTAGAACGATGTTCGCGGTTCGCGGTTCGCTGTTGTCGAGCGCTTCTGGACACAATCGGAGCGCTGTTTGGGTACGTACGCCGACCCGCACATGCGCATACGCGTGAACCGCGAACCGCGAACCGCGAACAGTCTGTTCTTACGCCATCAACCCGTGCTTGCGCATGCACGCCAACATCGCCTCGCGCTTGGCCGGCTGCGGTGGGACCAGCGGCAGGCGGTACTCTTCGCGGCAGAAGCCGAGGGCCGACACGGCGCTCTTGGCTGGGATCGGGTTGACGTCGGCGAAGGCGTGCTTGGCCAGCTCGACGACCACGCCGTGATGCCGGCGGGCGGCGGCCAGGTCGCCGGCGGCGCAGGCGTCGCACAGCTGACGAACGACGCGCGGGGCGAAGTTCGCCACCACGCTGATGACACCGCGGGCGCCCAGGGCCATCATCGGGAAGGTCATGCCATCGTCGCCCGACAGCACGCCGACGCCCAGGCGCAGCTGCTCCCAGGTCTGGTCGAGATTGGCCGCTGCGTCCTTGATCGAGTCGATCCCACCCAGGGCAGCGACGCGCGCGGCGGTTTCCGGCAGCAGGTTGGTGCCGGTGCGGCCGGGAACGTTGTAGAGTACCATCGGCAGCTTGGTTGCTGCGCGCACCGCGGCGAAGTGCTGGTACAGGCCCTCCTGGTTGGGCTTGTTGTAGTACGGCGTGATGGTGAGGATGCCGTTGGCGCCGAGCTTCTCGGCCGCCTGCGCCAGGCTGACCGCCTCGCGCGTGCTGTTGCTGCCGGCACCAGCGATGACCACGGCGCGGCCGGCGACGTGCTGCACCACCTCGCCGATCATGCGGTGCTGCTCGTCGTGGCTGAAGGTGGCGCTCTCGCCAGTGGTGCCACACGGGACGATGCCCTGGGTGCCTTCGGCGATCAGCCAGTCGACGTGCTTCTTCAGGGCATCGAAGTCCACCTTGCCGTCGGCGAACGGCGTGACGATGGCGACGATGGAGCCGGCGAACGGCATGGCGATCTCCTTGAAGGTTGGGCAGGCTAGGCCGGAGGCGGCGCTGGCAACCGCCAGCGCACCAGCAGCACCTCGCCGGGCGCAGCATCAAGCTGCCAACCGTCGCCTTCCGGGCTGACCGGGCAGGGCGCCAGCCGTGCGCCGCGGGCGTCGACCTTCCAGCATTCGCCCCCGCCATGGGGGGTGTGCGGCAGCAGCCTGGCGCGCGTGCGCGCCCCGGCCTGTTCGGCCAGCAGCAGTTCGCCGGACCAGCCGGCCGGCCGGCCGACCCACAGGGGCACCAGCGAACCGAGTTCGGCGAGCTGGAACGGCCGTGGCACGGCGATGCCCGAGGGCAACGAACGACCAGGCACCGCGAGATGCTCGGCGAGCTGACCGAGCGACAACGCGCCGCGCAGGCGTCGCGGCGCAGCGATCGCCCACGCCGCGCTTGGGGCGGCACGCACGCGCAGATGGCCGGCGTTGGCGTGGACGCACAGCGGCCGGCCAGCGACCACTGCCAAGCCCTTGCCGGCGGTATCGGCAAGACAGGCCCAGCGCACGCCGGGGGTCGACTCCATCGCTGGTCCAACGACGCTGGCGGCCTGGGCTACCCGCCAGCGGGCGCCCTCGTTGGCGAGATGCAATTCAGCGGCGCGCTGGGCGGTGGCGTGGTCAAGCCAGCATTCCGACGCCCCGCTCCACGTCGCGCTGACCCGGACGTGATCTTCATGCGCGTGCAGGGTGTAGGTCAGGTCCAGACGACCCTCGGGCCCCTCGCGGCGCACCGCTACCCGCGCCCGCACCGGGCCGTCCTCCAGTACGCTGAGGCCGGCCTCGCCAACCAGCGGCAGGCCGTCGACCGCCGGCGCGCAGGCCGGACCGCTGAGATCAGCAAAGACGCCATCCCAGCATAGGCGGGCGATCTGGCCCAGGGCGTCGAGTTCGAGGCGGACGCGGCCGTTGTCGATCACCTGGACGGAGACCTCCCAGTGCGAGCCCGTCGCCGGCTCGTCATGCGGCGTCAGCGTGGTGCCACCGAGCGGTCCGAGCGGCACCTGCACCAGCCAGGTCGGTCCCAGAGCGCCTTCGCTGGGCTGTACCGGATGGCGGGCGCCACGATCGTCGCTCAGCGACCAGGGGGCGCGCGGCCCATTGGGCTGTAAGGCGATCAGGCAGGGACGGGCCAGGGCGAGAGGGTTCCACGCCCCCAGGCCTTCGCCGCCGCGTCCGGTTAGCGCCGCCACCGGTGGCCGGCTGGCGTCGTCAGCCCAACGTCCGGCGGCCAGCAGGCCTTCCCAGGCGGCGCCTTCGCCGGCCCCGACTGCAGCGCTGGCGTCTTCCAGGCGGGCTAGTTCGTACAGCGACATCAGTGGGCCGGCATCCCAGCCGGCGAAGCCGGCCAGCGACGGCAGGGCGCCACAATGCAGTGCCGCGTCCTCGGCCGGGGTCGCGTCCGTCGGCGAGCGCACCAGCAGGCGGGCTCCACCGGTTCCCTCCCAACGCAGGCAGGGCCTTGGCGGATTGTCCAGCACCAGTTCGTCCACGCCGCCCAGACGCAGGAGATCAGGCAGGACGTGATTGCCGGGTGGTAGCGAGGCGAGGTGTAGACGCGGTGCGCCATGCCGCTCCAGCCAGCGCAGCAGCAGCATGGCGGGGGGCAGCGAGCCGTCAGGCATCAACGGCAGATTGGCGGCGTCCACGTCGGAGATGCTGCTGTCAACCGGCACACCGGCAAGGCCGGCTCCGGGTCGGAGACTTGCGTCAGGCTGACCCGGGCGGCATCCTACCCGCTTCGCATGCCCGTCCGCCAGGCCATCCACTTCCTCGGTCAAGCCGCCACCCATTTCCGGCAGACCGGAGCCATTGCTCCCAGCAGCCGACGACTGGCGCGTGAGCTGGCTCTGGCGGTTGGCGAGGTGCGTCCCGGCGGGGTGGTTATCGAGCTGGGACCGGGCAGCGGCTGCGTCACCCAGGCGCTGCGCGATTGTCACCCGGCCGCCGCGGTCATCGCGGTCGAGAACAACCCCGCCTTCGCCCGCCGCCTGTCTGATCGACTGCCGGCCGTCCACGTGGTCACCGGCTGCGCCTCCGCCCTGCCCGAGCACCTGCTGCGCTTCGGCCATGACCGGGATCAGGTGGCGGCTGTGGTCAGTGGCCTACCGATGCTGTCCCTGCCCCCGGATCTGGTGGCGCGCATCTTCGACGCCGTGCGCCAGGTCCTGCTACCCGGCCGACGCTTCGTCCAGTTCACCTACAGCGCGCGGGCCTTCCGCCGCCTGTCGCCAGCGGGATTCCATGCCGAGCCGCGTCGGCGCGTGTGGTTCAACGTGCCGCCGGCGACGGTGCTGCCGTTCACGAGGCTGGACGACGTGGTCTGATGCGGCGCATCCTGGTCGCGGTGGTGTGGTTGGCGGCGGTCGCGGCGATCGTTGTGGCCATCGGAGTGCGCGTCCGCGCCCATCGCATGGCGGATCCGGTGCAGACGCTGAATACCTACGTTAGCGACGTTCCACCCGAGGTCGCACGTATCGCCACCGTCATCGGGCGCGATCATGGCTCTATCCAGATTGAATTGCGTGCCGATCAGCGCTGGATTCGCACCTTCGCCGGTCGCAACGGGTTCACCCCGGTCGATGGGCCGCTTAGCGGTCTCGCCGCTGAGCGCTGGATACTCACCGACGGCAAGAAGAAGGGTGCGGTGTTGCATCTGCTGCTGCCGTTGGATGGGCAGCCAGCGCTGATGACGGTGCTGGAATAGGTGACCTTACCCCGCTACCGCCGACGAGCTGGAGCTCGACGGTCCCAGGGTAAGCTAGCGACGTTGACCCAGCCAGGCCAGCAGGGCTCCGCCGATGCACAGCACCGGCACGATCACTGCCAAAATCGCGACCAGGATGTCGAGGGCTCGGTCTGAGAGGCTGACCTGGAAGGCACGCAGTTCGGCCTCGGGGACTTCCGGCGGAGCGTCGCGATGCGCCAGCCAGCGGCAGACCCCGGCGAGGAACTGGCCGTTGGCGAAGGCGGCCTGGCCGACCACCGCATCAGCGGCGGCCTGGCGGCTGCCCCACACCACCATCCGTGCGCCGCGCGCTGACGAGGCGGCGTCGGCGGCCGGCTGCCAGGTCAGAGCCCAGGCCAGGGTCCGGGGTTGCGCCTGATCCAGGCCATCCGGGACTTTGAGCGCTTCGCCGCGGCTGCGTTCCCAGACGTCTCCTGGGATGGTCAAGAGGAGCGGCGTCGGCTGGTAGGGGGCTAGGCCAGTGCTGGCGAACAGCTCTGCCGGCAGGGCTTCGCAGCCGCCGGTGAACGGCGACAGCAGTTGCAGGCCGCCGGCGACCAGCGGGGCGGTCAGCGGATGCTGCGGATTCAGGTTCTCAGCACCGCGTAGCAGGAGGTTGTGGTGCGGCAGGTCGCGCTCCATGCCGGCGACGTGGCGGGTCAGGCTGACCAGGTGCCGCGGCGGCAGCACCGCGCTGTCCTTGTCGAGTACCGATTCCAACCTGCCCGTTTCAGCCAGGGCGACCGGCACAGATCCGGTGACCAGCATGCCATGCAGGCGCAGCCACAGGCCGAGGTCGCGCGGCGCGCGGTCATCGGCCAGGACGAGGATGCCGCCGCCATCGCGCAGGTGGGCATCCAGGCGTCCGAGGGCGACGTTGCCCAGCGGCGCGGTCGGGCCGAGGACGGCGAGGATGTCGTCGGGTGGCGGCGCAGCATCCGAGGCGTCCAGCGTGGCGGTACGCAGACCGCTCGCCGCCATGGCGCCGAGCAGTTGTCCGCAGCCGTCATCGCCCTGGGCATCCGGGCGCAGCTCGCCGTGGCCCTGCAGCAGGCGCACCGTCGGCGGGGAGGGGTCCGACAGGGTGATCAGGGCGCCGGCCACGTCACGTTGCAGGGTGATGCGGCTGGCGCGGTTGAGCGGGATGCGGTTGGCGTGGTCGCCACGGACCACCCACAGCGCTGGTGGCGCGGGATCACCATGCCGGGACGCGAAATCAGCGAGGACCGGACGGTGCCGCTGCGGGTCGAGGCGTTTCCAGCTGCCCTGTCGGGCCGCCGCCGCCATGGCCTTGGCGGCGTCATCGATCGGGCCGAGGGCACCGTCGAGGCTATCGTCCCACACGCCGACCAGGTCGACCGGCCCCTCGATGGCTGCCAGCTGACGGGTCAGGGCAGGCGACAGTGAGAAGCGGTGGTCGGCCGACAGGTCGACGGCCAGGCCGCTACGTGATGCCGCCGCAACCGCCAGGATCAGCAGGATGGCGACGACGGCCGAGGGTCCGCCGACGATGCCGGCCCGTCGCCACCAGCGCATGCTGCCGCTCTGCCGCTGCGCGACGATGGCACCATGGGCCAGCAGCAGAAAGATGCCGGCACCGGCGGCGAACCAGGCGACATCAGCGAGGGCGATCCGGCCGGACAGGAACGGGCCGATGCGTCCGCCCAGGCCGACCGCCGCAGAGACGGCTCCAAGCGGCCCATCGTCGCCGCCGACGCCGGCCAGCCACAGCACGGCGACGACGCCAAAGGTCAGGACGTAGGCTGCGACCGGCCCCTCGACCATCAGTCCGATCCAGGTGCCGAGAGCGGCGAGGAAGGCGGCCAGCAGGACGAGCCCGGTGTAGCAGGCGATGGCGTGCGGCACCGAGACCTCGCTGATCACCGCCAGCACAGCCGGCATGATCAGGGTCGCGGCCAACAGCACCAGCATCAGGCCCCAGGCGGCAGCGAACTTGCCGATCACCAGATCGCGTTCGCGGGCCGGCACCGTCATCAGCAACTGCCAGGTGCCCTGGGAGCGTTCCGCCGCCCAGGCGTTCATGGTCAGGGCCGGCGCGAACAGGGCGAGGACCAGTCCGCCCCACCACAGTGCATCGACGTAGAGTGGTGTCGCAGCGGCGCCGGATCTGCCATGCACATCAAGCAGGGTCAGCACGAAGGCCCCATGCACGATGCCGAGCCAGGCGGCGAGGATCAGCCACAGCAGCGGTGCGCCGGCGGCCGAGCGGATGTCACGACGGGCGATGTGAGGGAACATCATTCGTTAACATTGCCCCTGGGGGTCGGGGGCAATGCCACCAGTGGCAATGACATATCACTTCCCACGCAGCATCTCCTCGACCCAGCGACCGATCGGATCCGTCTCCAGGTTCACCAGATCGCCCGGCCGCAGGCCGGCCAGGGTGGTGCGCGACAGGGTGTGCGGGATGACCGCGATTGAACAGCGGGCGCCGCGGCAGTCCCAGGTGGTCAGGCTGACCCCGTCGATGGCCAGCGAGCCCTTTTCGACCACGCGCACGGCTCCGCCGTCGGGCAGGACGATGGTCAGGCGTTCGCCGTCGCCCTCGCGCCGGCGCTCGACCAGACGCCCGACGCCGTCGACATGGCCACCGACCAGGTGGCCGCCCAGGCGGTCACCGACGCGCAGGGCGCGTTCAAGGTTCACGGGCCGGCCGGCGCGCCAGGTGGCGATGGTGGTCTTGCGCCGGGTCTCCGGCGAACAGTCGAAGGCTGCGATCTCGCCGTCGAGGCGGTCGACGGTCAGGCAGGCGCCGGAGACGCAGATCGAATCGCCCAGGCGCGTGCCATCAGCAAGCGGGCCGAGGGGGATGGCGAGACGGGTCCCACCATGGCCGTGGTCGGCCGAGAGCAGGGATGCGACTTGTTCGACGATGCCGGTGAACACGGAGGGCGACGATGCCGACGCGTCTGCCCGCGGCAACAGCGCTACTGCGCCGCCGCCGGCTCCGCCTTGGCGTCCTCGGTCTTGGCCTTGACCTTCATGGTTGCCTGGTCGGCCAAGCTACGCGAGGTCAGGCCAGCGGCCTCCTGGACCGGGGTCGGGATGAAGCCGTATTCGCGGAAGGCAAACACATAGCCGTCCTCGTCGACCGCGATCAGGCCGCGCAGCTGGTCGGTGCGGTCCTGGTAGGGGACGATGTGGGCGACCTTGGCGTTCTTCTTCGGCCAACCCTCGGAGACGTTCCAGGTCCATTCGATCTTGCCGGTGCCACGATGTACTGCCCAGACCAGATCCTCGCGGGCATCACCCAGCAGCAGGTGCAGGGGGGTGCTGCCGAGCAGGCGCGTGGCGCCAGGGACGCGCCATTCCTGACCGAAGCGCACGACTTCCAGGGCGTATTTGGTGGCGTCGCTGCGCGCCACGTTGTCCGGCTGGGCCTTGAGTGCCACCAGGCCGCCGATGGTGTGGTCGGGGCTGTCGACCCAGACGTACAGCCGATCCGGTTCAGCGTTGAACCAGAACGGACGGCGGCGGACCGGTCCTTGCAGGTTGAACTGACCGAGGCGCTCGCCGGTGAGGCGGTTGATGGCATGCACTGCGTTGCTGTCGTTGCCGGCGTAGAGGGTGCGCCCACGGGTGACGGCCCCGCCGTCGATGGCACCACCGGTTTCGACCTCCCACACTTCGTTGCGGTCGAGCTTGAAGCAGTGCAGGCGGCCGGAGGCGTCGCCGAAATAGGTCAGATCTTCGCTCTGGGTGCCCTGGGCCAGGATTGGACCGGGCACGTTCATCTGCCAGACGACGTAGGGGAACTTGCGCTGGCGTTCGCTGGTCGGCTGATGGATTCCGACCACCTGGACCTTGTTGTTCCAGTCGCCGATGAACACACGCAGGTTGCCCTCGGTGGCACCGGCGGCCATCGGTCCGGTGCTCGGGGCAAAGGGCAGGACGAAGTGCCAGATGCGCTGGCCGGAACCGATGTCGAGGCAGTACAGCGAGTCATCGACGATGACGTAGAGCCGGTCGTCGATGATCACCTCGCGCTCGCGCTCACCCGGCTGGATCTGCCGGTGGACGAAGGCGTTGCCAAGGATCGGATGGCGGAATTGCTCGCTTATCCAACGGGTCTGGCCCGACTTGACGTCGATGCAGTGGATCTCGTGGGTGTCGGCGATCTGGAAGAAGACCAGGTCGGGGATCTGCTCGCCGATCCAGCTGCGCTCGACCTGACCGGGCAGCTGCAGCTCCCAGGAGGCTTCGAAGGGCACCTGGCCGGTGGTCCGCGGCTGCATCGCGACCACTTCCGGGACCGGGGTGGCGCGTTGGGCGCTGGAGCCGCAACCGGCTGGCACGAGGCAGCTGATGGCGCAAGCGGCGATGAGCAGGGAACGGCTCAGAAAGGTCACGGGCGGGTCTCCGCGGTCAGCAGGCGATGGGGGGCGAGCGGCTCGCCTCGGGCGGCTTCGTAGGTCTTGAGTCGGTGCAGCCAGGCCAGGGTGTCGAGCCCAGACAGGTCGATCCGGTAGAGATAAGGGCGGCCCGCCAGGCGTCGGCGCAGGTCCTCGGCGCAGTCATCCCAGACGCCGCCGTAGAGGGTGGCGACGACGGTGATCAGGCGGTGGACGCCTGAGGGGGCGTCAGCCAGGGCCGAAGCGGGCGGCAAGGCCGGGTCGAGCTGGTGGGCGCGGTCGCTCACTGGGCGTTCAGTCCGGCCTTGAGGTCGGGCAGCTTGTCGTTGGCTGCGCGCTCCTCCTCGTAGTACGGCCAGAATTCGTCCTTCACGGTCGTGTTCAGCGTGCCCTTCTCGTCAGAGATGTTGCCGAGGAAGTAGCGGGCGTAGGCGGCGGTGCGGCGGATATCGGTGCGCTGGAACGACTCGACCCATTCGTAGCCGAAGCGGGCCAGCTGGAAGCGGTCGAGGTCACGGTAGAACTCGTCGCCCGGCCGGTCGAAGGACAGGGTCATGGTGCGGCGCAGGACGCGGGTCTGGAAGTAGTTCTCCGGCTTGCCCGCCTCAATCGCCGGCTGGCGGAAGCGCATCTTGTTGCTCAGGCCGTGGATCTGGATGGTAAAGCGGTCGCCGAAGTCCGACAGGCGCGGGAACAGCAGCACGCAGTGCGCCTCGCCGACCAGCCAGCCGTCGGTGTCGTGCGCCGGGCTGGTGATGTCGGGCGCCTCGATGCGCGTGACGCCGTCGAACGGTGGCAGCGGGAACGAGCGTAGCGCTTCGGTCGACAGCAGCTTGCCGCCTTCCTGCTCTTCCACGCGTTCGAGGATGCGCTGGATGACGCGGGCGCTGTCCGGCTCGCCGAGGTCAGGGAAGGCGTACTGTTCTTGCGGACCGCTGCCCGGCGGATCGTCGAGCAGGCGGATGCGCGAGCCGTGTTCGTCCGAAACCACAGCGGTCAGCGAGACGGTGCGGGTGCGCAGCTTGCTCTCGGTGCGCTGCAGGATGATGCCGTCCTGGCCCTCGACTCCGTCGATCTTCAGCTTGACGCCGCCGTCGTTGTCGATCTTGGCCATCTCGTACTGCTGGGCGATGGCCTGCAGCACCTCGTTGTAACCCTTGGCGCGGGTCGCCAACTGGGCAGCATCGACGGCCGCCTGGTTGCGGATCTTGAAGGTCAGGTAATTGAAGACGATGTCGCGCCCGCGGCGGTCGCTGAACACCACCCGGTCGAGCTTGCCGGGGATGAACTGCAGCTCGTACAGGTCGAGCTGGCGGTCCGCGATCATCGCCTCGAGCTGCGCCTTGTCGGCGAGGAACTCGGGCGTCGGCTTGGAGTCCTCGGCGGCACCGAGGGCGGCTCCGCAGCAGGCGGTGAGATAGACGAGGCTGAGGCAGAGGCTGCGCAGCGGCATGACGTCTCCGGGCGTGGAACCAACACGCTAGGTAGGGCCGGATGAACCCGCAAGGTGCCCACCCGTCGGGGGTTTGCGATGTATCAGACGCTGGGTGGTGCGGCCTGGGACCGTGCGCCGTTGGAGCACGGTCCCAGGGGCGAAAAACAGCGCACCCCGCCGGAAGCCGGCGGGGTGCGCGAGGGACTGATCGGATGATCAGTTGCGGTTCAGAAGTCGAGGTTCCACTGGGCACGGACGATGTCGGCCGAGGCCTTGTCGCCGGCGGCGTTCTCTTCGCCCTGCCAGTTCAGGTACTCGAGCTGCAGCTTGTTGTTGTGGCCGCTGATGTAGTAGGTCACGCCGCCCTCGATCTGGCTGCCCGAGGCGCCGTAGTCGAGCTTGGACCCGAAGTTAGAGCCTTCCGCGTCGTTGTCCTTGTTGAGGTCGATCTTGGTGTAGCGGATAGCCGGCTCGATGAAGGCATCGCCGAGCGGCAGGGCGTAGCCAGCCTGGATCAGCCAGATGACCTTCTTGATGTCCGTCTCGGTGACCTTGTTGGAAACCTTGTCGGTGCGATACTCGGCCAGGGCGGTGAGGCCATCGACGTGGACCAGCAGCTCGCTGCCCCAGCCCAGGGTGTCGGTGGTCTGAGCCTGGCGAACGTTCGAGGCGACATCGAGCGTCAGCTTGACGCCTTTGCCCTCAGCGCCGACGAAGCTCTCCATGTTCTTCTTGATGGCCATCTCGCCCGGGGGGGTCACTTCGATGCGGGCGTCGTAGAACATGCCGTCCTGGGTCGCGCCGGTGTCGCCCTGGTTGTTCTGCACGTCGGCACCGAAGGTGACCATTTCGGACGACAGGCGGTAGCCGAGGCCGGTGCCACGGTTGCCGAACAACTGATCGGTGGCACGGGCGCTGGGCAGCAGGAACTTGCCGGACGAGAACGAGTTGTAGACGCCGTTGTAGAAGGCGTTCTGGCGGCCGGCGATCAGTTCATGCTCAAGGCCGTTGGCCTCGTCCTTCCACACCCGGGCGATGTAAGCCTCGTAGAGCGAGATGGCCGGGTCACCAGCGCCATCATCGTTGCCCTTCTTGTCGGCAACGAAGGTGACGTTGAACTTGTAGTCGCTCTTGTAGCTACCCTTCAAGTAGAAGCGGGTGCGGCGGAGGTAGAAATCAACCGGATCTGAACCACCGGCACGGTTGCCGATCGCATCCCACTTATTGCCAGCGGGGGTTTCAGCCTTGGCGACGTCGGCCCGAGCCTGGATACGGATGGCGAGTCCGAGTTTCACGTCATCGTCCTTGACCGACAGGGCACTGATGCCCGGAGCGGCTGCGAGAGCGGCGATGATGAGGAGAGTGGGGGAGGTATACTTCACGGGGGCTCCTGAGGGAGTGTGGGTGGCTCGTGATGAGCCGGGAAGGTCGGGCCGGGTATGAAGGTGAGATGAAGCCGGGGTTGTTGTTCTATGAATCCATCGTGAGGCTGTTTAGAGCGCAGTCTGACAATGACCGGGGCAAAATGACATAAAAACACATGCGCGCAAGAGCATGGTTGCGAGGAATCCGTGTGTCAAGCCTGGACCTGACGCTGTACAGCCAAAGCCCAGCTCAGTGTTCAGCAGCCAACCAACGGGCCAGGGCGTCGGCGGCATCAGTGGCCGCCGCCTGCACCATGAGTTGTTCTTCAGCGCGGTTGCCGGCGTAGCCGGTCCCGCTGCCGTGCCAGGTGCGCATGCCGCCCTGGGTGACCAGCAGGGCGGTAACTTCCATGCGGTAGCGCCAGCGCGTGGCGATGCCGCGCGAGTCGTCGGCAGTGGCGGCGAGGTCATCCTTGTCGATCGACAGGTCGAGCCGGGCCGAGCCGTCGCCGCGCACCTGCCAGCCGGCGCGATACGCCACCGCCTCGGCGACTGCGGCCTGCAGATCCACGCCAGCGCGCGGCAGACGTCCCTGATCGGCGGTAACGTTGATGCGGATGGTCTCGGCCAGTGGCGTCGGCGAGGACAAACGCCACGAGCAGCCACAGAGCAGCACGCCCAGCGCGAGGATCAGCATCCTGGGAGCGCGGCCGGCCCGGCCGCCCGGGGTTGCCTGTCGAGCCCTGGGCGGGCCGCCCAGGGCGACGGGCGGGCCAGCGGCCCGCGCTCCCAGGCTCATCTGCCCAACTGCCCGGCCGGCGCCGGCAGTTGTTCGGCGAGTTGCTGCGCATACGCCGCCTGCGGCGAGGCACGGTCGCGGCGGATCACCGCCGCAGCGTAATACCGGGCTCCGGCATCCGGATCCTTGAGTTCGGTTGGCTTCTTCAGCCACCCCAGCCACCACGGCCGGGTGCGGGCCGCGTACCAGCGCGCGACCGACAGGTCGCGGTCCTGCAGCCAGCCGCCGATGCGCTGGCGGTAGGCCGCGACGGTGGCAGCGCGCCCTGGATCACCGCCGGCCTCGAGTTCGGCGATATCGACCAGGTCGCGGGCATCGACCAGGGCGCCGACATCGTAGTCGCTGCCCTTGTAGGTGACGAGGTGCGACAGGGCCTGTTCCAGGATGGCGTTGAACACCAGCGGGCTGTCGGGGAAGCGTTCGAGGAAGTCCTCGTAGGCCCGCCGCGACTTCCAGCGGTCATCCTTGTCACCGGATATGAGCAGGGTGCGCGCCAGGCCGAGGGCGGCGCGCGGCGCGATGTCGTCACGATCGCCGTGCTGCGACAGGAAGCGGAACAGGTCGTCGAGGTCGTAGATGAAGCCGCGCCCGTCGATGCGTACCACCTGGCGCGGGTCTTCAGCCTTCAGATCCACCGCCGCTTCGAAGCGCTGCAGGCGTTCACCCATCTCCAGCGTGGTCAGCATGGCGGTGCGCAGATCGGGATAGTCGGGCAGGTAGAACCACAGCCGCTGCAACTCGGTCAGCGTACCGCGCACCGAGTTCGACTGCGCCTGGCAGGTCAGCATGAAGTGGATCAGCTTGCCAGCGAACCTGCTGTAGGGGTGCTCGTCGAAGGCCTCGCTGGCGATCCAACGGGCCCGGGTCTGCCGGCTGAACAGCCACATCTGGAACCAGGCGCGTCCGCCATCGCTGCGCATGTCCTCGGCCCGGGCGAGTTCGGACAGCACCCAGGCGTCGACGACTGGATCGGGCGTGGCGGTGGCGTGGCCGAGGCGGTATCGGGCGGCCTCGTGCATGAAGCTGGAGATGCGGCGATCCTCCTGCTCCTCGTTGTCGAGGGCGTTGGAGCTCTGCATCTTGGCGTCGCCGGCAATGCCGGACTGGGCGATCGACAGGAGGACCAGGAACAGGAGCCAGCGCATGGGCGAGCAGTCTGCCGGCTCAGGAGCGCCGCGCCACCCGCCAGATCAGGCGGCTGGCCCCGGTGCGGCCGGTGGCCAGCGCCTCCAGCACGCGGCGGTTGCAGGTCGAGCGCAGTTCGGCCAGCAGCACGCCGTCTGCAACCTCCAGGGTCAGCACCCCGGCGCGCATGGCGATGGCTCGGACCTTGCCGAAGGCGTGGACGGGCAGGGCCTCCTTGAGCGCCGAATTGATCCGAGTGAAGCGGCGCAGGGCGGCGAATTCGGGACTGAGGCGGAAAGATTCGACCTCGTTGCCGAGTCCAGCCACGCGGCGCCACCCGTCGCGCGGCTTGGCCGCCAGCCGGCGGTCGCGGTCGGGATCGCTCACAACCGCTCCGCCACCCCTGCGACTTCATCCAACTGCAGGATCTCAGCATCCGGCTTGCAGCCGTCGAGCAGTTCTTCGGGATAGATCCGCTCGGTACGGCGCAGGCAGGTGCGCAGGCCGAAGCTGCGCGCGCCGTCGACGTCACGCATCGGGTGGTCACCGACGTGGAGGATCGATCCGGGGGCGCAGCCGGCCTGGGTGATGGCGTCCTGGTAATGCTTCGGGTGCGGCTTGATCCAGCCGACGTCACTGGACAGCGAGTAGAAGTCGACGTGCGGCGCCAGGCCATGGCGTACAAACCAACGGCGCACGGCGAAGCCCGGCCAGGGCACATGCGAGAGGATGCCGATGCGCCAGCGGCCGTGTAGGCCGGCGAGGGCGGGCAGGGCCTCGGCCATCGGGATGACCGTGTCGGTCATGCGGTCCCAGGCCCGTTCCAGGGCAGGGGCCGCAAGCGGGTCGTCCATCGAGGCCCCGGCGGCGGCAAGCCAGCTGCGCATCAGGGCGGTGAAGTCCATCTCACGATGATCGGGGTTACGCGTCGCGTCGGCGGTGGCGTTCCACTCTGCCTGCAATTCGCGCAGGCAGACCTCGGCCCAGTCGTGGTCTACGTTGTGGCCTAGTGCGCGCAGGTCGTCGGCGAGCCGGCGCAGCAGACGGCGCTCGGTGGCGATGTAAGGCATGCCCCAGTTGACCACCAGGGTGTCGCCCCAGTCGAAGGTGATGGTGGAGATCATGGCTTTACGGCTGGTTTTCCGACCGTCGGACCTGGCCGACAAACCGGGCGAAATTCGAGCGGTGCTTCACCAGGACGAGGGCGGCGAGCAGGGTGATAAAGCCAAGCGTCGGCCACAGCAGCGGGCGGGAGGTGAAGATGTAGGCCGGGACGGCGGAGATCGCGCCGACGATCGAGGCCGGACCGACGGCCTCGCTGCGCTTGAGCCGCAGGGCCAGCCAGATCAGCAGCCAGGTGGTGATCCAGCTGCCGAAGATCACGCCCGCCGTCGGCGGCGCCAAGCCGATCAGCACGCCCAGGCTGGTGGCGACGGCCTTGCCACCCTTGAAGTAATGGAAGCAGGTAAAGACGTGACCGAGCACCGCCGCTGTGGCGGTGGCGATGGGCAGGAAGCGCAGGACGGTGACATCAGCGTGCTGGTCCATCGCCTGGGTCAGCACCCACCCGGCGGCAAGCACCGGCAGAGTACCCTTGGCGATGTCGAGAACGAACACGACTGTGAACCAGTGCCAGCCAAGCACCCGTCCAGCGTTGGTCGCGCCGAGATTACCGCTGCCGTGTTCGCGCAGGTCCTTGCCATTGATCCGGCCGGCCCAGTACGCGAACGAGACCGAACCGAGCAGGTAGGCGCCAAGTACGAGCAGCCACCACATCGCTTAGCGCTTCCCCTTCCGCTTCGCCTTCCCCTTCCGCTGCCGTTCCGGCGACTTGCCCAGGCGGACGTTGGGCATGGGCTGCTTGCGCTCGCCCAGGGCGAGGTCGAGGTCTTCGTCGTTCTCGTCCTTGCCGGAGCGGCGCAGGGCCTTTTTTGCCGGACCGATGAGCTCGCGATCATCGAGCGCCGCGACCGCGTCCATGCGGCGGTGGCGGTCCTCTTTACGCTTGTCGATCGCCATGCGCACCGGCAGGACCAGGCCGGCGTTGCGTTCCGCCTTGGTGCGGCCGCGCACGACGCGGTGCTTATCCTCCTGCTCGTGGAAGCGGCTGTCGCGGGCCTTGAAGAGGATGCGCAGCGGGACGCGGGCGAATTCCGGGATCTGGGCGCGCAGGAAGTGCTCAAGGAAGCGTGAATAGCCCGGTTCGATCCAGTCGGTGCGGTTGACGAAGACGATGAAGGTGGGCGGTTCGCACTCGGCCTGGGTGGCGTAGTAGATCTTGGTCGGCTGCGGACCGACCTTGCGTGGCCGACGCTGCTGCACGGCGGCGGCGATGACGTCGTTGAGGCTGCTGGTGTTGATGCGCCGCTTGGTCTCTTCCTTCAGCTCGCCGGCGATGCTCAGCAACTGGTCGACGTCAAGGCCGGTCAGCGCGCAGGTGAACACTGCCGGGGCGTAAGCCAGGCCGGGCAGCCGGTCGTGCAGCCAGGTCAGGTAGCTCTGCTTGCTGGCGTGCGACAGCTGGGCGAGGTCCCACTTGTTGACCACCAGGATGGTCGGCTTGCCTTCGACCTCGACGAAGCGGGCGATCTTCTTGTCGACGGCGGCGATCTCGTCGCTGGCGTCGATCACCAGCAGCACGACGTGGGCGCGGCGGATGGCGCGCTCGGTGCGGCAGGCACTGAAGAACTCGAGGTCATCCTCGATCATCTGCGTGCGCTTGCGCAGTCCGGCGGTGTCGATCAGGGTGTAGCTGGCACCATCTTTATCCAGGGCGACGTCGACCGCGTCGCGCGTGGTGCCCGGCAAGTCAGCGACGATGACGCGGTTATCATGGCACAAGGCATTGGTCAGCGAGCTCTTGCCGACGTTGCGCCGTCCCACCAGGGCGAGGCGGGTGCGGCCGTCCTCGGCTTCTTCTGGCGCGCCGTCGTCGCGCATCGCCGGCAGGCCCTCGGCCAGATGTTCAAGCAGGGCGTGCAGGCCGGTGGCCTGAGCGGCGCTGATGGTCAGCGGTTCGCCCAGTCCAAGATTCATGAACTGGAAGGCGTGCGCCTCCAGGCCGTCGTGATCGACCTTGTTGACCACCAGGACAACACGCTCGTGATGGCGGCGGAGGGTCTTGGCGATATCCTGATCGAGCGGCAGCAGGCCGTCGCGTACATCGACCAGGAAGATGATGCGGTCGGCCGTGGCGATGGCCCGCTCGACCTGCTGGTAGACGTCGCTTTCCAGCTTGCGCTCATCGACCACGCCTATGCCGCCGGTGTCGACCAGGTCGAAGCGCACATCGTCGCGCCGCACTTGATGCAGGATGCGATCCCGGGTGGTCCCTGGCGTAGGATCAACAATGGCTACGGGTTGCCCCACTAACCTGTTGAAAAGACTGGACTTGCCGACATTCGGTCGGCCGACGATGGCGATAGTGGGGCGCATGCGGGGGGCGCGCAGGGTAGACAGCGGCGGGGGAAGGCCAGTGGCAGTGGGGGCATTGCCACGGTTCGGGGTTCGCGGTTCGCGGTTCGCGGTTATGTCACTTTGGATGCCAGTCGGGGTGACACGCGCACGCATCTGGCGCTGGACGACGCACGGCCAACCGCGAACCGCGAACAGGGGCAACGACGTCTTCTGTCACAATCTGCCCAGCAATCGTTTACCTAGGTGACCCAGATTGCCGCGACGCACGCGCATGCGGATTCGGGCCAGGTCGCCATTCCCCTTACCGCACACCAAGGCACGCTCCCGCCAATGCTCATCATCCGCTGCTGCCTATACGCATTGCTGCTTATCTCTCCTCTCGCCGCTGTGGAGGGGGCTGCAAGCGCACCAGCTACAGAGCCGGCTGCCGCTGCCAGTCAGACACCAAACCCTACTGAGGGATCTGCTGCGGAACCGGGTACCGCACCTGCGGCTGCCCCGGTTGAGCATGCCGAGCAGCATTGGCTGCTGCAGAAGTTCCACCAGGGCGGCACGGTCATGTGGATCTTCCTGATGGTCTCCATCTGGATGGTGTCGGTGCTGATCGAGCGCCTCCTACGCCTGAAACGCTCGGTGATCGTGCCGGACGGACTGGCCGACGAGGCCGAGCAGGCGTGGCGCGAGGGCGACTCCGAAGGCGTCGCGGCGGCCTGCGCCGCCAAGCCCAGCATCCTCGCCGACATGATCACCTACGCCTACGAATCACAGGGCGCCTCTGGCGCTGACATTATCGCTGGCGCCTCCGAGATATCCTCGCGTGGTATCCGCCGCCATCTGGGGAAGCTGACCCCGCTGGCGATCATCACCACGCTCGGCCCGATCCTTGGCCTGTTCGGCGCGGTCATCGGTCTGATCGAGTGCTTCGAGGCGATGAAGAACGCCGGCAGCATGGGTGACGTCAAGCAGATCGCCGGCGGCATCGCCATCGCCTTCATCGCCACCGCCACCGGCATGGCCGTGGCCATGCCGGCGCTGATCGGCTACCACCTCTTGAAGATGCGCACCAACCAGCTGCTGATTACCCTGGAGCAGGACTTCAGCGGCCTGATCACCCGCCAGGTGGTGCGCGCCGGACAAGTCAAACCCGCCGCCCCGGCCCCGGCCACCGCGCCGCCGGCCGCGGCGCGCTAGGGGGGCACGCACATGTCCGCGAGCGTAGGCGACGACGATGACGTGCAGATGAACATGACGCCGCTGATCGACATGCTGCTCGTCCTGCTGACCTTCTTCCTGGTGGCCACCACCCTGAAGCGGATCGAGAAGGAGATGCCGGTCGAACTGCCGGTGTCGGCGAGCGCGGTCGAGGCGCCCAAGGAGGACCCCACGCTGGTGATCTCGGTCAACCGTGAAGGGGCGATCTACCTCGACGCTCAGCCGGTGACCACGGAACAACTGCATGCCTCGCTGCGCCAGGCGGCGGCCGGCAACCATCTGCGACGCGTGCGCATCGATGGTGATCGCCTGACCCCGTTCCAGAACATCGTCCATGTCATGGACCTCTGCCAGTTCGAGGGTCTGACCAATCTCGGTGTCCACACCACGGACAGGAAGTGATGCCATGACCACACGCGCCATGCCGTTCTTCGAAGAGGGTCGCTGGTGGCTCTCCTCCACTCTGTTGCATATCGCGCTGATCGGCGCGGCGGTTGCGGTCCTGCCGCAGTCGGGCGGATTGCAGCCCGACTTCGTCGCCGAGGTCACCCAGCAACAGCTGGCCGAGCTGAAGCCGAAGGTCGAGGAGCTGGCGACCATCCACGCTACGCTCGCCAGATTGGCCGAGGGCCGCAAGCTGGCCTTCCGTGCCTTCCTGGTCGACAACGCGGCCCGCGCCCCGGGCGAGGCGCGCGAGGCCATGCGGCAGGTGATCGAGCGCAGTGCAGCGGCTCACGCCATGTTGCCGCCGATCGACGCAGGCCTGACCGCGTTCAGCCTCGACGATGTGCTCAAGGAAGATGTGTGGAAGAGCAGCCGGGACGGCCTGGGCCAGGCCATTGAGGCGGTTGGTCTGGCCAACGCCCTGACCAACCAGGTGGTCGAACAGGCCGGTATGGCGGTCGGCCTTGCCGGTCCGTCTGTCGATGAATCGCGGCGTCTGCACGGCGAGGCTGCCGCAGCCCAGCTGGCGGCAGTGGCGGCCCAGGGCGCAGCTTCCGCTGCGGTCGGCGAGGCGCGCAAGGCAATAGAGAATTGGCGTAAGGCGCACGAGCTGGCCAACAAGGCCGGTGGAGCGCATGGCAAGAACCGGGCGGAGGTGGATAAGGCGACGGACAGTCTGGCCAAGGCGCGTACGGCCGCTGAGACGGCCCAGGCCAACCTGGCCAAGGCCAAGGCTGCGTCCGACGCCGGACCCACAGCCACCGACAGCAAGGCCGCTGCCAAGCAGAAATCCGCTCTGGCCAAGACGCTGAAGTCGGCCCAGGAGGCGGTCTCGCGGGCTGACGGCGCGGCGAAGAAGGCGGAGGCGGGATTGGCCAAGGCCGAGGAGTCGCTACGCAAGAACGAGACGCAGGCGGACACCGGCAAAGAGCAGCTCGCCACCAGCCAGGAGGCGCGGACCGCGGCCCTGGCCAAGGCCACCGCCGCGATCGCCGCCGTGCGCGAAGCCATGCAGAGCTGCCAGAAGAGCGAGGCCGCCGCCATCGCCGCGCTGCCCGCCGAGGGAGCAAGCGAGACCCCCGAGGACCATCTGCCGGCAACCGAGCCGCTGTTGCGCGTGGCCGATTCCATGAATGACCCCGCTGATCTGTACCAGCAGGCCCGGGCTATCGAAGGCCGCATCATCGACGACTATCGCTGCATCCGCTCTGCCGATCTTGGCATGATCCGGCGCATTCCCTATCCGCAGGCCGTGGCAACCACCGAGGTGCCTAAGCCGGAGCGGCCGGATTTCGACCGCGGTCTGCTATCGATGCGCATCGGCACCGACAGTCAGGGCCGTGACGCGCGCGAGGAGGTCGCCAAGGCCACCGCTGAGGTCGACAACATGCTCGCCCAGGCCCGCCGCCTGCTGCTCGAACTCGAACGCCAGGCCTCGGTGACGACCCTCGACGCGGTCAAGCTGGCGCAGGAACGGCAGAAGGAGATGGATAAGATGGCGGCCGAGGATCCGGGTCAGCGTACCAAGGATCTGGCCGAGATGATGGCCGATCAGGGCGATGCCCGCAAGCTGGAGGAGGATCCGGCCGGCGTGGCGAAGGACGCCGCCGACCAGGCCCAGGAATGGGCTGATGTCGCCGCCGACGCAGCCAGGGACCCGGTCGATCGGGCAGCCACGGCGGCCCAGGATGCGAAGATTTCAGCGGAAGAGGCTAAGGCCGACGCGGAAGCCGCAGAGCAGCAGGCTAAAGAAGCTGAGGAGGAGGCCAAGTTGGCGACGGAGGAGGCGGAGAAGCCCGAGGCTGATCCAACCAAACCCGAAACGGCTACTGCGGAGGATCCCAAGACGGAGCCGGAAGCCACCAAGCCCGAGGCTGATCCGGCCAAGCCAGAGACCGATCCGGCCAAGCCAGAGACGGCTACCGCGGATGACGGCAAGACTCAGCCGGAATCGGCCGACCCTGCCGCCAAGGAATCCGACGCCGCGGCCAAGGCGGCGGAGGCTGCCGCCAAGGCGGCCAAGGAATCAGCCGAGGCAACCGCTGCCAAGGCGGCGGCCACGGCCGCCGCCGAAGCAGCCGCTGAGGCAGCAGCCGCAGCCGAAAAGGCGGCCGCCAGCAGCGGCGGGGCGGAATCGGCTACCGCTGCGGCGGACGCCGAAGCCGCCGCGGCCAGGGCGGCGGATGCCGCGGCCAAGGCGGCTGCGGCGGCAGGCAAGGCGACCGCGTCGACTGGCGCCGCCGATACGGGAACCAGCACTGAGTCGACCGCCGATGCTGCCGCCAGCGCCCAGTCGGCTGCCGACGCGGCCGCCAGTGCCGCGGGCAAGGCGGCGGAAGCCCAGGCTTCCGCCGGCAAGGCCGCAGCCGCGGGTGATGGTGCAGCCGCAGCCGCCGGCAAGGCTGCTGCCACCAGCGCTGCGCGGGACGCCATCGCCGCCGCTGCAGCAGCGCAGGCGGCAGCGTCCAAAGCCGGCGCCAGCGCCGCGTCGAAGGCCGGCGCCAGTGTCGGCTCGGCCGGAGGTAGAGCCGGTCTGCGTGCTGGCGGCAACCGCGGCGAGGGTCGGCCATCCGACGCCCCGCCCGCGACCAAGGGCATGCAGGCGGTGCCTGGCCGGCAGATCCGCGCCGACGGTACCCAGACCGGCTGGATGTTCGTCGACAGCTGGTACATCATCGGGCCCTTCGCCAACCCGGCGCGATCGAACCTCAACACCAAGTTCCCGCCGGAATCGGTCATCGACCTCGACGGATCCTATCCTGCCGGTGATGGCAGCATCGTGCGCTGGCAGTTCTGGCAGAGCGACAAGCCGATCACCGAACCGCCGGGCGCCAAGCCGTACGCCATCTTCTATGCCTGCACCGAGGTCTTCAGCGATGCCGAGCGCGACCTGTGGATCGCGGTGGGTAGCGACGACAACTCGCGGCTGTGGATCAATGATTTCCCGGTGTGGCTGTCGGGGTATCAGCTGAAACCCTGGCGGCTCGATGAGGGCTGGCGCAAGGTCCACTTCCGCAAGGGCAACAACCGGGTGCTCTACCGCATCGAGAACGGCTGGGGTGGCATGGCCTTCAGCCTGCTGATCGCGACGCAGCCACCCCAGGCGCAATGACGGGCCTGCTCGCCGCCCTGCTGGCGACGACGCTGGTGGCGGCCGAGCCGCCGCCGCGTCCCCAGTTGCATGAACTGCAAGCCGGGGACTGGACTCTGCTGGTGGCGCTGCCGGATGCGGAACAACCGTGGTTCGCCCGCCAGCTGCGCTTCGACTGGAGCGGCCTGGTGGTGCATGCCCGGTGGAAGGACATGGTGCTGATCGGTTCGCCGCCGAAGGAAAACGACGGGGCGCCGGGGATCTCGCTTGGTACCTCGGACGAGTTCAAGGACGCCCTGCCGCTGTCGCCTGAGGATGCGGATCGCAGCGGTCCGCTGGTCAAACTTGGCGTCGGCGTGATCAGCCTAGAGGCGCCGCCGCCCGGCAGTCGCAAGAAGCCGAAGCGGGTATTGTCGCTTGCTGCGACGAATCGAGTCGAGGTGTCTCCGATCGCGATCGACTTCGTCCAGGAGTTCGATCCGGCCCAGGGCGGTGGGGTCGGCTGGCGTCTGGAAAAGCGGGTCGAGCTGCTGCCGGATGGCGGCGGATTCCGCATCTCCCGGCACCTGCTCAACACCGGCACGCGGGCGATCGTCTCCTCGTGGTTCTGCCACCATTGGTTCCGCCCCGGCGGCCCTGGTCGTGCCGGTACGGTCGTCGCCTGGCCATTCACCCCGACCGTAGATCTGGCCAAGGGGCCGGACTCGGCCGCCCTGGTCGGTGGGACCATGACTCTGGCGACCTGGCCAGGGGCCTTCTTCGCCGTGGTCACGGGATTCCGCACTC
>JBBREK010000017.1:0-29503 GCA_038203025.1 Planctomycetota bacterium
GGGGAAGGTGATCTGCTCCTCGGCGGCAGCCGACAACGGATTGCCGACCGGCATGAGCGCGGTGATCACAGCGGTGAGGAGGAATGTGCAGAGGGTGGAGCGCATGGTCGGATCCTTTAGCGGCTGAGTTCGATGGAGAAGATCGGCTTGTCGGCCGGGATGGTCAGCACGCCGTCGGCGCCGACCGTGCCTTCGATCACGGTCTTGAAGTGCCAGTCGACGGCCTTGAACGCCATGCCGGCGATGGCCTTGGCGGTGACCACGCCACCGGCGCGAGCATACAACACCGGCGGACCGGGCGTCTTGTCGCCCCATTCCATGCCCTGGTAGGGCTTGCCGGTGTAGCCCAGGTCGCCGCGAGCGACGTTGTCCTCATTCAGCTTGAAGCCGTTGTTGAAGCTGGTCGAGACCAGCGTGCAGTAGATCGCCTTCGATTCGGCCAGCGGCTTGCCATCCTTGGCCACCAGGGCGAAGGAGACGTACTTCTCGGCGTCGCTCATTGGATAGCTGATGCCGGCGTCGTTGACGATCGTGATCTTGTCGAGGCTCACACCGTTCTTGAAGGCCACCGGCCCGCCATGCTGGGCGAAGAAGCCGGTGTAGGTCGCGGCGACCGGCGTATCGATCTGGAGGTGGCCCTTGTGCCAGTCGTATTCGATCTGGTCGGTCGGACGCATCGGGTTGGCCTGCTGCAGGAACGGATCGACCAGCGGGCCGACGACCGTGTCCTTGTCTTGCGTGGGATCGACGCGCATGTACAGGCCAAAGCGGTTGGCGGTACTGATGATCTTGTCGCCATAGTCGGCGAAGCTCTTGCCGTAGTCGGCGCCCTCGGGCGCGTACAGCGTGCGCTTGCCGAAGGTCATCACCGTCGGCTTTTCAGCGCCCTTCATCGCGCCGCTGCGCCACAGCAGACCGGCGCCCTTGAGCGCGGCGGTGTAGACCTCGTCGTTCTTGAAGTGCACACCCTCAATCGAGCCGCCATTGCCGGCATGGCTGTAGTTCAGACGCTTGCTGTAGGGCGTGGCCTCGGCCGGATCGTTGGGCCGCCCGAAGAGGTGGAAGTTGATGATGTCCCAGTCCTGCACCGCGCCGATGGCGGCGATGCGGTAGGGCACCTCGGCGCGGTACTTGTCCGGGTTGTTCTGCTGGAACTCGTAGACGAAGAACGGCATGCCGGGGACACGCGCGGTCTCGGCCCAGGGGATGCCCATGGCAGTGCGCGGCGGTTCGTCCAGGCCGCTGAGGAAGGGGAAGCGCTGCTGCTGGCGGTCCCATGCCGTCTGCCACAGATAGCTGCACATGCTGCTGGCATCGCCATGCTGGTGCAGCCACACCGCCTGGGTGCGGAAACCGTCGCCGGTATCCAGCAGCATCGGCGAGAGCTTCAGCGACTTGCCCAGGGTCTTGGCCTGGTCCTTCATCGCCACCTTGTAGTTCACATGAAGGTCGCTGAAGAAGTGCATCACGTCACTCGCCCGCACGCGGCTGAAGTCGTCGCGGTTGAGCGCCTGCTTGGCCGCCGACAGCGCAGCGAGCGCGGCCGGGTTGGCATCGTTCACCGCCTTGCCGCTGCTGCCGCTAGCCAGCGGCGCCAACAGCACGGTGCCGCTGGCGAGCGACTCGCCAGGCAGCAGGGCGCCCCACGCCGCCTTCAGGCCGGCCTCGTCCTTGTACTGCGTGACCAGGAACTCGTTCCAGCGCTTGATCAGGCTGTCGCGGAAGAACTTGGGCAGGCCCTGCCAGTCACCCTTGGTCAGATGGGCGAAGTACCATTCTTCGTTGGACAACTCCCACACCGCAACCTGCGGATTGTCGCCCAGGCGGATGTCATTCTGGTAGTGGTTGCGCCAGTCAGCGACCTTGGCCTGCATCGCCTGGTTCTTGGCCTGACCGCGTGGGTCCCAGCCGATCTGCGGCAGACCACGCAGTCCGGTGCTACCCTTCTTGCCGACCTGCTCGGTCATCGCCGCCTTCCAGGCCTCGGCGTCAGCCGGGCTGTCGATGATGCCAACGTCGTCAGGCGAGATCCCGCCCATGGAGTTGAAGCTGGTCGACCACACCTTGATGCCGCGCTTCTCCAGGGCGGCCAGCATGTAGCCGAACTGGTCGCTGCTGCTCATGTCGCCTGGGGTCCACTCGGCACTCCAGTCGCAACTGTTCCAGTAGCGCACCAGGTTGAAGCCGGTGTCGGCGATGCGCTGGGCCAGGGCGTCGTAGACCTCGCACATCTTGGTGTACTTGGCCTTGCGCACCTCGGGCGTGTCGTCGGGCTTGGACGCGTATTTCGCTTTCAGGTCGCCCTCCAGCCAGAAGTGGCCGATCCAGCCCCAGTAGCGCTGGCGCAGGCCGTTCAGCGACAGGTGCCCATCCACGACCTGAACATAGGCGGAATCGGGTGGCAGCTGCGCCGGGGTATCGGCGGCTGGCGCCTGGGCGGCGAGGGCAAGCAGGCTGGCAACAATGGTCGAGCGGAGGTTCATGGATGTCCTTATATTGCGGAGGCTGGTGGGGCGACAGAGCCGCCCGGTTGGATGACGGGGGGGATGAGCCGCGTTCGCGGCCGGGATCTGCCGGCGATCATCGCCAGCAGCATGGCAGCAGCCTCGCGGCCGAGGACCTGCAGGTCAAACACGGCCTGGTCGACCGGCGCGCCGATCAGCAGGCCGCACTGCACCCCGGCCAGCGACAGATCCTCGGGCACGCGTCGGCCGACGCGCTGCGCGGCGCGCAGCAGGGCGAGGAACTCCAACTCGCCATAGCAGGCGATGGCGGTCGGCGGGTCCGGCAGGGCCAGACGCGCCGCGAACCAGGCCACCGGGTCGGCCTGCTCCCAGGCCGGCGAGCAGTCCTCGATCTGCACCCCGGCGGCCCGCGCCTCGGCAAGGAAGCCGTCACGGCGGTGCGACCGGCTGTAATGGTTCATTGGCGTCCAGTGCACATGCAGATCGGCCCAGGCGAGCCGGCGATGTCCGACCGTGATGAGATGCCGTGCCAGGACAGCCCCGGCAGCCAGATCGTCCGGGCGGACCGCCGCCTGCAGACGCAGGCTGTTGAGCCACACCGCCGGCAGGCCGGCGGTGCGCAGCACGGCCGGCAGCCGCTCTGGCGCGCCGGTGTCGTAGTTCACCAGCACCCCGTCGCAGGTCAGCTCGCGCAGGGCCTTGGGCATGTGGGTGGCGTCGAGCAGCCGCTCGTCGTCGAACTGCGCCACCAGCAGGTTCGCATCCGCCGCCGCCAGTGCCGAACCGATACCGGCCAGCACCGGACCGGGCAGACTGCTCGCCGACTCCCGGGTCGACTGCAGCAGAACGATGGTGCCGGTGCGCCCCGTGCGCATCGCCCGGGCCCCGGCGTTGGGACGATAGCCGAGTTCCTTGGCGGCCTCCAGCACGCGCGTGCGTGTGGCGGCGCTGACCGGACCGCCGCCGAACACGCGCGACACCGTCTTCTGGCCGATCCCGAGATGGGCGGCGATGTCGCTTTGGGCGATAGGACGATCGATGACAGGCATTGACTACTTAGTCACAACGTCGCGGAATGCACCTGTGACAGACCCAGACCGAGCAGGAGATGATCATCCGGGAATTCCGATCTACATACGTATGTTGTGAATATTCTGATTTAATACGTATTTTCTGTTGCTTTTCTAAAAGAAATTATAACTTGCAGTCATGAACAGGCACTCCTCTAGGACGGGGAAGGGATTCACCCTGATCGAAATCCTTGTCGTCCTGTCCATCATCGTGTTGCTGGCGTCCCTGCTGCTGCCATCGGTGCGCATGGTCCGTGATGCGGCCTACAGCGTGCGTTGCGCCAGCTCACAGCGCAACCTTGGTCCGTTCTTCTTCCAGTACGCCGCGGACCATCGCGGCATGCTGCCGCCTGCCTACTGCGAGAACTACCATCCCGAGGGCACCTTCGGTGTACACACGAATGCCGGCACCTATTGGCACTTCTGGGGTGTCCTGTTGGTCTCCACGTTCGTCAACAATGGCGACATCACGTTCACGGATCCCTGGGGCGCCCAGATTCCCAATTACGCCTTCTTCGAATGCCCGAGCATCCCGAAGAAGCCACGGTGGCCCACCTACAAGGTGCGTGAAGTAACCATGGTATCCTATGGCGTGAACAACGCCCTGCTTGGACCGGGCGCCAACTGGGGCTACGGCAAGGGACAGCCGGGATTACTCGATCACACCCGGCGGCTTGCCGCCATCCCCAAGCCAAGCATGACGATCATGCTGGCAGAACACTGGGGACTCGACGACCTCGACAATATCCCGGTCGCAAACAATAACAAAGTGCGTTCGTGGACAGATCCGCCAACGGCACGCACCTGCGTTGATGCGGATGGCAACGAGGTCACGCCCAGCGGCTTCACCCCGACCGCCTCCGGCTACGCTGGCAAGGGTTACGGCCTGTCCCTGCGCCATCACGGCCGCTCGAACTTCCTGTTCCACGACGGCCGGGTCCAATCGCTGACGCCACAGGAGACTGTGCCGACGGGATCGCTGGACGACGGGAATCTGTGGACTGGCCAGTGAGACGTCGCGTCTCACCCTTTCGGAGTCACTGACATGCGCTCAACAGGCGGATATAAGGATTGAATCGTGTTCAATTCTCCATCAAAACGCCTCGTACGTTCATTAGTTTAACGCCAGACGACATCCAGGATCACACTCGGCAACATCCCGATATCTAGGATTCTCCATGGACATAAACGTTGATCTCTTACTGGTTGCAGGTAATATTGGAGACATGAACCGTCGAGCGGAGACCAGCAAGACAGGTTTTACTCTGATAGAATTGCTCGTCGTCCTATCCATCATTGTTATTCTCGCCTCCCTGCTGCTTCCGGCCATACGCTTGGTCAAAGATGCTGCATACAGCGTACGCTGTTCGGCCTCGTTGCGTAATCTTGGTCCATTCTTCTTTCAGTATGCCGAAGATCACCAAGGCATGCTGCCACCCGCCTTCTGTGAGACCTACCATCCCGAGGGCACTAGCGGGGTGCACGTTGATGCTGGTACGCATTGGCATTTCTGGGGTGTATTGCTGGTTTCGACCTTCGTGGGCAACGGTGATATCACCACCAAAGATCCCTGGGGAGCTCAAGTTCCGAATTTTGCCTTCTTCGAATGCCCGAGCATACCGAAAAAACCTAGGCCACCCGCATATACAACGCGCGAGGTGACCATGGTCTCCTACGGCGTGAACAACGCCATGCTTGGACCAGGCGCAAACTGGGGTTACGGAAAGGGACGCAATGGCTTCCTTGATCACACCCGCGCGATAACTACCGTCTCCAAACCTGGCAGGACGATTATGCTCGCCGAGCATTGGGGACTCGACGATATCGGTGACATCCCCGTGAGCAATAATAAAAAGGTTCGCTCATGGACAGACCCGCCGACCGCACGGACCTGTGTGGATGCAGGTGGCAACGAGGTGACCCCGAATGGTTTCACACCAACCGTTTCTGGGTTCGCAGGCAAGGGCTACGGCTTGTCGCTTCGTCATCGTGGTAGATCCAACTACTTGTTCCACGACGGTCATGTCGAATCCTTGACGCCACAAGATACTATGCCTACCGGTTCACTCGACGATGCGAACCTGTGGACTGGTCGCTAAGTCGTTGCCGTCCACCACTCCCACATCATCGTTTCCGGCGTGAACCGGCGCATCGGCCTCCTCCTCTCCACCGGTGTCGACTACCATCGGGCCATCATCCGTGGTCTGCGGGCGGCGGCACCGCGGGACTGGGAGATGGTTCTGGTACCGGCCTGGGAGCGGCGCGAGGGCTGGCTGGCCTGCTGGGATCTGCACGGGGTGGTGTATTCCCAGGACAGCGCCGCCCTCGGTGCAGCTGTCGACCACCTGGCGGTTCCGAACGTCAATCTGAGCTACATGCGCGGCGGCCGCGCCGCCGTGCTGCCCGACAACGCCGCCTGCGGCCGGACGGCGGTGCGGCTGTTCGCCGATCTTGGCTGCGCGACGATCGGATTCTGCCCGATGCCGGGCCAGATCTTCTCCGCCGCACGCAGCCGTAGCCTGCACGACGAGGCGCGACGGCTGCGACTGACCTGCCTACCCGACGCCCCGGCGGAACCACGTCCGCGCCAGGCCTGGCTGCGGACCCTACCGGTCGGCAGCGGCATTCTTGCCGCCAACGACCTGCTCGCCCTGACCGTCCTCGGCGAGCTGCGCCTGCTTGGCCTGCCGGTGCCGGATCACGTGCGCCTGTGCGGGGTCGACGACGACCCCTTCGCCGCTGCCCTGGCCGAGCCGCCGCTGACCAGCATACCGTTGCCGATCGCCGCGATCGTGCAGGCGATCATCAGCAGCCTGTCGACGCAGTTCGCCGGACGGGCGGTCCGCTTCGAACCGGTGCTGGTGCCGTTTCCCGCGCCGATGCAGCGCGCCTCGACCGGGGCCTCAACCGGACTCGACCTGGCAGTGGCTATGATGCGCAACCGACTCGCGGAACGTCTGCCCGTCGCCACCCTGGCCACGGCAGCGGGCATGCCCCGGCGCACCTTCGAAACCCGCTTCCGCGCCGCGCACGGCATGTCGCCGCTACAGATGCTCAACCGCCTACGCGCTGAGCACGCCGCCGAGTTGCTGGCCGGCGGAGACGAGCTAGCGGCGGTGGCCACGGCCTGCGGCCTGGGCTCGACAGCGCGACTGATCCGCACCTTCCGTGCCGTGCACGGCACCACGCCGGGACGCTATCGCGGCAGACGCTGAGAGACGCTGATCAGCGCCCAGTCCACATCGGACTGTCGGCAAGCGTGCCGTTGACGATCGTCTCCCACGGTGAGATGGCCTCGACCCGACCGTCGTGGAACAGGTAGTTCGAGCGACCATGATGGCGCAGGCTGAGGGCATAACCCTTGTTGATATAGCCTGAGGCGATCGGGGTGACGCCAGCGGACGCGGCCACCTCCGTGCCATCGTAGGCGACCGGGGTACGCTGGGTCGGCGGATCGGTCCAGGCCCGCACCCAGGTGTTGTTGGCCACCGGGATGTCGCCCACGTCGTTCAGGCCCCAGTGCTCGGCCACCAGGATTGTCTGGCTGGCGTGGCGCACCGCCGAGAGGTGCCGAAAATTATCGTTAAATCCAGGTATCCCGACGCCATAGCCGGGCCAGCCGGCGCCGCGTGAGCTGGTATTGGTGTCGAGCATCG
Organism: Planctomycetota bacterium; assembly: GCA_038203025.1. GTDB lineage: Bacteria > Planctomycetota > UBA11346 > UBA11346 > UBA11346 > UBA11346. The sequence continues at coordinate 7,192 of JBBREK010000017.1, forward strand.
CCGTATTCACACCGTACGAGACCATCATCGTCTCGCGCAGATTGGCGATGGCCCCGGTCGGCTTCTTGGGCGACGAGGGACAGGTGGTGAACGGGGTGCTGACCGTGCGCCGCGCCAGTTCATGCGCATAGCCGTCATCCACGAACACCTCATTGACGTAGATCGCCCAGAACCCCCAGTTGCCGTCGTTCGGAGCCGTATACAATCCCTTGGCGGGTGGTGGCAGCCAGGTGAATGAGGTCTCCACCCAGGCCGGCGGCAGGACGCCGTTGCGGTCCTGCGCGTATTGGAAGAAATAGAAGCCGAGCTGCCGCATGGTCGAAGCGCAGCGCACGGCGTAGGCAGCCTCGCGCACCAGACTGATCGCCGGCAGCAGGATCGCGGCAAGAATGGCGATGATGCTGACGACGACGAGGAGCTCGATCAGGGTGAAGGCGCGCACGCGTGATCGGGTATGGCGGTTCATCGCTGGACGTCCTGGGTATAGGTTGAGCGGATTTGATCGGCGCGCAGGCCGCCATCGGTGTCGCCAAGCGCGGTGCAGGCGGCGGCACCGTTGCGGTTGGCCAGTTCCAGGCAGTCGCGCAGGCCGGCGCCGCCCAGACGCGCGGCAAGGAATCCCGCCGCCCAGGCGTCGCCCGCGCCGACCGGATCCGTGACCGTGGCCAGCGGTGTGGCCAGAGCCTCGACCACGTCGCCGCGGGTCACCGCGACGCTGCCCTGCGGGCCGCGCTTCACCGCCACCAGCGCCAGGCGCGGGAACTGATCAAGCAGGACCCGGGCCCGCGCGAGATCGTCCGGGCCGTCCGCCAGCACCGCCAGCTCGTCAGAGCCGGGCAGCAGGATGTCGACCTGCGCCAGTGCGGCGAACAGCACGCTGCGCGCGGACGCCTCGCTCCACAGGCGGCGGCGCAGATTGGGATCCAGCACCACCAGGGACCCGGACGCACGCGCCAGCGCCTCCAGCCAGGCCTGACGTGCCGTGTCCGACAAGGCCGGTGTCACCCCGCTGAGCAGCACGGTACCGGCGCCCCAGGGGAAGCCGTCCAGATCCGCGACGCATAACCGCGAGCCGGCCGAACCGCTGCGATGGTAGGCAACGTCGCTGGCTGCCCCCGGACGTAGATCGCGCAGCAGCAGGCCGGTGGGCGCCCCGGGATCGACCACCGCCTGCACCTCGACCCCCTCACCGCGCAGCTGGCGCAGCACCGCGCGACCACCGGCGTCATCGCCGATGCGACCGAGCCAGCGGCAGCGCCGGCCCAGACGGCTGAGCCCCACCGCCACGTTGCTCTCGGCACCGGCGACGAAGCGACGGTAGACCGTGCAGGCGTCGAGCGGCAGCGCCTCGACGCCGACCATGGCGATCAGCGCCTCGCCCAGAGTGGCGACGTCGGGGGCGTCAGTCATGCCCCACCGCCTCGACCAGAGCGCGGGCTGCGGCGGCCGGCTCGCCATCGCGGAAGAGGCCAGCGCCAACCCCGACGGCGATCGCACCAGCCGCGATCCAGGCCCCGGCGTTGGCCGCACCGATGCCCCCGGTGGGCACAAAGGGGATGTGCGGCAACGGTGCGCGCAGGGCGCGCAGATGCGCTGGACTGAGACTGTCGGCGGGGAACAGCTTCACCGCCGCGGCATCGGCGTTCCACGCCGCCACCGCCTCACTGGCGGTGTAGGCACCAGGAATGACCGGCACGCCACGGGCGGCATAGGTCGCGATCAGCGCCGGGTCGGTGTGCGGGCAGATCAGGTAGGCTGCACCGGCGGCCAGGGCGGCCTCGGCCCCGGCGGCGTCCAGCACCGTCCCGGCACCAACGCAAATGCGCTCGCCGTGCGCGGCGCGGATACCGGCGATGGCGGTCGTGGCCTCAGGACTGTTGAGCGTCACCTCGATGGCACGGATCCCGCCGTCGGCGAGGGCGCCGGCCAGCTCGATGCAGGCGGTCGGCAACAGGCCGCGCAGGATGACGATGATGCGCGACCGGCGGATCACGGCGGGTACCTCGGGGCGGGTCATGCGCCACGCTCCACCTGCAGCTCGGCCCAGACGATCGTACCCGGTGATCCCGGCGGCAGGAGTTCCATGATGTTGACGTCGTCGTGCACCAGCTCGCGAGGCACGTCCCAGCACAGCACGGCCGCGGCCACCGGGGGCAGTCCCAGGTCCGTCGGGGCCGTAGCCGGCTGGACACCGTCGGCGCCATTGATCCACAGGCGCAGATCGCTGGCGCCCAGGGCCACGGCCTCGGTCGACAAGCCGATGATCAGGCGGATGCGGGCACCGGCCGGCACTGAGCCGCAGTGGAAGGCCAACGGGATGCAGTCACGATAGCGCGCGAATTCCCAGTGGTCCGCCGCACACGACAGATTGATGGGCAGGACGGCGCCGCTGGGGGAACCGTAGGCCTGGCACTGGTGGTAGCTGACCGTGTGCCGCCGCGTCACCCGCGCCAACGCAGCCGGGTCGGCGGGGATGCGCAGGATGTCGCGCAAGGCATCCGGATCGGCGCGGTTGACCGAGCAGCCGGGGTTGCCCTCGCGATAGCACTCGTTGAACAGGTAGATGCCGTCGGCGCCGCGATGCAGGGCACTGGCGGCGCCAGCGTAGAGCAGCCCGACGTCGTACAGCTTGCCGCGCTCGCCAGCAGCGGGGAAGGCGCGCTGCACGCGTTCGGGCTGACAGTGGATGCGCACCCCGTCGCCCAGCACCGCCCGCCACAAGCTGACCCGCCAGTCGAAGGCGGCCTGCTCGAAGAACGGCGCCAGGATGACGTCGTCGACCAGCCCCTCGCGGGCCCAGGTCGCGACATCGTAGCCGAGCGCGTCAGCGGCGGCGAGATCGGCGGGCAGGCGCACGCCGACGCGCACCGCATGTCCGGTGCGCGTCGCCTGAGCTGCGGTCAGGCGGCGGATCTCGCGCATCACCCCGGTGAGGATGGTGGCGCCGCGGCGTTCGTGGCCTGGACGGAAATGCATCACCCAGCGCACCCAGTCGATGAGCAGGCCGTCGGCGTCATAGCGTCCAGTCAGCTCGGCGATCAGCCGCAGGTGATGCTCGGCGACGCCGGGAGCGGCGTAGTCGAAGGCGGTCTCGAACCAGCCCTCATCGCGATGCGCGGCGCGATGCGTCTCGGGGTGCTGGCGCCAGAACGAGCTGTGCCAGAAGGCCTCGGCGTGCGGATTGTGGTGGCAGTCGTTCATGCGCACCGACAGCCAGGCCTCGCAGCCACGTTCGCGGGCCCGGGCCAGCCACACCGCTGGATGGTCGATGCCGCGTTTGGCGAGCAGCTGCAGATTATGCACCCAGTTGCGGTGCCCGCCGGGCTGGAAGCCGCACGCCGCCGGCGCGAGATGGCGCAGGCAGGGCTGGTCGTCCGGGCCGTCGGGGTCGTAGTCAGCCCACAGCGGCTCCCACATCTGCGAGTCAAACAGCGCCCGCTGCACATTGGCGCAGAAGACTAGGCCGGCGGGCCGCCCGGCCAGACCGTCGGCATAGGTGTCGACCAGTCGGCGCAGACCGTCGATGGTCATGTCCTCGGCGGGATGGCACTGGTAGAAGTGGCTGTTGTCCTCGTCGAAGAGCAGGATCGGCGCGCTGGGCATGGTGCACAGCCTACCTGTCCGCGAGCCCGATCCGTACCATATCGCGCCGCACAGTTGACGAATTGCGCTGAATCAGCCACAGCCGAAGGCGGGGCCAGCAAGCTCGCGATGGCGCAGGGTCAGTCCCGCCCAGGCGAGTTCCAGGCTGCCGGCGGCAGGAATGCAGCGCACAGCTTCGTGCGTGGCGGCCTGCGTACGGATAGCCAACGCGCACGCTGCGATGGTGCGACCAAGCGTAGCAGGACGCACCGCGCGCACCGCGCCGCGATGCAGCACCAGGTCGACCTGGGCCTGACCGTCAGCAGTGCTGGCCTCCCAGGCCACCGGCGCATCGTCGAAACGGCAATCGGCCAGCGGATGCACCTGGGCCAGACGCGAACCGCAGCGCAGCAACCAGCCGTCGCCGGCGACTTCCACGGAGGCGCCTGCGCCCTCGACGCTGAGGCGCAGACGCAGGTCACTGGTGCTGAAAGTCCCATCGGCCGGCCGGTCGAGGTGGCAATGCCAGTCGCCCTGATCGGTGGCCAGGCCGAACGAGACGAGAACGCACGGCCCGTCCTGGGCGCTCCACAGGATGCCGCTGGCAAAGTCCTTGCCGTCCTTGAGCAGGCGCACGCGCAGCACGGCGGCCGGCGCGCCCTCGACCTGCCAGTAGCCAAGCACAGCGCGAGTCTGCGCCCAGGTCGTCCCGCGGTTGACCGTGCCGAGACAGGCGGCGCCGTCCATCCAGGTGGTGCCAAGGATGTCCCGGCTGGCGTCGGCGGCCTTGGCAAAACGCCGGCGGATCACCGTCTCGGGCGTGGGCAGGGCAGCGAAGCGCCGGGCCAGATCGGCGGGGCAGGGCGGTCCGAGAAGCGCCCAGCCGGACGGCGTGCCGCCGGCATCGTCGACGCAGCCGGTCTTGTGCGCCAGGGTCGCAGCCAGTCCCGGCTTCACCCGGTCGCCGTAGGCGCGGGCCTGCGGACCGGCCCATTCGCCGGTGCCCGGATGCCAGTGCTCAGCGATCATCGTCCAGGTGATGCGGCGCAACCGCTCAGCCAGCGCGCGCACGTCGGCGTCGCGCACCAGCCGAAGAATGCGTTCGATCTCTTCTAGCGCGAGGATGGTGTAGGTCGGACTGTTGTACTCAGCGAAGCCGCCGACGTCCTCGGCCTGGGCGAGAAACACGGTGAGCCGGCGTCGACCGTAGGCGAGCAGCCGTGTCTCACCGAGGATCTCGCCGGCGGCGCAGGCGACCGCCGCTCCCATGATCGCGATGTTGGTATAGCCGGGCTGAACGTTGCGGCGGAACACCGACCACGCGGCATGCCCCAGGGCCTCGGAGACGCGCGTACGCAGATCCGCTGGCAAGCGCTCCGGAAAGCGGAGGAGAATCTCGGACAGCTGCACGCCAATGAAGTCGGCCCAGTTCCAATCCGGTGGCGCCATCTCGCTGAGCGGTTCTTCGGCGAACCACGGCCAGATGCCATAGGTCGGGGCGTAGGGATCGACCTCCTGATGCGCCAGCACACCGGCGATCAGCGCCAGGGCCTCGGCCTCGGCCTCATCCTCGCCCGCAACCAGCAGATCCACCGCCCGCCCGATGCTCTCGCGCAGCGGATGCACCGGCGTCCCTGGCGTCAGGCGGGTGTGGTAGCCGGGGCCATAGGCGGTGCCGGTGATGAGGTTCCAGCGGGGATCGAAGACCGGGGCTGCGTCGGGCATCACGGCAGGATATGCCGTGGCGGGAAAAGTCCGCTGAGAGTCTGTTGCCGATCCGCGTTCAGGGCTTGCAGCCGAAGGCGAAATCCCCGGCCAAGGGCTCACTGGCATGCTCGGTGAGGAAGGCGGCGACAGCAGCCGCGGCGCCAGCGGCATGGCTGGCGAGGGCGTCCTCGGCGAAGCCATGTCCAGCCCCGGCCAGCGGCTTGCACACGCAGGTGCCACCCGCATCGACGATGTGGTCGTGCAGGGTGCGGGCCTGGGTCAGCGGCACCTCGCGGTCGTCCTCGCCATGCAGAAGCAGCACGCTGGGCAGCTGCGTGGCATCCTGGTGCAGCGGCGAATGGTCGCGGTGACGGCCCATGGCGAAGCGGTCGCAGGAACTCTGATGCGCTGCAGCGGTGCCCTGGTTCGGTTCGAGACTGGCCAGGACACCACAGGCGACCACGGCGCGAACCGGGTGGCGCCGCGCCAGGCGCGACACCAGGCCGAGGGCGGCAAGCGAGCCGCTGCCGTGGCCAAGCAGGGCCAGCGAACGACCCTCGAAGCCGAGCACGCCCGCCTCTTCCAGAGCCTTGCCAGCGGCATCGGTGAGGTCACCGAGCACCTCGTCGCCGGTGCGCACTCCATCGCCGAGCGGACGGTGACCCAGGGTCGCCACCGCCAGTCCGTGCCCCGCCAGCAGCAGGGCGAAACCACGACCAGCCTCGCAACGGCCGTCGGCCCACCAGCCGCCGCCGATGCAGCAGACCAGCGCGTTGGTCGCGCCAGCGGGAACGAAGACATCAACGCGCTGACGGGCGTGGTTGCCGTAGGGCAGGGAGAGGGTGGCAGAGATCATGGCGTTCACATCCGTTCCGGGGCGGTGAGTCCGAGCAGGCGCAGCCCCTCGCCGATGGCGCTGCGCGCGGCGCGCACCAGCAGCAGCCGGGCGGCGGCGCGGGCGGGGTCGTCGCAGATGACCTTGGCCGACGGGTCGCGGTTGCCCGCGGTCAACCAGGTCGAGACGGCGGCGGCGAGGCTAAGCAGGGCCTGGGCGACGATGCTCGGCTCGTCGGCCTCGACCGCGCGTTCCAGCTGACCCTGCAGCCGGGCGATGGCCAGCAGCACGGCCTTCTCGTCGTCGCGCTCCAGCAGGGCCGGGTCGCCTGTGCCACCCGCCGACTTGCGCTCGATCGAGCACAACCGCGCGTGGGCGTACTGCAGGTAGGGGCCGGTCTCGCCGTCGAAGCGCAGGGCCTCTTCGAACTTGAACTTCACGTCGTTGGTGCGCGCGTTCTTCAGGTCGTTGAACACCACCGCACCGACGCCGACCGCCGTGGCGATGGCCTCGCGCTCGGCGCCGACCAGCTCGGGGTTCTTCTCGGCGATGATGGCACGGGCGCGGTCGATGCCCTCTTCAAGGACTTCGCGCAGCAGCATGACCTTGCCGGCGCGGGTGCGGCCCTTGGCCCAGCCCGGTTCCAGGCCGTCGCCCGGTTCGTCGTTCCACACCAGCAGGACGCCGAAGCCGACGTGACGCAGGCGGTCGGCATAGGGCCGCGCCAGCAGCTGCGCCGCCGCGAACCACTCGTTGAAGTGCAGCGACTGGCCAAGGTCGACGACGTACAGCGCGCGGTCGAAGGCGAACTCGCGGAAGCGGTCGTCGCAGGCGGCGAGGTCGCGGGTGGCGTACAGCGTGCCGCCGTCGGCGCGCTTGAGCAGCATCGGCTTCTTGAAGCGCTTGAGGCCGTGTGCCGCCAGGTCGACGACGGTGGCGCCCTGGTCGACGCTGGTCAGGCCCTTGGCCTCCAGCTCGGCCAGCACTGGGCCCATCTTGTCCTCGTAGTGCGCTTCGCCCTTCCACGAGTCGAAGTCGACACCCAGCAGGGCGTAGACGCGCTTGAACTCGGCCAGCGAAGCATCCTTGAACACCTGCCACAGGTGGCGGGCCTCGGCGTCGCCGTCCTCCAAGGCCTTCGACCAGCGCCGGGCGTCCTCCTCCAGGACCGCATCGCCCTTGGCCGCCTGGCTGGCACGCACGTAGAGCTCGTTAAGGAAGGTCACGCGATCGGCCGCCCCCTCAAGCTGCGCCAGGGTCAGGCCTTCGCGCTTCCAGCCGCTGATCAGCCGGCCGAAGGCGGTGCCCCAGTCGCCGAGGAAATTGATCCGCTGCACCTGCCAGCCGGCGGCCCCGTAGAGGCGGGCCAGGCTGTTGCCGATCATGGTCGAGCGGATGTGGTGGAAGGCGAGATGCTTGGCGATGTTCGGGCTGCTGAAGTCGAGGCAGACGGTGCGGCCGGCACCCGCCGACGAGCGCAGCGCCGCGGCTGGATCTGCCCCAAGAACGGGCAGCAGTGCCTGCGCCACGCGGGCCGGGCTGAAGGTCAGATTGAGGAACGGTCCGGCGGCCTGAGCATCGGCGAGACCGGCGGCGTTGATCGCAGCGGCCAGCTCGGCAGCGAGAGCCGGCGGAGCGACGCCCTTGGCCTTGGCCGGCTGGAAGCAACCCAGGGCCAGGTCGGCGGTGCCGGCCTTGGGCGGGGCGAGCAGGCGGGTCAGGTCGGCGGCAGGCAGGCCGAGGCGGTCGGCGAGCAGCGCCACGACCGGCGCAGTAACGAGGTCAAGCATGGAGGGCGCGCAGTCTGGCGCGCGGCCAGGGTCGGCAAGCCTGGTTGCGCTCAGCGCAGCGAACGGACGGTGCAGCCGCTGAGGACGTCGTGCGGCGAGCGCCGATGCAGCAGCGTCGCGCCCAGTGCCAGCGGCCACAGCACGGCGGCCAGCAGCCAGCGCAGCAGGGCTTGGCCGTAACCAGGCGCCGTGCCATCAGCCGTCCGCACCACCACCAGGCCGAGGCGTCGATGCATGGCCGGTCCGCCGCGCAGCACGGTCGGGGCGACCAGTACGAACAGCGGGCCGGCCACCAGGGCCATCGCCGATACCGCGGCGCCAAGCACCAGGAGAAGGGCGACGACCGGCTGTACCGAGGCGGCGAATTGAGCGGCCGACACCGCCGCCGCCAGCCCGTGTGGATACAGCAGGGCCCCGAGCAGCGCGGGAAATGACGCCGCCGGCCCGGGACCAAGGCGCGGCAGGCCGTCGGCCACAGCCGCGCCGGCCAGCGACAGCGCCCCGGCCAGGGTCAGCAGGGCGATCAGCAGTCCGCCGCCGGCCGTGGCCAACGCCACCAGGCCGTCGACCAGGCCGGCGAGCAGGCGGTCGCCGGTCGCGGGTCGGGTCGGTGTGGGCTGTTCCAGGGCTCCGCTGACAGACGGCGAGAAGTTCGGCGCCTCCAGGCTGCTGGTCGAGGGCGAGCGCCTGGTGACCGGGTGCGGCAGATGCGGCGCCGGACGCATCGCCTCCAGCGGCGAGGTTATGCTGCCCGGGGCAGGCGCCGGCTGCAGGCCGGACTGCCGTGACGGATCGATGGAGAACTCGCCCGAACCGGAAACCGCCGCGAGAATCCCCGGGTCGATGCCCCGCCCGCCGGATTCAGACGGTTCTTCGACCGTGATCGCGGTCAGCATCGCCTCGGTGTCACCGCGGCCGGAAGTGCGCCGGGTGGCCGGATCCTGTCCGCCCTCGGGCTTGCGCGGATGCGGCTGGGTCTCGTCGATCGAGACCATCAGCACGACCGGACCGCACACCACCACCTGGCCGTGACGCAGCTCGATTTCGCCGCCGATGCGCACGCCGTCGACCAGCACGCCATTGCGCGAACCCAGTTCCTTCGCGTGCAGGCGATGGCCTTTGACGGTGAAACGGGCATGGCTGCGCGACAGCCGCGGGTCGTCGATGCGCACATCGCTGCCGCTGCCCCGGCCGAGGACGCTGACGCCCTGGGGCAGGACCCACGAACCGAAGGTACCATGGATACGGACAGCCATCGCGCGGCAGCGTCGATCGCGGTGGGCAGACGGCAAGCAGGTGGTCAGTCAGGCATGATCGCGGCGCGCACCGCCGCCAGTACGCCACCGGCGACGAGGATGGACTTCATTGGACCGGTATGTCCAGCAATGACGGTACAGCGTCGGCCGGTGAGGGTGCCAAGCATATCTTCGACTGCGCGATTCGCCCGTCCGTCCTCGGGTGGCGCGGCGATGCGCAGCTTGAGCCGATCGCCAAGCACCCCGGTAACGGCACTGCGGCTGGCGCCCGGCACTACCTTGAGGTGCAGCTCGACGCCGTCGGGCGCCGCGCGCAACCAGCTCAACCCAGACATCGCAGTTCGCGGTTCGCGGTTCGCGGTTGTAACCACACGCGTTGTGTGTGTTGATGGTGTCCACCAACCGGGTGACCACGTGAAAACCCAATATGGTCCGTAATCGATGGCCCAACCGCGAACCGCGAACCCGTTGCCGTATGTAAGCTCAACCGCCACCCAGGGCACGCTTGAACTTGCGCGTCTGCGTCACCACCGGCAGGAACACCACCACCTCGGTGCCAGACCCGGCTTGGGAGTCGATGCGCAATGCACCCTCGTGGTCCTTGACGATGCGGCCGACCACCGACAGGCCGAGACCGGTGCCCTGCGGCTTGGTCGACCAGAACGGGGTGAAGACGCGGTCCTGTAGCTCGCGCGGGATGCCGGTGCCGGTGTCGGAGACACCAAGACGGATGGCATCGTGGTCGAGTGGGTTGTCGCCGCCGGCGAGGATCGCCGTCAGGCGCAGGCGGCACAGCGGCCGGTCACGCATCGCCTCCAGGGCGTTGACCGCCAGGTTGAGCAGCACCTGGCGTAGCTGGTCGGGATCGGCGGTGATCGGCGGCAGGCCGGGCTCGGCGTGGACCTCCACCAGCAGTCCTTCTGGCGCGTCGTGGCGCTGACCGACCAGCAGAGCGGTCTCGTCGAGCAGCGGCGGCAGGTCGATCTCGCTGCGTTCCGGCGTCTTCAGGCGCGACAGCTCGAGGAAGTCGCCGACGATGCGCGCCAGGCGATCCGACTCGGAGACGATGACCTGGGCGAGCTGGGCGTCCTCGTCGCGGCCGCTACGCGCCGCGACCTCGGCCAGCTCCTGGGCGCAACCGCGCAGGCTGGTCAGCGGATTGCGCACCTCGTGCGCGATACCGGCCGCCATCTCGCCGAGCGCGGCGAGGGCCTCGGCCCGGCGCGCGCTGTCTTCAAGCAGGCGCAGCCGAGTCTCGTCGGCGACCACCAAGGTACGGCCGATGACCTGCCCGCGGCGGCCCTTCAGCTCGGTGACGCGCAACACCAGCTGCCGTCCACCTGGGCCGGTGCGGCGTTCGAGTAACGGCAGGCGCTCGGCCTCCAGCAGGTCGCGCACCCCGAGCTGGCCGTCGTCCAGCGGCATCCCCGCAACCGGCGGCCCGGTCAGCCCGAGCAGGCGGATCGCCTCGGCGTTGACGTAGGCGAGATGTCCAGCGCGGTCCACAGCCAGCACGCCCTCGCCGAGCTGATCGAGCACCCCGCCGGCAAACACCCGGCTCTCCAACATGCGCCTGGCCAGCTGCCCGCCGAGGATATCGACCAGGAAGAGGGCGGCGATCTGCACCGTAAGGTTACCCAGTACGCGGCTGGCGGCGAAGAGATCCGGTGCGGCGTCGATCATCGACTCGGGGAACGGCGAGCGCTGGCTGAGATAGAACGCCGCCACCAGACTGAGGATCATGCCGGCCAGCGATGGCAGCAGGAAGCGCAGATAGCCCGGCATGACCAGATTGCCGATGAGCACGACGGCGAAGAGCAGCACCACCCCGGGCGAAGCCACGCCACCGGTCCAGAACAGCAGCAGGCCGATCCATACCACATCGAAGACCAGATGCAGGGCGAGCTGCCAACGCGCCCGCACCCACGGCACGCTCAGGGCCAGTCCAGCCGCCAGCACGCAGACGCCGACCAGCAGCAGGCGGGCGCGTTCGAGGGCGGCGAGGGCCACGGCACCGTGACCAGCAGCGAACAGGGTCACTGTGCCGAGACCGACCGCGAGCAGCAGCAGGCGCAGCAGGGACAGCATGCGCGCCTGGGCGGCGACGGCGGGGGGGACGGGGTCGATCATGCTGCGGGGGACCGCGGGCTTCAGCCCGCGTAGATTCCATCGCGGGCTGAAGCCCGCGGTCCTGACGACATCGGCTACTCCGGCCCCTTGACGCGGGCGAGAATGCCGATCTTACCGAACTGGGCCTTGGCCGCCTCGGCCTCTTCCTTGGGCACGCCCTTGAGCACCGGGATGATCATCTTCTTGGACAGCGCCTCGGCCTCGTCGGGCGGCAGCTTGGCCAGTTCGGTGATCAGGGCAGCAGCCTTCTTGCGGCGGTCCTCGTCGGCGATCTTGGCAAGGAACACCGAGTAGCCGCCGCTGCCGATCTCGCTGAGCTTGCGGCTGCCGCCGCTGCCGCTGCCGGAAGTCATGCCGCCGGGCTGCTCGTCGGGCAGGATCTTGTTGAGGATGCTGGTGATGTCGTCCTTGCCCGGCATGAACCCACCCCCCTCCTCGTCGGGAAAGAGTTCATTGAGGCGGGCCATCGGGTCGTCGCTGGCGCCGGCATCGGACTCAGGCAGGGCAGGCAGGGGCGAGCGGATCACCGGCGGCGGCGGCAGCGGCGTGCGGGTGGTGGCCGGACGTGGCTCGGGCGGCAGGACCGGGGTCGAGAAGGGCGTCACCTCGGGGAGGTTGCTGCCCTTGAATTCCGACTTGGTCGGCGGCTTGCCTTCAATGGCGGCCAGCAGCAGGTCGATCAGTCGGGCCTGACCGCCGGGTACGGGCAGCGGCACCTGGAGGTCGCCGACCCATTCCGAGAGCTCACGCTTGAACACCTGCGGGCGGCGCGGCCAGTCGATCTTGGGCAGGTCGCCCGGCGGGTGCCCGGACAACTCGATCTGGGCGCCCTGCGAGCCGAGGCTATGCACCAGCAGGTGCATGGCCGCAGCCTCTTCGCGGCCGAGGCCGGTCAGCAGCACGATCGGGCAGGAGGCGACGATCTGCTGGGTGGTGTGCTCTTTGAGGGAAAACAACTTGCCAATGAACACCGCGGCACTCTCGCGGTGGCTCTCAGGGCAGGCGCGCAGGATGAGGGTGTAGTCTGATGACATCGCCGCAGGGCCCCAGCATTCCCCTCGGCCGGGTACTGTCAACGCGAGCCGTGAAGGTCAGCCCCGGAGCGGTGCAACCAGGCGACCTGGCGACCCTGCTGCTCCTCGGGGCCTCCGAGACCGGGCCAGACCCCCTCCAGTTCAAGGTTGGCGCCGGCAGCCAGGCCTGCAAGTTCGGCCGCGGCATAGAGCCGGACGCTTTCCTGCCACACCACCGGTGGACGGCCGGGCGGGACGGCCTCGACATCCTTCTCCACGCGGTTTCCACGCAGTTGGCGGCGTTCGCGTACCAGCCAACCCCCAGCCGTGGTCCGCTCGCTGACCGGGACGAGATTGCGCCTGAGTACCGCCGGATCCGGCACGTCGATGACCAGCAAGCCATCCGCCGCCAGCAGGCCGCCGAGCGCAGCCAGGCAGGCGGCGTTACCGGCATCATCGAAATAGCCGAAGGCGGTGAACAGGCAGAGCACGGCCGCGCAGCCGCCGGCGAAGGGCGGGGCCCGTAGATCGCTGCGGACCAGCCGACCACGGCAGGCCGGGCGCTGATGGGCCGCCTGGAGCAGATCCTCAGATAGGTCGAAACCGACCGCTGGTACCCCGGCGGCCCGCAGGGCGGCGAGATGCCGCCCTGCTCCACAGGCGGCATCGAGCACCGGACCGCGCAGTCCGGCCAGGCGTGGCAGCAGGCCGGCGATCTCGGCCGTGGCCTGAGCATCGCTGCGATGGCCATAGACCTCGAGATAGGCGGCGCGGAAGGCCTCGTCCCACCAGCTCATGGAGTCAGCGGCAGCAGCTGATCGAGGCTGGCGACAACGCGCTGGGCGCCGGCGGCAGATAGACACTCAGGGGTGAAGTGGCCGGCTAGAGCCGCCACCGGGCAGCCGGCGGTGCGGCCGGCGGCGATGCCGCTGGGGCTGTCCTCGACCACCAGGCAGGCGGCGGCGGGCATGGCCAGGCGGCGGCAGGCCAGCAGATAGGGTTCGGGATGCGGCTTGTGCCGCACGGTGTCCTCGCGGCAGACGCGCAGGGTGAGGCGGCGCGCTAGACCAGCGGCCTCGAGCGCAGCCGCGGCCAGGGCGCGTTCCGACGAGGTCACCACCAGGCAGGTGATGCCGTGCCGCCAGGCGTGGTTGAGCAGCACCTCGGCGCCGGCGTGCAGCCGCACGCCCTGGTCGCGATAGATTCCGATCAGCAATGTGGTCTTCTCCGCCACCCAGGCGGCGGCATCGCCACTGCGGGCGTGGCGCTGGATCAGGTCCGCGTAAAAGGACTCATCGCCCTTGCCGATATTACCGAGCAGTTCCTCGTCGGTGGCCTTGATGCCGACGCTGGCGAGGAAGCGGCGATGCGCCTCGACGTGCAGCGGCTCGGTATCGAGGAGGGTACCATCCATGTCGAGGAGCAGGGCTGCGGGCATGGCACGAGTGGAAGACCGCGTGCCAGGCGATCAACTGTGCGGGTGCCCAACCGCCTCACCCTGGTCGGCTACCGCGCCTCGGGCAAGTCGACGGTCGGGCGACTGGCCGCCGCCCGCCTCGGCTGGCCCTTCATCGACGCCGACCAGGCACTCGAGGCGACGCTCGGCTGCACCATCCGCGCCTACTTCGACACGCATGGCGAAGCCGCTTTCCGCGAGGCCGAGGCCAGCGAGCTGCGCCGTATCCTCGACGGCAGCGGCTGCCTGGTTCTCGCCACCGGCGGCGGCACGGTGCTGCGCGAAGACAATCGCGCGCTACTCATGGCGCGTGGCGGTATGATCGCCTACCTGCACGCCCCAGCGGTGGCACTGCAGGCCAGGCTGCGGCACCACGCCGGCGGTCGCCCGAGCCTGACCGGGGCGGGGGTGGCGGACGAGGTCGCCGATCTGCTGGCGCAGCGCGATCCGCTCTACCGGGCCATCGCCGGCGCCGTGGTCGACGCGACCCGCCCGACCACCGCAGTCGCCGACGAACTGCACCGCCTGGTCGCCGACGACCACGGACGCTCGACGCCAACCGACAGAACCGGAGCCTGACATGTACGACTTCCTGCGCGGCTCGGTCGCCGCCCTCGACAACGCCGGACGGCTGTCCCTCGAGGTCGGCGGAGTCGGCTACCTGCTGCGCATCTCCGAGCAGACGCGCCGACGCATCCCACTCGACGGCAGCGCTGTCACCGTGCACGTCCGCCTGGTGGTGCGCGAGGACGACCTGCTGCTATTCGGCTTCGCCGATGCAGCTGAACGCGCCGCCTTCGACCTGCTGACCGGGGTGCAGCAGGTTGGACCCAACGCCGCACTCGCCATCCTCTCGGCCCTGGGCACCGACGAGCTGCGCCGCATCCTGCTGACCCGCGACTCCAAGGCCTTGCGTGAAATCAAGGGTGTCGGCCCCAAGCTGGCCGAGCGGCTGGTCGTCGAACTGGCTGACCGGGTTGAACGCATTCCTGCCAGCCTGTCGACCGCCGGGGCCACAGCGCCACAGCGCGCGGTCGAGGAGGCGCAGCGCGCCCTGGTCGTGCTTGGATTTGGCGGCAAGGAGGCGGCCGACGCTCTGGCGGCGGTGGCGCAGCCGGGCAAGCCGGCCGAGGAGTTGGTGCGTCTGGCGCTGGGCCGCCTCAGGTAGACGTCGTTCGCCGGGAGGGGCGCACCGTGCCGGGCAAAGCCTCTTCCGGGCTGACGCCGGCCGCCGCCGCGGCAACGTCACCGCTGTACTCGCGGGCCCCGACCTGATCCATCATCGCATAGAAGGTGCCGCGCGACAGGCCGGCGGAGCGCGCGGCATTAGCCACCACGCCACCATTGCGCTTGAGCAGGGCGCGCAGCCAGCGCCGCTTGAAGGTCGCCTTGGCGGCGAGGTAGTCGTCATCCCACACCTCGTCGCGCGCCACCATCTCGGCCTGCCAGGCCAGGGCGATGATCCGCCCGACCAGGGTGACAACATCGGCAGCACGCTGGACCGAACCGTCAGCGATGCGGCAGACCAGGACCATCTGCGGCAGCACCGCCACGGTCACGCGATCGCCCTCGACCACCGGCCCGAGGCCCGGCGGCAGCGATTCAGGCTCCTTGGGCAGGCGCATACCCGGTTCGTGATCGGCAGCGATCAGCCGACCACCCTGAAACAACCACATACCACGCGCCGGCACGCTGTCGCGCATGGCGGCCAGGAAGCGGTGCATCAGGTCGTCAGGTTCCAGCCCACGCCCACACAGGAAGGTCAGACGGACGAGGCCTTCGTAGGTGCTGCGTCCGACCGAGTCTTCATCCGATGGCATGCCGCGATAGTGGCACGGGATAGCTATCCCTCAACCCTCTATACGCGCTCTTCGATGCTGTAGGCGACCTCGCCATGCTGGTGCAGGTCCAGCCCAGCGGCCTCGACACGCTCCTCGACACGCAGGCCGACGGTGGCCTTGACCACCAGGCAGCACAGCGCCGTGCCGCCACCAGCCCACAGCACGGTCACCAGCACTGACTTGGCCTGCTGGGCGAACTGCACGCCGACCGCGGCCTCAGCCGTGCCGCCGCAGGCCTGCACCCCGAATATGCCGAGCAGCAGCATGCCGACCAGACCGGCGATGCCGTGCACGCCGAAGACGTCGAGGGCGTCGTCGTAGCCACCCTTGCGCTTCAGCCAGGTAACGCCGACGTAGCAGCAGACAGTGGCGACCAGGGCGAGCACCACGGCACCGAGCGGCGAAACAAACCCGGCGGCGGGGGTGATGACGACCAGGCCAGCAAGCGAACCGGTGACGGCACCAAGCACACTGGACTTGCCGAAGCGGTACCACTCGATCGCCATCCAGGCGCAGGTCGCCACCGATGCGGCGAGGTGGGTGTTGAGCATGGCCAAGCCGGCAGCGGCATTCGCCGCCACTGCACTACCAGCGTTGAAGCCGAACCAGCCGACCCACAGCATGCCGCCGCCAACCACCGCCAGGGCGACCGAGTGCGGCAGTACCTGATGCTGCGGATACCCTTTGCGTCGGCCGACGAACAGGGCGGCGACCAGGCCGCTGACGCCGGAGTTGATCTCGACCGCGCAGCCGCCGGCGTAATCGAGGGTGCCCGAGAGGAAGGCGCCGGGGCCGCTCCACACCATGTGGGCGATCGGGGCGTAGACGACCAGCGACCACAGGGCGGTAAACAGCATCACCGCCGAGAACTTGACGCGCTCGACAAAGGCCGAGATGACCAGCGCCGGGGTGATGATGGCGAAGGTCATCTGGAAGCAGCAGTAGACCGTCTCAGGGATGGTCGGGGCGTTCGGGTGGACGCTGCCCGGCGTCAGCCCGGCCAATCCGAGGCGGGCAAAGCCGCCGATGAACGACAGCAGTCCGGTGTGCCCCTCGACCATACCTGTTCGATCGAAGGCCAGGGTGTAGCCGACCAGGATCCACAGCACGCTGACCATCGCAGTGATGGCAAAGCACTGCATGAACACGGTCAGCGCGTTCTTGGCCCGCACCAGCCCGGCGTAGAGCAGCGACAGTCCAGGTATGGTCATGAACAGCACCAGGGCTGTCGACACCATCACCCAGGCGGTATCGCCGCTATCAATCACCGCAGTGGTGGCGGAAGCATCCATGGTTGTCTCCTGCAGCAGTTTGGGCGAAGGGCCGCATATGTACGCAACACCTTCCACAGGAGCAATGTGTCATCACGACAGTCGCGTGGTCATTTTTCGAGCATCAGGTTATTATTCGAACTGCCTGTCGCGTCCTTAGCGGAAGCTGTGCCGAGTAGGACACTTGGCCTCGCCACCGATCAAGCGGGCGGACTGAAGTCGACCCTACGGGGAGGCGAATGGCTGGGCGCTGAACAGGCGGGCCATGATGTCGAGGGCGATGTCCTGGGTCAGCTCGGGCTTGAGGAACAGCACCAGCACCGGGCCGTCGGGCTGGACGTGGATCAGCTCGGGCAACTTGGATTGGATCAGTTCCTTGGGAATCTGACCCTTGAGGTGCAGGCGCAGGCGGCGGTCGCCGACGTCGACGCGCATGATGCCAAGCTGGCGCAGGCGGATGCGGATGGCCTTGCTGCGGAACAGGCGCAGCACTGGCGGCGGTAACTGGCCGAAGCGGTCGCGGGCCAGGCGGAAGGCGTTTTCCAGATCGGGCAGTCGGCGGGCGCGATCGATCGATCGATGCAACTCGAACTTCAGACTGGTCGCCTCCAGCCAGTCGTCGGGGATGTAGGCGTCGAGCTGGATGCCGACCACCGACTCGCCCGAGCCGCCGAGCGCCAGCGTCGGCGCCGCCGATGGCTTGAGGCCGGCCGCAGCCTCGGCCTGGCCCTTGGCCTTGGCCACCGCCTCGGTGAGCAGGCGGGTGTAGAGTTCGTAGCCGATCGCGTCGATGGTGCCGCTTTGCTCGGCGCCGAGCAGGTTGCCGGCTCCGCGCAGCTCGAGGTCGCGCATCGCCAGTTTGAAGCCGGCGCCCAGCTCGGCGTACTCCTGGATGGCGGCCAGGCGTTCACGGGCTTCCGCACCGATCTCGCGTTTCGGCGGGGTGAGGAAGTAGGCGAAGGCCTGACGGGTGAAGCGACCGATGCGACCACGCAGTTGGTGCAGCTCGGCCAGGCCGAAGCGCTGCGCGTCGATGACGAACAGGGTGTTGGCGTTGGGGATGTCGATGCCGCTCTCGACGATCGAGGTCGAGATCAGGCAGTCGATGGTGTGGGTACGGAAGGCGTCCATCGCCGTGGCGATGCGGCCCTCGTCCATCTGGCCGTGGATGACCTCGACGCGCAGCTTCTTGCCGGCCTTCTGCGTCAGGTTGCCCAGGCGCCAGGCGACGTTGTCGAGCTCGCTGATGTTGTTCTGCACCACGAAGAGCTGACCTTCGCGCTCCAGCTCGCGCAGCAGGGCATGCGAGACCAGTTCGTCGTCCCACGGGCAGACTCGCGTCTCGACCGCCAGGCGCTCGCTCGGTGGTTCGGCCAGGACGCTGATGTCGCGCAGGCCGAGCATCGAGAAGTGCAGGGTGCGCGGGATCGGCGTCGCCGACAGGGTGAGCACGTCGACGCCGTGACGCAGGCGTTTCAGCGCCTCCTTGTGCTTGACCCCGAAGCGGTGCTCCTCGTCGATGACCAGCAGGCCGAGGTCCTTGAAGGCGAGGTTCGGGGTCAGCAGCGCGTGTGTGCCGATGAGCACGTCGACGGCGCCATCAGCGGACCTGGCCAGGACCTCCTTGGCCTCGGCGCCACTTCGGAAGCGATTGAGCCCCTCGACCCGCATGCCCCAGGAACCAAGGCGGGCGCGGAACGATTCGAGATGCTGCTCGGCGAGGATGGTGGTGGGGACGAGGACGGCGACCTGCCTGCCCCCCTGCACCGCCTTGAACGCGGCGCGCATTGCCACCTCGGTCTTACCGAAGCCGACGTCGCCGCACAGCAGGCGGTCCATCGCCACCGGCCGCTCCATGTCGACCTTGATCTCGCGCACTGCCGCCAGCTGGTCAGCGGTCTCCTCGAAGGGGAAGGCGGCGTCGAAACGCCGGCTGTCGGCGGTGTCCGGCGGGAAGGCGGTGCCGCCGGTAGCGATGCGTGCCGCCTGATTGATCAGCAACTCGCCGGACATGTCGGCGACGGCCTTCTCGGCCCGCGCCTTGGCTGCGCTCCAGGTCTTGCCGCCGATGCGGGTCAGCTGCGGATCGCGGCCACCGGCGCCGACGTACTTCTGCACCAGATCGATGGCCTCGACCGGGACGTACAGCTTCAATTCCTCGGCAAACTCAAGGATGAGGAAGTCCTCAAGGTAGCCACGCTTCTCCAGCGTCGCCATGCCCTTGAAGCAGCAGATGCCGTGTTGCAGGTGGACGCACAGGTCGCCACGGCGCAGGTCGGCGAGCGAGTCGAGCGGCGCCCCGCCGGCGACCCGGGCGCGCTTCTTGGCCGGGGCACGCTCGGCCAGTTCGAAGTCGTGGACGACGATCAGGCCGCTCGAGAGATCGCGCCAGCCGCCAGACACGCGGCCGGTCATCGCCTCGACCCGGGCGGTCAGGCCGGCGTCAGCGACGTGGGCGCGCAGCTCTTCGGCGGCCTCGTCGGAACGTGCCAGCAGCAGGGCGCGCGAGCCGTCGACCTCGCCAAGCAACCCGCTCAGTTCGGCCAGGCCCTTGCGTAGATCGCCGCGCAGGCGTTCGACGCCGACCGACTCGCCATCGACCGCCCCGGCGTCGAGCTGCCGGGCCAGGCGGATCTCGGCGCGGCCGTGGTCCTTGGCGATGCGTGCGCGCAGGGCCACGTCGCCGAGCACTACCACCGGGCCGGGCGGCAGCTGGCTCCACAACTCGCGGGTGGCCAGGCCGATGCCGGGGGCGGCAAGCACCGCCTCCTCGACCCGGGCGGTCGATTCCTGCGAGAAGGGATCGAAGCGGCGGATCGAATCGACCTGATCGCCGAAGAACTCCAGGCGCAGCGGCTGCTCGCCGATCCATGGGAAGACGTCGAGGATGCCACCGCGGATCGCCACCTCGCCGCGGCCCTCGACCGCCGCGACCATGCGGAAGCCGCCGTCGATCAGGCGCTCGGCCAGGGCCTGGGGGTCCTGGGTCTGGCCGGGACGCAGGACGCGCGAACGAGCCACGGTTTCGGCCAGGTCGGGCACTGGCTGGGTGGTGGCGATTGGGCTGGCAAGGAGCCAGGCGCCGTTGGCGAAGGCCTCCAGGGCGGCGGCGCGGCGCTGCCAACCGGCCCCATCGGCACCCTCGTCCTCGTCGCCAGCGAAGCGTTCCAGCTCGGCCAGGACGGCGACCGGGACGCCGAGTTCCTCAAGATCCTCAGCCAGCCGGCCGGGATCGTTGCTGACGACCAGCTGGGGGCGAACCCCTGCCGCAGCCAGCAGAATGGCCGGGAAGGCACCATGCACCGCCCCCAACACCGTCTCCGTGCCGGCGCGGATGGCGTCGGCCAGGGCGGTGGCCCGGGGGTCGTCGGCGTAACGGTCGCGCAGGGGTCGCACGGGTCGTGGGGTTGTGGCGCCAGGGCGGATCATGCCAGCGTGTTCCTGTTTGCCTCTACGTGCCTTGCGCCGTCTACGCCGTCTGCTGGGCGATACGCAAACCACTGTCGCCGCCCTGAAATCGGTCGGTGCCTCGATCGCCAAGCTGAACGATGCCGAGCAGGCTTCGACCACCAGCATGTCAGCAGCTTCAGGGCCGGTATTGAGGGTCAGTCCTGACGAAGGATGCAGCACCCGGGTCAGGTTGACCGCGCCCCATCGGCGGTAGCTTGCCCGCTTGGGACACGCCTCCGACATTGCCGTCCTCGTCCCGGCCAGGCGCGCCTCCACGCGGCTGCCCGACAAGCTGCTGCTCGCCGAGCACGGCGAGCCGCTCATCGCCACCGTCGCCAGGCGGGCGGGCGAGGCGTTCGGCCCCGGCCAGGTGGTGGTCTGCGCCGACGATCCGGCCCTGATGACAGCCGTACAGCCGACCGGGATCCGCGCTGAGCTCACCCGGCCCGACCACCAGAGCGGCACCGATCGCATCGCCGAGATCGCCGCCGGCCTGACCGCCCGGATCATCGTCAACGTCCAGGGCGACGAGCCCGAGATGGACCCGGCCCACATCCGGCTGGTCGCCGGACTGCTGGAGCGGCATGCCTGGGCCGGTATGGCGACGCTGGCCGTCCCGGCCGGTTCCGAGGCCCAGGGCAATCCGAACCAGGTCAAAGTGGTCATCGGCAACGGCGACCGTGCCCTGTGGTTCACCAGATGCGCCGCGCCCTATGACCGCGACCGCGGCGGCCCGGCCGAGACGACGCACCGCCATCTCGGCATCTACGCCTACCGCCGCGAGATCCTGCTCGGTTATGGGCAGCTGCCACGCAGTCCGCTCGAAGACAGCGAACGACTCGAACAACTGCGTGCCCTCGCCAACGGCATCGGCATCGCCATCGCCGTGGTCGAGCATGCCACGCCGGGCATCGACGTCCGGGCCGACTACGACGCCTTCCTCACCAGAACCCTGAAGACAACACCATGACCAAACGCGAAGGTCCGACCCGCCACATCTTCATCACCGGCGGCGTCGTCAGCAGCCTGGGCAAGGGCATCGCCTCGGCCTCAATCGGGCGCATCCTCGTCAACATGGGCTTCACCGTACGAATCCAGAAGCTGGATCCGTACCTCAACGTCGATCCCGGGACGATGAATCCGTTCCAGCACGGCGAGGTCTACGTCACCGACGATGGCGCCGAGACCGATCTCGACCTCGGCCACTACGAACGATTCCTCGGCACGCCGTGCTCGAAGCACTCGACCGTCACCAGCGGTCGCATCTACCAGACGGTACTGAACAACGAGCGCGCCGGCAAGTACAACGGCGGCACCGTGCAGGTGATCCCGCACGTCACCGACGAGATCAAGAAGAACATCCGCGCCCTGCACGCCCCCGACGTCGATGTGGTGATCAGCGAGATCGGCGGCACGGTCGGCGACATCGAGGGCCTGCCGTTCATGGAGGCCGTCCGCCAGTTCCGCCACGAGGCCGGCCGCGACTACTGCTGCTGCATCCACCTCGCCTACATCCCCTACCTGCGCGCTGCCGGCGAGATCAAGACCAAGCCGGCCCAACACAGCGTGCAGAAGCTGCGCGAGATCGGTATCATCCCCGACTTCCTGATGTGCCGCGCCGAGAAGCCGCTGGGCAAGGCGGTGAAGGACAAGCTGGCGCTGTTCTGCAACGTCGATCTCAACAACGTCATCGACCTGGTCGACGTGCCGACCTCAATCTACGAGGTGCCCCAGGTCTTGATGCGCCAGGGCATGGACGAACTGCTCGCCAACCGCCTGCGTCTGCCCAAGCGGACCTGCGACATGCGCGACTGGGATCTGATGGTCGGGCACATCAAGAAGCCCAAGGACACCGTCCGCATCGCCCTGGTCGGCAAGTACATCGACCACCAGGACGCCTACAAATCCGTCACCGAATCGATCGACCACGCCGCCTACGCCCACCTGCTCAAGGCCGAGATCGTGCGTATCGAAAGCGAGA
>JBBREK010000018.1:0-28376 GCA_038203025.1 Planctomycetota bacterium
TAGCGGGTTCCGCAAAAGGTCTAGCGACTTCTTGCGTCGATCAGGCCTTCGCCGTTGGCCTTCCGCGTGATATCTACGCATTTCACCGCTACACCACGCGTTCCAGTCACCCCTCACGCACTCAAGCAGTGCCGTATCCCAGGCAGACCTTCGGTTGGGCCGAAGGATTTCACCCAAGACGTGCACCGCCGCCTACGCACCCTTTATGCCCAGTAATTCCGAACAACGCTTGCCCCACATGTATTACCGCGGCTGCTGGCACATGTTTTGCCGGGGCTTCCTTTGGAAAGCAGTCAAAATACGCGCTATTCACACGTACCATTTCCCCTTCCCTGACAGCGGTTTACAACCCAGAGGGCCTTCGTCCCGCACGCGGCATGGCTTCTTCAGACTTGCGTCCATTGAGAAAAATTCGCGACTGCAGCCTCCCGTAGGAGTCGGGCCAGTGTCTCAGTGCCCGTGTGGCCGGACAGCCTCTCAGCCCGGCTACTGATCATCGCCTTGGTGGGCCGTTACCCCGCCAACTAGCTAATCAGAGATCGCCCCCGCCATCGGCCGCCTGGTCCCGAAGGATCCCAGACCTTTGATCACAAGCACCGTGATGCCCGTGGTCTCATCGCGTATTACAACCCCTTTCGAGGAATTATCCGCGTCCGATGGGTAGGTCAGCTATCTATTACTCACCCTTACGCCACTGTACTCACCTTGCGGCTTTCCCGTGCGACTTGCATGCCTAAACCCTGCCGCCAGCGTTCGTTCTGAGCCAGGATCAAACTCTTCAAAAGTTGATCTAGCTTATAAGTTCGCATCCATGGTCCGAAGACCACGATGCACGACCAACAACCCGAAGGTCGTCAATCGCGAGCGCTTCCGATACCACGGGGGTGGTATCTTTCACGCATACGACTCGCGCTACGGATCTCGATTTGTCAACCGCCTCGCAAGACCTTGGCTGCTTGAGCAGCCTCCATCGTGCGTGGGAGGAACAACATAGCGGGCTTTGAAAGTCGTCAAGGGGTCACTTTCCAGGCTACCTGGAACGCCGCCCCGGGTCCGCCAGAACATGCGTGCACATGCCCAGTTAGGTCGATAGGATCTACCTGTGATGGCACCATCTTGGTCGGCATCCCGACTGGGCAGGCTTACCCCCGGTCAGCCCCGGTGGTTGGTTGTCTTGTGTCTGTGCGCAGGCCTCATGGGGCTCGAACTGCCGGACGGTATTATCGCCATACATACGGAAAATGCTGACGAACCTGGTGGCAGCGGGGTGGTGATCGCGGCCGACGGGAGCGCTCTGACCCTGGCCGAGGCGCTGCCGGAGGGCGCGACCCAGGTCGACGTGGTGCTGAACGGAGGTCATCGCCGCACCGCCGCCGTGGTCCGACGTGATCCGGCAAGCTCCGCCGTGCTGCTGCACATCATCGATCTACCCGCCACCGTGCATCCGATCCGTCTGGCCGATAGCCGCCGACTGCAACTGCTCGATCCGGTGTGGACGGCGGGCAACGCTACCGACAGCATTGCTCTCGACGGTACAGCGGCAATCAGCCGCGGTGTGGTCAGCGGACGCTACGACCTGCTCGGCGGGGCCCCGGCGCGCGGTCGCGGCGGCAGTGTTCTGGCCGAATGGCTCGGCGATGCGATCGAGACTGATGCTGCGATCAATGACGGCAGCCAGGGCGGAGCGCTGCTTGATGATGCCGGCCGCCTGGTCGGACTGACCAGCCGGGCCCAGGCGCGCGAGCGCCGCCTGCCGCTCAGCGTCCCGCTGGCCCGCATCCTCGACGGCCTCGACCTGCCGCCCGCCCAGACCGCGCCGGTGGGTGGCGGGGAGATGTGGCGCCGCGCCGCCGCCGGCGTGGTGCCCAGCCTGGCTCTGGTCTACATGGAACGCCTGCACGGCCCCGGCAACCCCGAGGGCGTGCCACGTCCGCCACGCCTGCTCGATCAGGCCATGCCCGGCGAGGTCGAGCGGCTGACGCGCTGGTGGGAGATGCACTGGCATCAGCAGCAGATCTTCTACACCGACCAGCCGGTCTGCGCGCTGTCGCTCGGCGACGACCTGCTGCTCACCGCCGCCAGCAACCTGCACGGCGCTGCCGAGCGTGGCCGGCTGCTCCTGCCCGCTGGCGCGATCCCCTGCCAGGTGATCGGGCGTGACCTGCCGCTCGATCTCGCGCTGCTGCGCTGCGAACGTCCGCACGGTCTGCCACCAACACCGTTGGCGACCGCCACGCCCGACCTTGGCGCTTCCGTCGCCCTGCTCGGCCGGCACCGCGAGGATGCCGGCTGGACCGGCACGCTGGGCACCATCTCGGCGACCGACCGCCGCCGCATCCAGTCACGCATCGCCTTCCTGCAGACCGACGCGCGCGCCAACTACGGCTCGCTCGGCGGTCCGCTGATTGATCGCGATGGGCGCGTCGCGGGGCTCTGCGTACTGCTCGGACCGCATGATGAACGCGCCTGGCTGATCAATTCGGGTGTAGCCCTGGTGGTGGACGCCGTACGCATCGCCGATGCGCTGCCGGCGATGCGCGACGGCAAGACCACCGCCAAGGCGCCGTTCCTTGGCCTCGGCGTCACGCTGCGTCAGCGCGATGGCCATCTGATCATCGGTACAGTGCATCGCGGCACCGGCGCCGAAGCGGCCGGACTGCAGGCCGGCGACGAACTGCTCGCGGTAGGCACGTCGCGAGCCTCCAGTCCGGATGCGATCAGCCGCGCCCTGCTGCGCCAGAAACCCGGAGATAAGGTGCCGGTGACGATCCGTCGCGACGGCGCCGAGATCACCGTCGAGGTCGAACTGCGGGAATTCTCGCCATGATCAGAATCCTGCCCTGTATCGCGATATGCTGCCTGGCGTGGCCGGCGGACAGCCTGGCCCTGCGCTCGGTGGCATGCTACGTCTTCGTCGGCAGCGGCAGCGGCGTGGTCATCGATAGCTCGGGCGTGGTCCTGACCAACAACCACGTCATCGCCGACGAGGCCGAGATCGAGGTGCGCTGGACCGACGGCGTGTCGGTGCCGGCGCGCGTGCTCGGCACAGATCCGGTTGGAGACCTGGCACTGCTCTTTGCACCACGCCCCGATGGGCGGGCGACGGCGGCGGAGCTCGGCTCGGCCGCTGACCTGGTGCCCGGAGCCCCCGTGCTGGCAGTGGGCAATCCCTTCGGACTCGGCGATCTCGACGACGTCCCGACCGTCACCCGTGGCGTCCTGGGCAGCGGCAGGCTGGTGCGCGGCGGCTATGCCGACTGCCTTCAGGTCGACGCGCCGGTCAATCCCGGCAACAGCGGCGGTCCGCTGTTCAGCGAGTCGGGCCGACTGATCGGCATCAATGGACAGATCCGATCACGTACCGGCTTCCGCATCAACAGCGGCATTGGCCTGGCGATAGCCTGCACCCAGATCGCCGATTTCCTGCCTCTGCTGCGCGTGGCGGAGGGCGGCTATGTCCGCCACGCCGCCATGCCCGAGGGCCTGACCCTTGAGGACGGCCCTCAGGGTCCGACGGTCGGGAAGCCGGGGAGTTCGGGACTGCTCGCCGGCGACGTGCTCCTGCGGGTCGCCGACCGGCCGGCCGCCAGTGCCGACCAGGCTGCTGGCTGCTTCGCCGCATTGGCCTGGCGCGAACCGCTGCTCGTCCCCGTGCGGATCAGGCGCGATACGCAGGTGATCGACATGGTGGTGCCCGCCGCGCGCGGCGTCATCCCTGGCCGCCCGTACTACGGTTGGGAGATTGCCGAGCGCGCCGACCGCGTGCTGATAGCCAGCGTCGACAACGGCTCGCCGGCCCAGCTCGCCGGCCTGCGGCGCGGCGACCTGCTGGTGGCGGTCGACGGCAAGCCGCTGGACAAGCGCATCGACCTGCTGCGGGCGCTGGTGCGCACCGGACCGGGCGATCGGCTGAAGCTGACCCGCCGCGGCAGCGACGGTACGGAACAGGAGATCAACCTGCTGGTGGTGACGCGGGATTGAGTCGTCGAATTCATCGTGTATTAACGCGATCTTCATGTTTTCTTGACCATTTGACCCCGGGCGATGCACTGCGCATCCCATGCTCAACGCCTTTCTGCGCCTCGTCCGTCCCCGGGCCGATCACTTCTACAGCTTCCTTGAACAGCAAGCCCAACTCGCCCACGACGGCGCCAAGGCGCTGGCCGAGATCACGGTGGATGATGCCGATCTCGTGCGCGTGCGCGACCGTATCCAGGAACTTGAGCATCAGGGCGACACGCAGGTCCACGGCATGCTCGACGCCCTGTCGGCCACCTTCGTCACACCGATCGACCGCGAGGATCTCCAGCGGTTGAGCAAGCGCATTGACGACATCCTCGATCTCACCAACGCCACCAGCAAAGCCTGCGTCACCTTCGCCGTCGAGCGGCCGACGACCGCCATGCGCCTGCTCATCGCCAAGCTGGTCGAGAGCACCAATCTGCTCAACCAGGCGGTCCCCAAGCTGCGCACCCATGCCTATCCCGAGGCGATACGCATCTGCGCCAGGGTGGCGATCAGCGAGAAGGATGGCGACGTGGTCTACCGCGACGCCATCTCGAAAATGTTCCACGACCCGGCCATCGACGCCAAGACCATCCTGCGCGAACGCGAGGTGCTTGATGACCTGGAGAAGGCGATCAACCGCTGCGAGCAGGTCGCCGACCTCATCACCACGGTGGCGGTGAAGCAGTCGTGACCTTCGCCCTGATCCTGCTGCTGGTGATCATCGTCACGGCGCTGATCTTCGACTTCATCAACGGCTTCCACGATGCCGCCAACGCCATCGCTACGACGGTCGCCACCGGCGCCCTGGGGTTGGTGGCGGCCGTCGTACTCAGCGGCATCTGCAACTTCGTCGGTGCGATGATGGGCACCGAGGTCGCCAAATTCTTCGTCAATGGTTTCGTCCACGATCCCCTGGCCCTGGGTCAGGTCGCAGTGCTTTCCGCGTTGGTTGGGGCCAGCATATGGAATCTGCTGACCTGGTGGTGGGGCATACCATCCTCATCCTCGCACGCCCTGATCGGCGGCATAGCCGGTGCGGTAGTGGTGGGGTCGGGTTGGGACGCCTTCAACTGGATGACCTTGCTGCAGAAGCCAGTCCTGTGGCTGGTGCTGTCGCCGCTGATCGGCTTCCTCGTCGCCTTCATCGCGATGATCAGTCTGTATTGGGCCTTCCGCCATACCCGCGCCAACCAGGTGGACCGCTGGTCGCGCAGCATGCAGATCCTGTCCGGAGCTGCCTTCTCGGTCAGCCATGGCCTTAATGACGCCCAGAAGGTCATGGGCATCATCGCCCTCGGCATGATCACCTACATGGGTGCCTGCACGGCCGCCGGCCAGCCCTTCGCCCTGCCGGATTGGGTCCTGCCGCACCAGGTCGAGAAGGCCGGCAAGATCAGCTACGGCATCCCCTATTGGGTGATGCTCTCCTGCGCCACGGCGATAGCCCTCGGCACCATGGCCGGCGGCAAGCGTATCATCAAGACGATGGGCTCCAAGATGACCCGCATCAGTCCCGCCCAGGGCCTGGCGGCGCAGACCAGCGGCACCCTAACGCTGTTCGCAACAGCGCATTTCGGCATTCCCGTGTCGACCACGCATTGCATCAGCGCGGCGGTTCTGGGGGCGGGATCGGCCCGACGGTTCAGTGCCGTGCGCTGGGGGGTCATCGCCAACATCATGATCGCCTGGGTGCTGACCATCCCGGCGTCCGCAATAATGGCCGGAGTGTCCTATCTGATCCTACGCCACCTGCTTGGTCAGGACTGACCGGGACTAGGGTTGCACGAGACGGCGGCAGCCCAGGATCCGCGCCCTGGAGCCCCCTATGCGCGCCATCATGCACACGCCTCGCGGCGATATCCGCCTCGACCTCTTCCCCAAAGTCGCACCCAAGACGGTGGAGAACTTCGTCAAGCTGGCCAAGGACAAGTTCTACGACGGTCTAGCCTTTCACCGGGTCATCGCGGGATTCGTCATCCAGGGTGGCTGCCCGAACACCAAGGAGGGCGCCACCGGCATGCCCGGCACCGGCGGCCCAGGCTGGAAGATCAAGTGCGAGACGGCCGGCAACCCTGAGATCCACCAGCCGGGCACGCTGAGCATGGCCCACGCTGGCAAGGACTCCGGTGGCAGCCAGTTCTTCGTTACCCACAAGGCGACGCCGCACCTCGACGGCGTACACACCGTGTTCGGCCGCATCGTCGACGACAGCGACCTCAAGGTCGTGCTGGCGGTCAAGCAGGGCGATCGATTCTCGGTCGAGATCGTCGAGGAATGACCCCGGCCCAGGAGGCCTTCCTCGAACTCCTGGTCACGCGCCAGGCGCTGAAGTTCGGGGATTTCACGCTGAAGAGCGGACGCAAGAGCCCCTACTTCATCAACACCGGCTGCTTCCACATGGGTGGCGACCTGGCAGCGCTGGGCGAGGCCTATGCCGCAACCGTGCGCGCCCACTTCGGCAACGACGTGCAGGTAGTGTTCGGTCCCGCCTACAAAGGCATCCCGCTCGGCCTGGCCACCGCCGCCGCCTACCAGGAGGCGGTCGGCCGCCCGGTCGGCTGGACCTACGACCGCAAGGAAGCCAAGGACCACGGCGACGGCGGCAGCTTCGTCGGCCATCCGCTGAGCGCAGGCCTCAAGGTCGTGATCGTCGATGACGTGCTCACCGCCGGGACGGCACTGCGCGAGAGTCTGGCCAAGCTGCGACCAACCGGCGTCGAGGTGCTCGGCGCAGTGGTCGCAGTCGATCGGCAGGAACGCGGCAAGGGTCAACTGACCGCGATCCAGGAGCTCCGCGCCGAGCTCGCCATCGAGGTCGCCCCGATCATCACCATCAGCGAGGCGGCGGCCTGGCTGGCGGCCAACGATGTGGGTGGCAAGCGGTACCTCGGCGTAGCCGATCTCGCACGCATTACGGCGCACCTGGCGTCGGCGGGATGAGATTGAACAACCCCGCGGTCAGCCTGCGCAGGCGCGCCAGCGGCGCGCGGTCCCAGGGGGAGGCATGCTGATCGCGGCGCTGGCCGCGGCGTTCGTTCTCGGCTCGTGCGCCGGTTCGTTCCTCGGCGTCGTGGTGCACCGCATGCCGCGCAGCCTGTCGATCGTCCGGCCGCGCAGCCGCTGCGGCGCCTGCGGCACCGCCCTGGCCGGGCATGACAACATCCCCATCCTCGGCTGGCTGCTGCTGCGCGGTCGCTGCCGGCATTGCGGCATTGCAATCCCGGTCTCCTGCCTCTACATGGAGTTGGCGGTCGCAATCATCACCACGCTGGTGGCCTGGGCGGCGATCCGGATCCCGATCCTGCACAGCGCCTGGATCTATGCCGCGACGGCTTCGACCAGCGATCCAGCGTTGGCCTTCTGGCTGCCGCAGTTGGCCGCCATGGCCGTACTGCTGCTGCTGGTCTGGCTACTCATCGCTGAGGTGCTGATCGACTGGGAGCATCTCATGCTGCCGGACGAACTGACCAAGGGGCTGCAGGCAGTCGCCATTCCGCTGGCGGCCCTCACCGCCACCAATTGCTTCTGGCCGTACGTCCCGGTGCTGGAGAACACCACCGCCCTCGTCGCACAGGAACTGTTCGGCACCAGCCTACACGGCAATTTCGATCCGCAGTACTGGTTCCGCACCTGGGATGTGCTCGACGGCTGGCGCGGCACTCCCGGTAAGGCCGCCTGGACTCTCGGCCTGGTGACCACGGGCGGCCTCGGCCTGATCGCGCTATCGCTGCTGCTCGCCCGGTCGGTCTACGGCCGCCTCAAGGAGGCCTGGGAGGAACGCGACCACCTCGCCATGGCCAAAGGCGCGTGGTGGTACATGGGCTGCACCGCCCTGTGGACAATGCTGACCGTGATCTTCATCGCCTCCCAACCGGCTGGCTCCTTTACCAGCGATTGGAGCGCGACTCACCTGCTCGCCTATTCGTTAACCCAGGCCATCCTCGGTTCGCTGGTCGGCTGGTGGCTGCCATGGATGGTCGGCCTGGTCGGCACGGTGGCGTTCAAACGCAACGCCATGGGTTACGGAGACGTCAAGCTGTTCTGCGGCCTCGGCGCCTTCCTCGGCCCGGTCGGCACGCTGGTCGCCTTCATGTTCGCCACCGTGGTCGGTACACTGATCGGCATCCCAGCGCGTCTGATGGGTGGCGGCCGTGAGATGCCGTTTGGCCCGTCCCTGGCAATCGGTGCGGTGCTGGCCGTCGCCCTCGGGCCCTGGCTGGCGCCACTGGCGCTGAGCAGACTGCTTGGCTGAATCAGCCGGGAGGATGACCTCCACTGGACCACAGCAGGAAAGCCGTATGTTCCGTCCCCCTCATTCCTTACTCTGGAGGAACCGTGGTCGACGAAGCGACCCGTAAAGCGACCGTACTCATCGAGGCCCTGCCCTACCTCAAGCGCTTCCACGAAGCCGTGGTGGTGGTGAAGGTTGGCGGCGAGCCGATCGAGGACGCTGAGGTCCTCGATCGGCTGCTCACCGATCTCGTCTTCCTTGAGCAGGTCGGCGTGTCCCCGGTGCTGGTGCACGGCGGCGGCAAGTCGATCTCGCGGGCCATGGAGATGGCCGGGCTCACCCCGGTGTTCAGCAACGGCCGCCGCGTCACCGACGCTGCCGCCATGGCGATCGTCGCGCGCGAGGTGGAAAAGCTGAACGCCCACATCGTCAACCGCATCTTCGCCCTCGGCGGCGCCGCCATCGGCATGTGCCCGCCACGCCACGAGCCGGTGACCGGCACGATCATGGACCCGCAACTCGGCCTGGTCGGACAGCCGACCGGCGTCGACAAGGAGCGCCTCGCTCGCTACGCCACCCGCGGGCTCATCCCGGTGGTGCCACCCCTGTCGATCACCGCCGACGGCCAGGTGCTGAACACCAACGCCGACGACATCGCCCTCGCCGTCGCCACCGCCATGGACGCCGAGAAGCTGGTTTTCCTCAGCACCGTGCCGGGCGTGCTCACCGACCCCAAGGACCCCGCGACACTGATCAGCAGCCTGTCGGCACCAGAGGTCCGCGACCTCATCGCCCGTCAGGTCATCTCCGGCGGCATGATCCCCAAGGTCGAAAGCTGCATCGGCGCCCTGGAGAAGGGCGTCGGCAAGATCCACATCCTCGGAGCCGGACAGGCGCATGCCCTGCTGCTCGAGATATTCACCGCCGAAGGCATCGGCACCGAGCTGAGATTGGCTTAGCACATGAAGAACTTCCTCTCCCTCGACGAGATCAGCGCCGCCGACTTCCACGGCCTGCTCGCCCTGGCCGGCTACCTCAAGGACCGCCGCCGTAAAGGCATGCAGGACCACTGCCTGGGTGGCAAGACCCTGGCGATGATCTTCGAGAAGCCGTCGCTGCGCACCCGCCTGTCGTTCGAGGTCGCGATGGTCGACTTCGGCGGCCGTGGCATCTATATCCGCGGCGACGAGATCGGCCTGGGCGACCGCGAGCCGGTGCAGGACGCGGCACGCGTGCTATCGCGCTACCACCACGGCATCATGGCCCGCGTATTCAAGCACGCGACCGTCGCCGGACTGGCGGCCAACGCCACCATCCCGGTGGTCAACGGCCTGTCCGACGCCTCGCACCCCTGCCAGGCCCTGGCCGACTTCCAGACCATCCTTGAGCACCTCGGCAGCGTCAGCGGCAAGCGCATCGTCTTCATCGGCGACGCCAACAACGTCAGCCGCAGCCTCGCCCACGCCTGCATCCACGCCGGCTCAACCCTGGTCCTCGCCTGCCCCAAGGACTACGCCTTCGGCGCCGAGGACATCGCCGCCTTCGGTGCGCACTGGGGCAAGGCCGTCGTACAACTGCACGATCCGGCCGAGGCCGTGGCCAATGCCGACATCCTCTACAGCGACGTGTGGACGAGCATGGGCCAGGAGGCCGAGAAGGCCGTCCGACTCAAGGCCTTCCAGGGCTACCAGATCAACGAGCGTCTGCTCGCCATGGCGCCCAAAGCCAAGGTCATGCACTGCCTGCCCGCCCATCGCGGCGAAGAGATCACCAACGGCGCCATGGAATCGGCACAGTCGATCGTTTTCGACCAGGCCGAGAACCGCCTGCATGCGCAGAAGGCGGTGCTGCGCTTGCTGATGGCGGCCGATGGGCCGGCACTGTTGGCGTCGATGCGTCCGAGATAGTTTCGGGTTTCGGGTTGGCACTGCCGCGCCCTTCCCCCCTCCCGAGGCCTCCTCCCCGTGTCCCGAAACCCGAAACCCGAAACCCGGAACCCATCATGCGACCCATCTCCTTCCAACGCGGCTTCCAGGCCAAACCCGCTGGTTCCTGCCTCGTCTCCTTCGGCCGCACCCGGGTGCTGTGCAGCGCCTGCATCGAGAACGAAGTGCCCCCCTACCGGCGCGGCAAGGGCGGCTGGCTGACCGCCGAGTACGCCATGCTGCCTGGCTCGACCGGCCCGCGAAAGCGCCGCGACGGCATCAAGCAGGACGGCCGCAGCGTTGAGATCCAGCGCCTGATCGGTCGCGCCCTGCGCGCCGCGGTCGACATCGACAAGCTCGGCGAGGTGACCATCGCCGTCGACTGCGACGTCATCGACGCCGATGGCGGCACGCGCACTGCCGCCATCACTGGCGCCTGGATCGCGGTCCACGACGCCCTCGCCGAACTCGCCACCAAGCAGAAGCAGAAGGCAGGCGTGGCCCACTACCTGCTCGGGCAGATCGCCGCCATCTCGGTCGGCATCGTCCAGGGCAAGGTCGAAGTCGATCTCGACTACGCCAAGGACTCGACCGCCGAAGTCGACATGAATCTGGTCATGCGCTGCCCGGTCGGCGGCGGCAGCGGTGACTTCGTCGAAGTGCAGGGCACCGGTGAACACGGCGTCTTCCCGCGCACCAAGCTCGACGAGCTGCTGGCGGCTGGCACCACGGCGATCGACGAGTTGTTCAAGCTGCAGCGTACTGCGCTCGGGCAGTAGCCAGACCTACTCAACAAAGTAGACGGGCGTGGCATCGACCATCGCTCCCGTACCCGGTTGCGGATTGCCGAACAGATCGAGCAGCGTCGCCGTGGCCGGAACTGCCAGCGGCAAACGGTCACCATAAGCGCTCCAGACCACGGTGATCCGCCGACCTTCGCCTGAACGGAAGGCGATCCTGGTCAAGCCGCTGTCCGCGTCGGTGACCAGACCATCACAGGTCGCGCCATCGATCAGCCAGGCCAGCACAGCGCGGGCGGCGAAGGCCGGCTTGATCGCGCCATCGTGTTCAATCGCGCTGAAGCTGCCCACCCCGGCGCGGGTGGTGAATGCAGCCGAGTACCAGAAGTGCCGCAGGATGCCCGCCGCCAGCATTTCAGCATCGACCCGCACGATCCACGCCGCCGAGGCCACAGCGAGTTCGCGTGAAGCTCCGCCCGCCAAGCCGATGAGCCGACCGGCGTTGCCGCCTTCGGTGACCAGTTGTGGCCGCGCCCCGCCGTGGTTGCGCTGCATTGCCTCGAACTTGTCGTGGATGGCCGCCGGCCAGCCGCCTCCCGGAGCGACGTTGTACTCATGCCAGGAGAACTGGTCGAAGGCGGCCCCAGCGGCGTCGAGGACCGGCGTGGTGAAGGTATCCTGGTTGCCAGCGGTATTGACGCCGACGATGGTGGTCCGCGGATTGGCCTGCTTTGCCGTGGCATATGCCAGTTTCAGGAGCTGGGCGTAGCGCTGCGGCGTCCCCTTGGGAAAGAAGTCCTTGGTGCTCCACGCCTCGTTCCACACCTCCCAGTCATCGATGCGGCCAGCGTAATGGCGCACCGTACGATCGACATAGCGGGTCCACAGCGCATCGGCGTCGGCCACATCGGGCAGGTGCCATCTGGCGAAGTAGCCAGAGCGTCGCGGCCCAGTGCTTGCCCACCAGGGCGCGCCATCCAGCAGGCCGAGGACGCGCAAGCCGGCAGAGCGGGCGGCATCGATCCTCGCGTCATCGAAGACGAAGCGGTCCCGTTCCGGCTCGATAGCTGCCCACTTGGTGAAGGGTTCGACATCGTGGACGCGCAACCAGCGTTGGCCGGTAGCCGTGGCAATGGCAATGCCGTTGGCGCTGAAGGGCAGATGGATGCCGAAGAACGAGGCCGCCCCATCGATCGCCCGGGGTGCCGGCAGGCGGCTGAAGGTCACGCTGGCGGGGTCGCAAAGCGGGGTGCCGTCAGCGGCCACCAGCCGGGCCTCGACCATCCAGGTGCCGTGCGGTCGCGACGGCTCGGCGGGAACTACGATCTCGGCGGCCGGCCAAGCGAGCGGAGGCAACTGGACGCTACGTCCAGCCAGATCCCCGACCGTGACCAGTAGGCGCGATCCTGTGGGCGGAGGCGGGGCGACCACTGGCAGCAGACGCACAGCAGCACCAGCGGCGGCGATCCGTCCCGGTCCACCGCCCGACAGCACCAGTTCATGCGGGAAGCGCGGTCGGAAGGCGTTGGGCGTGTCGCCCTCCTCGATCTGCGCCGCATCGACGTCGAGATCGGCCACATGCCCAGGATCGATCACGGACACCCAGCCATGGACCGTGCTGCCGACCCGTCCAGCGACCTGGAACCGCGACCAGTCGGCGCCGACCTGGACAATCCGGCTATTGCCTTCCCCGAGCTTCAATTCGACCGGCAGCGGTGCGCTGGAGCGCAGTGCGACCGAGAAGACATGGGTGCGACCTGGCACCGTTGCCACCGGAGCGGTATGGAGGCGGAAGGTCCGGCCATGCACAACCAGGCGCAAGGCGCGACTCCCGTGCGTGCCGCCAGCCACCGTGGTCGATGTACCCCAGCCCACCGTGTCATCGTTCCACGCCTGATTCCACAGATTGCCCATGCCGGCCTCGAAGGAGCCGTCGGCAAGCAGGTTGCCCGGATGTGACGGCGCGAGCAGCGATGGATCGGGCCGGCCCGTGACATCGGTGACGCTGGCATCATCGAGCCACAGGGTTGCGGGCGTGGTCGGTACCACCATCAGCATGCCGGCGGCGTTCTCGGGCTGGGTCCAGCTGAGTCCGATCTGCTGCCATTCCGGCGTGACCACGGCCTGGGTCGAGGCGTAACCGCGATACGGCGGCGGTCCCTGGCGGACGTTGAGCAGGATCGGCGCCGGGGTCGAGCCGCGCACCCACAGCGAGGCCCGGTATTGGCGTCCGGCGCGCAGGGCCAGATTGTGCACGAACTGCACCTGACCGCTGCGGATGGCGCGGACCTGGAGACGCTGGCTTGCGTTGCCGCCGTGCTTCACCCCCTGGTCGGCGGCATAGCGCAGTTCGACGTCAGCCCACGCCGAATCATCGCTCCATCCGCCGGCGATCTCGCCGCTGAGCTTGGCCTTGCGCCCAGCGTCGGCTGCGACCGCGACGAAGCTGTCCTCGAATCCGGCGTTGCTCAACTCCTCGCCTGGCGGCCCTGCCTGGACTGCGGGCGGCTTGACCGCCAGGACGGCATCGTCGAACCACACCGTCCCCGGCTTCTCCGGGTTGAGGATGAAGGAGACTCGTTCGCCCGCTGGCGAGGTCCAGGCTACCCGCAGTTCCTGCCACTCCGGACCGGCCATCACCTGGTGCCGGCCCCTCAGGGCGTAGGGCTGACCGCTCTGCCGCGCCAGCAGATTGACCGGCACTGGTGCGGAGGCCCGGACCCAGACGGTGGCGAGATAGTCCATGCCCGGCAAGGCCTCGAACTCCTGCAGCAACTGCGGGCTGCCTCCCTGCGCCGACACAAGTTCGAGGCGCTGCGCGCTGCTCCCGGTGCGCTTCACCGCCGTATCCACGGCGTAACGCGCCTCGATGTCCGCCCACTCGGAGTTGTCCTTCCAGCCGGCGGCGAGGTCGCCCGACAGCCTGGCCTTGGCACCGGCCTGAATGCGCAGCGTGATCGCTTCGCCTTCGAAGCCGCCGTTGTCCAGCGACCCGGACTCGCCGCAGGCCAGGACAGTGAAGCAGAGGCAGAGACACACGGAGAGACAGGTGCGCATGGGGGGTCCTCGCAGGTTTGCAGCAATTCAGCGGTCTCGCGACCGCGTGGTGACCGCGCTTTGCGCCAGCAAGCCGGCGCTTCACGCCGTCACATCATGGCATCAGCGTGGCGTTTGGCAGCAGCACGATGCGCGGCATGCCGTCCTTGGCCGCCGGCAGGGTCACGCGCAACCCGTCCTGCCCCTGCTTCCACGGCAGTTCCCGGCCACCCAGCAGGCGCGGCACCATGCCCGCCCAGATCCGCGGCAGTAGGATCTCGCCCGCAACCGGGTCGAGGAGGAGCGCGTACAGCGCGCCTGGACCACGGGTCAGGCGTATGCCGTCACTCAATGGCGACAGGGCGATGGTGCCACGCAGGGCCTCGCCGTGGACACTCATCCAACGGCCGAAGGCCCGCAGTGTCGCCACGGCCGGCGCCGGGATGACGCCATCGCCGTCCGGACCGACATTGATCAGCATGTTGCCGCCCAGTCCGATGGCATCGCAGACCTTGCGCGCCAGTTCGTGCGCCGGGCACCAGCGTTGATCGCTGGCGCGGAAGCCCCAGCTGTAGTTGAGACTGAGACAGGTCTCCCACGCACGTTCCGGACCTTCGCCAGGGACGTAGCCTTCGCAGATGGCGTAGTCGGCCCGGTAGCCATCGAGGCCGATGCGGTCATTGACCAGGGTCGCCGGGCTACGCTCGCGGATGTAGCCGAGCAATTCGTCGCTGCGCGCCGCCTCCGGCCCGTTGTCCTGGCCATCGTACCACAGGGTCGCGACTGGTCCGTAGCGGTCGATCAGTTCCCCGGTCTGATCACGCACATAGGCGATGTAGCGTGCCAGGGCGGCCCGGTCGTCCCCGCTCTGCTCGTCGCCGGCGACGCGGAAGTCGGGATGGTGCCAGTCGCGTGGCGAGTAGTACCAGCCCAGCGGTAGCCCGGCAGCATCGGCGGCGGCTCGCAGTTCACGCATCGGATCGCGTGCGAAGGCCCCCTTCATGATGCTGAAATCGGTGTGGGCGCTGTCGAACATGCAGAAACCGTCGTGATGCTTGCTGGTGAAGACCATGTACCCCAGCCCCGCCTCCTGGGCCAAGGACACCCACGAGGCCGGATCGTATGATCGCGGGGACCAAGCAAGCGCCTGGCGCGCGTAGAGCTCTCTGGGGATGCGGCCGGTCTGTCGAATGTGCTCGGCGCAGCCCTCCACCTCGCCGCCATCCCACATCCCGGCGAGCGGAGCGTAGGGCCCCCAATGGATGAACATGCCGAGTTTGGCCTGTCGCCACCAGGCGTGGAGATCGTTGGCCCTGGTGGACGGGGCGTGGGGTTCAGCGGTGGCGGTGCTCATACCTAGGCATCCTAGTCGGATTGACGCGCAAGACGGTGGTTTCACGCCAGCCGAGGCACGGATTGCGCCACTCGGCGCCTGCCTGCACCATGCGGAGTTGTGTCGGAATATCGTGACGTCATGGCGCAATACGCTGGTCGGCCTGGGTGATTCGTGTATCATAACCGGCATGAGCCCCGTCCGGATACGTGACTGTCATTCCTACAACGGCGCCTTCACCCTGATCGAACTGCTGGTCGTCATCAGCATCATCGCCGTGCTGGCCTCGATGCTGTTGCCGGCCATCGGCATCGTGCGGGATGCCGCCCGTCGCATCGCCTGCGCGAGCAACCTGCGTCAGATTGGTATGGCTGCCTTGGCCTACCATCAGGACAGCGAAGGCCGGCTGCTGCCCTTCTCCAATGGCGTCTATGCCCCAGACTCCCGCAGCTGGCCGAAGCTGCTGCGCGACTACATCGGTAACGAGGATGGCGCGGTCGATCCCTACATCACCTGCCGGGTGGGGCGATTCCGCGACAACTACGCCAAGAACAGCCGCACCGGCATGTACTCGGACTCGCTGCCGGCCGAGTTGGCGCACCAGCTGCTCAGCAAAGTTCGTGGCTCTTCCACCAAGGTGCTGTTCGCCGACGGCTTCGAAGGTGAGTGGAATGCCTGCACGGAAATCTACCCGGGCAAAGGCGCCACCTGGGGGATCGGCTTCCGCCATCGCGGCCAAGCCAATTTCCTGTTCCTTGATGGGCATGTCGACCCGCGCACCCCCAGCGCGGCCGAAGTCGCCGTCGGCACCTGGACTGGGTGGTGGGACAGCAGCTTGTGGGTGCTTGGTCGCTAGCGTCTGTGAGAGCGGCGACGTCGATAGAGAGGACCGGAGCAACGGAGACGACAGGCACTTCGGCGCTCTGGGTCATCAGCAACTGACCGTGCCGAGCGGGCTTGCTGGTCGTCGCTCGCTGCCGATCATCTGAGACATGCGCCGCATCGCCCTGGTGTCGCACCATCATCCTGCCGTCAGCGAGCGGTTGCTAGCCGGAGCCACCTCGGCGAAACGGCCGGCAGGGGGAGCCTTCGTCCGATTGTTCGACCCTGCCGATTACGGACTGGCCAGCACACAAGCGTTGGCGTGGAAGCCGGACGGGGTCCTGGCCTGTCTGCCACCGGAAGCCATGGAGCCCATGGTCGCAGTTGGCCTGCCCATGGTCGCCCTGGTGGAGGACTCCTCCCACATCGCATCCAGCGCCGTTGTCTCCGATGAATCCGCAATCGGTGAAGCGGCAGCGCAGCATCTGCTCGGCCGCGGCTATCGCCACCACGCCTTCCTCGCCCAGGGCCGTGGAGGGATCGAACGCGAGTCCGGCTGGCAGCGCTGCCTCACCGCCTCTGGCCTGCTTGGCTCGTCGCTGCGCCTGTCCGGGGTTGGAGACGACTCCCAACGCCTGCGCTCCTGGCTGCAGGTGCAGCCGCTGCCGCTCGGCTTGTTCTGCTACAACGACATCATGGGCCTGGAGGCGGTCGAAGGCTGCCACGCCCTCGGCCTGGCGGTTCCCGCCCAGGTGGCGGTGGTCGGGGCTGATGACCTCGCGCTCGCTCTCGGCTGCGAACCGCCCCTGAGCAGCGTCCAGGTCCAGCACGAGGCGATTGGCCGCCAGGGTGCGGCTTTGCTCTACGCCCTGCTCGACGGCAGCAGACCGGCCCGCCGTATCCGACTCCCCCCCGGAGGTCTGGCGGTGCGCGCCTCATCGGATGCTAGCGCCCTCGACGACGAGGTCGCCGCCGCCGCCCTGGCGCTGATCCGCGACGAAGCCCAGCGCCTGCATGGCATCGACGCGTTGGCCAAGCGGCTCGGCGTGCCCCGCCGCACTCTCGAACGCCGCTTCCGGGCCGCGGTAGGACGCAGTCCACTTGAGGAACTGCAACGCGCCAGGATTGAACTGGCCCGCCAGGCCCTGTCGCACGGCCGCACCGTCGCCGGCGCGGCCGAGTTGGCGGGCTTCCGCAGCGTCAGCGCCTTGCAGCGTGCCTTCGCCAGCAAGGTCGGTCTTAGTCCGGCCGAGTATGCCCGGACCTATGCCGCTGGATGACCCGACCGGCGCAGTGGCGCCACCAGCCGCTGCCGGCAGCATGCCGCCATGCGCCTGCAACTGTGCCCGCTCGACGCCGTTGGCGACGTCTGCCCGGTGACTGGCGGCCCCGACGGCCTGTCCCTGTGGCATGCCCGTCTAGCGTGGAGCTGCCAAGACGTCCGCCTCGACCTGCGCGTGCTGGCGCCCGAACCACTCGCCCTGCCGCAGGCCGAACCCAGCGAGGCCGTGCCGGGCGCCATCGCCCGCTGCCTGCGCGCCTGCACCGGCCATGGGGCGCTGCTGCTGCTGGCAAATCCCGCCGCAGCCCTGGGCACGGAGCGCATCGCCCTGGCCGAGGGTGTCCGGCTGATGGGCATCGCGACGACGGAGGACGAAGCCTGCTGGGATGCGCTGCTCGCGCACGGCCTGCCCTGCTATGGCGTGCGCGACAGCCTCGCCGTCGAGGTGCTGCGACCACAACCCGCCAACATCCTCTCGGCGCTGTCCTTCGGCGTGTTCCTCGCCAGCGATGGCCTACAGCCAGAGGCACTCGACGAGGGTCCACACCACGTTGCCTGGACGTGCAACGAAGTTGTCGACGCCGAGATCATCGGCCGGTCCGGTTTCACCCTCACCGAGCTGCACGGACACGCGGGGCGCTACGACGATCGCGGCAACGAAGGCGTGGTGCGGGCCGTGCTGCGCGCCGGCGACCGCGCCTGCTGGACCCAACCGCGCTTCGTCGCGCCACGGGGGGACGTCCGTGCCGGCTGACATCTTCGGTCGCCTGATCATCATCCGCCGACGCGTACCCAGCCAGAACGTCTCAATGTACCGGCACTGGCGCGCCTACACCACCGAGCGAGACGCCTGGTTCATCCTGCTGCGTGCCCAGCTGCCGCCGCAACCACCACCCGATCAGCCGATGCGCCTGATCCTGCGCAGCCTACGCACCCGCCTGGTCGACTACGCCAACCTGGTCGGCGGCGCCAAGCCGATCCCCGACTGCCTGATCCGCCTGGGCTACCTCAAGGACGACAGTCCACGCTGGTTCTATTGCGACTACTATCAAAGCATCGTGCCGAAGGACCAGGAGCGCACCGAGTTGCAGTTCGTCCCCTGGGCCGGCGAGGACGCGCCCGATCAGGGCTGAACCAGCACCCGGTCGCACAGTCTCAGGGAGGTTTCGCGCAGGATGGCCTCAAGAGCCTCGCGCCAGGTCGCATCGCGCAGCCGCAGGCTGATGCCCATGCCGGCGCCGAGGGCAGGATCGAGCCGATACGTCGGCAGGCCGCGATTGGCGAGCTGGCGGTTGAACGCCTGCACCGCTTGGCTGAGTGGCCGGCTGTCCCAGTCGATCGACAGCCTGGCCGGTTCGACGCTGTGGCGCGGAGCGACCGTAGCCAACAGCATCGTGCCATCCGCCAATCTGCTGAGCACCAGGCCGCGATCGGCGAGGTCGCGCGTCCCCAGCCGTCCCCCCATCGGCTGCATCTCGCCACCGAAGCAGCCGTCGCCGAGCCGGACGGTCAGTCCACATTCCTCCCGCAGGAAGGCGGCCCAGCCATCAAGCGTGCAGTCGTAGCCAGCCTGTTCGAGCATCCAGCCATCCATGTCCTGACGCCACAGCCAGTCCTCCCAGCGTGGCGCCGTCGTTCCCATCCGCCCGGCCAGCGTCGTAAACCAGTGTCGTACCGTTGCCGGTCGATACGTGGTCGGCGCTTGCGGTGCAAGCAACGCGGTTAGGGCCTGGATGCCATCCGCCCGGCTGCCCATCACCGTGGCCACCAACTGAGTCAATCCATGTTCGAGGATTTCCTCGGCCTGCTCTTGATCGATCTCCTCCAGGGCCGGTTCTCCGTCAAGCCAGCGGCGCAGGGCCGTCTCGGTCCAATGTCCGGGCCGGCCGCAGGCAGGATGTTCGAGCAGATCGCGCAGCGCCGGAGTCCCAGTGGGCGCAAGCACCGCCACGACACGATCATCAAGGACAGGCCGGCCAAGCAGCCAGCCGAGCTCGTCCGGACCACTGGCCGCAGCGACCAGGGCACGGCGTAGCGGCGCGGCATCCGGTGGCGTCTCCTCGGCCCCGCTCGGATCCGGGCCGACGTGCAGGGAGGGCAGCGCCACCCACACGTCCTGCCGGCCGCAGGTCAGCAGGACGGGCGACCAGCGCAGCTCGCCCTCGGTCATCGCCTCGAAGACGGCCAACTGCGTCGCGGTGATCACCACGGTATCGTCGGCTGCCTCCGGCCTGGCCAGACTGCATTGTACGACGGCCTCGGTCCGCATCGGAACCAGGCGCTGCAATGCGGCCTCCCAGGCGGCCAGGGCTGCATCGCGTCCCGCCGATGACCAGCGCCAGCCGGCGAGCGCCGTGCGGGCGAGATCTGCAGGTGCATCCGGAATGGTCCAGGTCCAGCCGATCGGATCGGCGATCTGCGCATCGTCACCGTCATCAACCGCGCGCAGTCCGCAGGCCGGCGCCAGGCGTGCGGACCAGTGTTCGGCATCCGTCAACGATACCGCTACACGCTGCCCGGGTTGCACCGATTCGCCGACGCGCAGCGGCCGGAAGTTCCGACCGTCGGCGATACGCACGACGAGGCGCGGCAGGCCCGTCACCGCTGCTGCCACCGGCGGCACTGGCGCCTGCCAACGGAGATCGACAGCCACCACAGCTCCGGGAGGCGCGGTGATGGCCAAGGGCGCGGCAATGACGCCGCTCCACACCGCACCGGCCCGGGCCTCGACCTCGGCGCCGGCCAGCCGCACCGTGACGGGCGCCTCGCTGGCAGCGGCCGGCAGCAGCTCGGCGGCGAGGACGGCTGCGAATGGATCGTCCCAGGACACGCCGACCAGACGGCTGGCAAGGACTCGCTGTGCCGACGCATCGGCAGCCAGTCGGGCCGCATCGAGTCCCAGTGCCAGAACCGTCGCATTGTCGCTGGCCAGAAGGTCCTCGCGTGCAGCACGCCACAGACGTTGGCCGTCGCTCCAGCCCTCGGCGAGCGCCGTACCGATGCTGGCGATACGGTGCACCGGCGCGTCCGTCGGCAGACTCCTACGGGTCGGCGGTGTCAGGCGCAGGCCGGCCAACCGCGCCCGGGCTCGCAGCCAATCACCCAGCGCGTCATCAGACAGCTCCCGCACCCCGCCGCCGCCCTGACCGAGGCGGAGCGCGACCAGGCGCACCACCTGGGCGGCCGGCGACTGGTCGAGCGTCTCCCAGCGGCGGGCCAGCTCGGCACGCCGCTGCGCCCCGGGCGGAGCGGCCAGCCAGGCCATGGCGCCGCGGGCATCCTCGCGCGTACGCCAGCGCAGCAGCTCCTCATCACGGCGCGCTCCGACATCCGGCCAGGCGCGCAGTTCGGCATGCACCAGCGATCCGGAGGGAATGTCCCACGGCAGCAGGACCGCCCCGTCGTCGGCGGCAACCAGCATGAGACTGGCATGGTCAGGCAGGCCATCGGGCACCACCAGGACATCGGCGTCACTGGTGACGGCCTCAGGCTGACCGGCGGCAAAGGTTGCGGACAGATGGACCACCCGTCCCAACTGGCCGCCGAGGCGGCGTACCATCGCATCGCCGGCGGGCTCCGGCACCGTCCAGGTGATCGGCACGCTGCGCCGATGGCCGGCCTCCACCGTCACCGCAACCGTGCTACCGGCGCAATCCAGCCCAGCCGTCACCGGCACCGCACCATGGTTGGCGACCTCGACCGGCACGACCAGCCGATCGCCGACCCTCGCCAGGCGCGGCGCCGCCAGCTCCAGGTCCACACCACGCCCGGCATGCAGCACACTGCGCACCTCACCGACCATCACCGCAGCGCTGCTGTCGGCAGCCCGGGCGGTCAGCCGCCAGGTTCCGGACGTACGTGGCAGTTCGATCACCGCCTCGGCCATGCCCTGGGCATCGGTGACCGCCCCGGCCAGCCAGAAGATGGTGGGATCGGATTCGGTGCCCAGCGACGGCGTCAGTCCGCGTACGCAGCCACGGCTGCCCCCGCGCCTGCCGTAGGCACGACGACAGCCGCCTCCGCTACGGACACCGTATCCGTCATCCGGCTGCCAGCGCCACACCACACTGCGCCACAGCAAGCCGTCGACACTGCCGTCCGCAACCGCGTGGCCGGCATCGAGCCGCCACGGCCGATGCCGGTCGTGGAAGAAGTCCCACAGGTCCGGCGTAAAATCCTCGGCCAGGGCGTAGAGGCGCTGATCGACGGCACCCAGGGTCAGCCCGGCTCCGACGACCGGCTTGCCCTG
The DNA here is from genome assembly GCA_038203025.1 of Planctomycetota bacterium. Classification (GTDB taxonomy): domain Bacteria; phylum Planctomycetota; class UBA11346; order UBA11346; family UBA11346; genus UBA11346. The sequence goes on from JBBREK010000018.1 coordinate 21,627, forward strand.
CCAATCGCACACGCTGAGACGCACCCGCACGGTCTCGCCAGGACGGGGTTGGGCGCGATCAGGAGTCAACACGACGCGCAGCAGACGATCCACCGGCAGCACCCGGATCGCAGTCGTGTCGCTGGTGGTGAAGCCACGGCCGGGCAGCCAGGCGACCGCCTGGAGATGGACCTCGGGGCTCCAGGCCGGCGTGATCTCGCAGGCGATGGACGCCGTCGCCGTCTCGGCCCGGACCCGGGCATGGTGGATGATCGCCCCGGTGCCGGCGACCAGCAGCACGTCACGGCCCGGATTCGCCGTGCCGACAGTCACGGCAAGGTGCTCACCGGTGCGCACCTGGGTGCTGGCAGGCAAGCAGGCTACCGGCGCTCCGCTGCCAGCCTGCGGTCGTTGCCCGATGGTGATCGGGAGTCGGCGTACGACCTCACCGCCGCCTGGCAGATCGGCGCAGAGGAGCAGTGCGTCGGCCCCGACGTGTTGCTCGTCGAAGGCGAGCAACGCCTCGGCCGTGCCGTCGGCCCCGCCGACCACGCGCCAGACCTGCCCGAGACTATCCTCACCACGCGTCGCCTGTAACCGTACCTGGGCGCCAGCCGGCAGGCGCAGTTGCATGCGCAGCACGCCGCCTGCCGTGCACGTGGCATACCTCGGGCTAGCATCGACGGTGAACGGGAAGGTGGTGGTCGACCAGGCGTGGTGCTCGCCCCACGGCTGGCCATCACGCTGCACGCTGCATTCGGCCACCCACGAGGCCTCACGCCCCTCGGCGGTTGGAATGCCAACCGTGGCCTCGCCGACCAGATCGGTCACCACCTCGGTCGGGGCCTCGACCGGCAGTTTGCCACCGTCCCTGGCAGTGGCATAGACAGCGATGCGTACTGGCGTGGCGGTCAGCGGCGCCCCGGTGGCATCCTCAACCCGGATCTGCAGCCGTCGGGTCTCGCCGGCGAGTTGCTCGTTGCCATCCGGACAGCTGATCTTGACCACCGCCTTGGGCAGGGCGAGGCGGTCGCAACGGGCCAGACGATGCTCGACACCGTCGACCTGGAGGATGACCGGTCCGGTAGCAGCTCCGGGCGGGACCAGAGCCGAGCCGGACAGCATGCCGCGCCCATCGAGGTCCAGCCGTCCCTCCCACACCAGCTCGCCGCCCACCAGCAGCCGACCGGCGCAGCTCCCCTCCGGCCGGCGATACTCCTCGCCATCGTGCTCGCGCAGCAGGCCGGCGAAGCGCAGCCGTTCCCCAGGACGCACCAACGGTTTGTCGGCCCAGCACACCGCCCGCACCGCCCACGCCGCGGGAACACCCCAGGACGCCTCGACGGATTCATGCGCCGAGTCGCGGTCGACCGTGACGACGACGTCGTAGGCCCGGCCGATCAGGGCGGCGGGGAGGTCGGAACGTAACACCCCCTCGTCGTCGGTGCGCAGGCACTGGACGAGGTCGAACGGCTGATCGGCCGCTGCCGCCGCCTTCCCGGCGGCACGTCCGGCCGCTTGCTCCTCGGCGGCTCCGGCCGCAATCCAGGCCGGGTCCGGCCGGCCGAGGAAGCCCTCGCTGAATCCCGCCCGCCAGGCCGGCGTGGCATCGGTCCACGCCTGGCCGCCAGCGCGGGCCGCATCGCGGCGCAGTTGCCAGGCGAGGCGCAGCGGCGTGGCCACACCGCGACCATCACTGCGCCCGACCGTCCACACCAGGATACCGTCGACCCCGGACTGGACATGCAGCGCAGTGGCGGCGACGCGCAAGGATCGCAGCACCACCACCGGACAGGCCCGGGCCGACAGGGCCGCAACCCAACGACCCTCGGCCAGGTCGGGCAGCGCCACGCCGGATTCCGTCGCGGTCAGCTCGCGATCCACATCCGGCCGCTCAGGCAGATCCTCGCGTCGCGGCTGCCGGTTCAGTCGTGACCAGGCGTCATCGTCGGTGATGCGCCAGAGTTGTAGGTGATGCGCACCGACATAGTCGCTGCGCAGACGCGCCATGGCCGGCGAGCCCAGCGACACCACCGGCTGGTCGAAACGCAGGGCCAGGCCGTCGTGTGAGAATGCCAGTCGCCAGCTCCGCGGCGCCTCCGACGACACGGACGGAGCAACCTCCTCCTCGACCGACGAATCGCTTTCCAGCACCGGTTGCACCACGTCCGTCCGAACCTCGCGGGCCAAGGCATTCTGCAGTCCGGCATCGCCCAGGTCGTTCTCGCTGCCGAGGGTCGCCCGCGCCGCGGCATCGGCGGCGATAAAGCGCGAGGCCAGGGCATCGAGCCGGGCTTCGACCTCCGGGAACGGCCAGAATGCCAGGCGACCGGCGAGCGTCCGGCGACGGAGCTGCCACAGACGCAGAGCGGTGTAGGCCTCATCGGCGCCGGACGCCGACACCTTCCAGACAGATTCGGCAGCCTGCAGGGCGCGGACGGGGTCATGCTCGGACAGCAGCAGATGGACGGCGGCGAGCTGCGCGACCGGATCCCCGGCCAACGCCGTTGCCGTCTCCGGCCACGCCGTCGCGCCATGCGCCCAGCGCGCCAGGGCAAGCAGGCCGCTGCTGGCCGGCAGGGCGACAGTACCGCCCTCGCGTTCGACCATGCGCGCCCCACCGTTTTGCAGCAGCCCGAGGGCCTGCCAGGACGAGGCCCGTTCCAGCCAGGCACCTCCGCCTTGTCCGGCATCGCTGTCATGCGCCTCGGCCGCCGGGATCATGCCGCTGACTAGGTGACCATCGGCGAACAGGCCACGCCACCGGATCGCCAGTTCCAAGCCGACCAGTTCACCGGCCACCGCCGGGGCCTTGTCGGCCCACGGCACCTGGCTGACCAGATGCAATGACTCGGCCTGGCGTCCGGCCGTCAGCAGCGCCCGGGCCAGTGCCGTCCGGCCGCGATCGATCGCCGACTGGTCACCACGCTTCTCCAACTCAGTCAGCGTGCCGGTGGCTGCTTCGAGATCGCCGGCGGCGGCGAGTCGTTCGGTGCGGGCCAACAACTGCCGCGCATCGGCGCGCCACGGATCGGCCGGTGGCGGATCCCCGCAGCCCGCGAGGATGAGGACGGCGACAAGCAGAATGTAACGATGCATGCGGCGATGAACGCCAGGCCGCGGACGACGTTCATCATCGCATCGACAGCACGACTGCCGAAGGTTTATCGCGCCGGGGATTGCCCATCCACCGGCCGCCGGGGATGATCCGGCCATGCCCACGCCGACCACGCCTGCCGGTTTTCGCATCTGGGCGGGCCTCGTCACCGTCACGGCGCTCGCAGCCCTTGTCGCCCTCAGCGTTCGTGGCGCGATGCATGGTCCGATCGGTCCGGCTCTCGCCGGCCTGGCCGCCGATCCCTGGGGCGCGGCCACGCTCGCCGATCTCGCCGTCGGACTGGGCTTCGTCGGCGTCTGGATGGGACTGATCGAAGCCCGGACGCGTCGGCTATGGCTGTGGCTGCCGCTACTCGCCTGCCTGGGCAACATGGCCACCTGTATCTTCCTGCTCGCCAGGCTGGGACGGGCGCGCAGCATCCGGGCGTGGCTAACGGAACGGATGTGAACACAGCCCGGCGAAGCCGGAACCAAGAGGTTCATGGTCGGCTTCGCCGGGCTGTTCGGCTGTTGCTGCAGGGCTTCGCCCCGCACCCAACGCACTCTTCGCCAAATTCTCCGGACGAACCGGAGAATTTGACTCGGAGTGCTACAGCAGCGGCCAAGCCGACCGTCCTACTGGCGCCGCGCGAACTCGTAGACGCCCCGGGTGCCGTGGTCGAGACGCGCCTGGAGCTGCTCGAGGTCCTGGCAACCACCGCCCACGCCCGCCTACGCGCCCTGACCCTGATCGGCGCGACCGCCTTCGGTGGCGGCACGCTCCTCGCCCTGGTCCTGCCGGCGTTGCTCGACCGCCCGCCGTGGGAGCAGGCGGTGATGGCCGGGCTGTGCGCCTTCCTCACCGTCGTCTCCCTGGTCGTCTGGCGCATCGCCAAGCGGGCCCGTCCGGCGGCGCGCACCATCATCACGGTCGGACTCGCCTATGTCGTCGTCGCCGCCCTGGCCATGGCCTTCGCCGAGGTGGCGATCGGTCCGCGCGCCGCCAAGGACTACGACGGCGTGCCGGGCATGTGCATCTGGATCGTGCTGTTCCCGTTGATCATCCCCTGCCTGCCCTCGCAGGCGCTGATCGCCGCGCTGCTCTGCGCCACCACCCTGCCGGTCGGCTACCAGCTGCTGGTCTGGCTGGGCCGCGAGCCCAGCGACCCGTCGGCGCTGATCCGCTGGTTCGCGCCCGGCTACTTCTGTGCCGGTGTCGCCTGGGCCGCGGCCTGGGTCTTCGGCCGCATGGCCGGCGATCTGGCGCGCAGCCGCCGCGAATTGCAGGAGATGGGGTCCTACCAGCTTATCGAGCGTCTCGGGCAAGGCGGCATGGGCGAGGTCTGGCGCGCGCGCCACCGTCTGCTGCCGCGCCAGGCGGCGGTGAAGTTCGTGCGTCCAACCGAGGACCTGCGCAACGATCCGGCAGCGGTGCGCGAACTGGCCCGGCGCTTCGAGCGCGAGGCCCGCGCCATCTCGCTGCTGCGGAGTCCGCACACCATCCAGCTCTACGACTTCGGACTCTCGCCCGAAGGCGACCTCTATTACGCCATGGAGCTGCTCGACGGTTTCGACCTCGAATCGCTGGTCGATCGCCACGGTCCACTGCCCGAGGCGCGGGTCGCCCACCTCCTCGCCCAGGTCTGTCTGTCGCTGGCCGAGGCGCATCGCGCCGGCCTTGTCCACCGCGACGTCAAGCCGGGCAACCTGATGACCTGCCGACTGGGCGAGGATCTCGACGTGGTCAAGGTACTCGACTTCGGCCTGGTCGGCGCAGCCCAGAACCAGCCGGCGGTCGCCGGTTCGGCGCATGGCGCCACCGGCTTTGCCGGCACGCCGGGCTACATCGCCCCGGAGCTGATCTTCGGCCAAAGCGCGGTCGGAGCGGCCAGCGACCTCTACGGCATCGGCGCCGTGGCCTACTGGCTTCTCACCGGTTCCACCGTCTTCCCAGGCGAGGACGGCGGCGAGGACCTCGTCGCCCACAGCATGGACCAGCCGATGCCGCCCAGCCGCCGCCTGGGCCGCGCGATCCATCCCGACCTGGAGCGCCTGGTGCTCGCCTGCTTGGCCAAGAAGCCGGAACAGCGTCCGCCCAGCGCCCTCGCCATCCGCGACCGGTTACACGCCATCGTCTTCCCCGAGGCCTGGGACGACGCCCGCGCCTTGGCCTGGTGGAACAGCAACGCGCCGGCCAGCAAGACATCGCGAGATCGCATCCGATAACGAACAAGCGGTTCGACGCGGAGAATGGCCACCTGACGATTGCCGAACGGATCACCTCCACAGAACCAACCCCGTATGTCACAAATATGACTCGCGTGGACCTCCACCCCTTCGATCCAACGGTTTAGGTCGCCGATATAGATTCCGGAAATTCTGGCCGCTAAAATTCCGGGAATTCTGGCCGGGGTAGCCTACCCCGCCTGACGCGCCCCGGGCGCCCTGGTTGGCAGGGTGGTCAACCCCGCGGGGTGTCTGGATATCCGGACAGCGCACGGATCGGCGCGGCCGGTACCGGCGATGGTGGCGCCTCGCCGGCACGTCACGCTCTGCGACTTCACGGTTTTCCAGTTACCAACGGGGATTGACCCGGCCTGAAGCGCCCAACGAGGCCGCCTCTTCTGATAACCGCCAGGCGACACTCCATGATCCGTACAGTCCTTGTCCTGCTGCTGAGTTGCAGCGCCGTGCTGCACGCTGTTGAGGTCATCGCGTCGGGGACGTTGACGGTGCTCGCCACCGAGGACGCGCCTCAGATCGTGACCTATGACCACATCCGCACGGCCCTGGTGACGGGATCGACAGGATCGACGTACCAGTATCGCATCCTGTCCCTTGGCTCCTCGACCAAGACCCTGAAGGACGACAGCAGCGACGCCGTCGTCCCTGGGACCACCACCATCGTGCCGTCTGGATCGGCGACGAACACGACACAAGCGCTGCAGTACCTGGCCATCGATGACGAGTTCACGCTGTTCCCAGCGACCCTGGCCTACAGCAAGGATCCGGTCGTCGTCTGCCGGGTCGATGTGCTGTCCACTGACGGATCCACCGTGATCGCCAATAATCTGGAGCTGAAAATCGACGTCGAGGGTGTGGTGGACGATCCGGCGACGTACTTCCCCCTGTTCCAATACGGGAGCACCCTGCCGATCACCATCCCGCGCGGCGGGTCGATCACCCTCTCCTACGACGAGTTCACACGCACCTATTGCGAGTGGGTCGACCGCGAGCGGGATGCCACGTTTGGGCGTCTCAACAGCCACTACCCCAGTTGGACGATCGCCTTCTCCAACGGAACGTCCTGGTCCTGCACCCCGGCCGGCCTAGCCCAGATGGCACCCCCTACCTGCAGTACGGCGGGACGATGACGATCAGCATCCCGGCCGACCAGCCGCTCGGCGATTTCACCGCTTGCACGCTCCAAATGTTCGACGACGTGAACGGTAACAGGACCGATGAGGGCTATGACGGCGGTGAACTCACCACGAGCGGCAAGCACCTGGTCTTCCGTGTCGTCGATGCCGGTGGCGGAGGCAGCAGCAGTAGTAGCAGTAGCAGTAGCAGTAGCAGTAGCAGTAGCAGTAGCAGTAGCAGTAGCAGTAGCAGTAGCAGTAGCAGTAGCAGTAGCAGTAGCAGTAGCAGTAGCAGTAGCAGTAGCAGCGGGGGTGG
>JBBREK010000019.1:0-28004 GCA_038203025.1 Planctomycetota bacterium
CTTCAAGGACATGAAGACACGCTACGAGATCGAAGGATTCCACGGCATGACGCCGCAGCTCGTCGAACAAGAGATCATCGCGTTGATGTTCCTACTACTCATTGAAAGCTTGGTCGAGGAAGCCGCACTGGCTTCACTACCGCGCAGGGATCAAGGTCATGGAGATCAAGATCGACCACATCGATGCAATCGGGCGGCCTTGGGCGATCGTATTCCGAACCTCCTCAACATGGCCATCAGACCAAAGCGCTCCAGGCTGCTCTGGCAGGCCTATGTCCGGGGACTGCACGCCACGGCCATGGACCGCGAACAGGTTCGACGGCAAGACCGCAATCGCCCGCGTCAATGCCTCTCGCAATATGGCCGTTGGCGCTGCTGGCGTGCGAAGGTGAACAGCACGGAGGCGGCTTAAATGAGATCAGGCCAAAGGAAACGGCGTTGGGTACATACTGGGGTGTGGTTATTACACATCCGGGTTCTATGATTCTAAATCTTAGTCTTGGGATTGCTGGTTTGCTTTCTTTTATTGTCGCACTCTCAAGGGATAGAAAATCAGCCTAACCAGGCGCTGAAAACGTGCGAGTGACATGGTCTTTCCAGTCTCCGCTTGGTCAAGAATTCGCTGCGACTAGAATTTACTAGCCTATCAATTCTTTAACCGCCGCTCAGTTCTTGACGCTGCGCTCAGTGTTTGTTCCAATTGTCATCCACGTCCGTCCTCCTATCCACGCTATGTCGGCCACTCGCCGTTTTAGCTTAATGTTGGGTTCGCAGACTGGGTGGACCAATAGGGACCTTGTCCAAACCGACTCATTGCGGAACGACGAACGCCGAACGACGAACGCCCCCCTCACCCCACAAACGGAAACACCATCGGTATCAACACTACCGTCGCCGTCCCGACGATGAGTTGGATCGGGACGCCCAGGCGCAGGAAGTCGGAGAATCGATAGCCGCCCGGACCCCACACCATGAGGTTGGTCTGGTAGCCGATTGGGGTCGCAAACGAGGCTGACGCGGCGAACATCACTGCGATGGCGAATGGTTCCCAGGATACGCCCAGCTGCTGCGCGGTGGCCAGGGCGATGGGCAGCAGCAGGGCGGCGGCGGCGTTGTTGGTGATCAGTTCGGTGGTGATGGCGGTAGTGGCGTAGACCAGAGCCAGGGCCAGCCAGGGCTGTTCGCTGCCCAGGCCGACCAGACCACCGGCGATGCTGGCAGCGGCGCCGGTCGCCTCCAGGGCCCGGCCCAGGGCCAGGGCGCAGGCGATGGTCACCAGCACCGGCAGATCGATGGCCGAGCGTGCCTCGGACACCGGCAGCAGGCGCAGGCCGATCATCGCCAGGGCGGCGGCCAGCCCGGCCCACAGCATCGAGGTTACGCCGCTGGCTGCGACCAGGCACATGCCGGCCATGACCGCCATGGCTACCCACGCATGGGTGCGCGGCGGCGGCGCCTGGTGGCTGCGTTCAGCGACCATCCAGAAGTCATGGGCATGGCTCGGATCGCGGGCAAAGGCCGAGCGTGCCTCGATCAGCAGGGTGTCGCCGGGTTGCAGCACCCAAGCCCCGCTGCGTGCCACCGAGGCGCCGTGCCGGGTGATGGCGATGATGGCAGCAGCGTAGCGGGCGCGGAACTCGCCGTCGCCGACGGTGCAGCCGACCAGCGGGCAGCGGTCGGAGATGACCACCTCGAAGAGGCGGCGGCGGCCGTTTGGCCCGGGTGTAGCGCCCAGCGGCTCGACCGCGGCCCGCGACAGGCCGGGCACCGTGTCGGTGGCCAGGACCCCGGCCGCTGGCCCAGCAACCAGCAGCCGGTCACCACCGTGTAGCACCAGATCCGGGCCAGGTGCCGGAATGACGTCACTACCGCGCTGAATCTCCACCGGCATGACCCCGTGGTCACCGACCCGCGCTGCCGACAGCGGCTTGCCGTCGAGTGAGCCGCCGGGTTCGACCTCGACCGCCAGGGTGTACTGGCGCGGATCACCGAACGGGTCGCCGTCGGCCGGCACCCGGTCGGGCAGTAGGCGCGGGGCGAGCAGGATGATGGTGCCCAGGCCGATGGCGATGACTGGCAGGGCGAGCAGGGTCGGCCAAAGCAGTCCCGGCGCAGGATAGCCGGCCTGGACCAGCAGGCCGACCACGACCAGGTTGGTGCTGGTGCCGATGGTGGTCAGCATGCCACCGAGGACGGTGGCGTAGCTCAGTGGCATCAGCAGCTTCGACGGCGACACGCCGATGCGGCGGCCCCAGTCGATGACCATGGGCATGAGCATGGCCACCAGCGGCGTGTTATTGAGCAGGCCGCTGAGTCCGGCCACCGGCAGGGTCAGGCGCAGCAGGGCTAAGCGCGGGCCGGCCGCCCGGCCCAACAGCGGTCGTGCCAGCAACTGCATTGCCCCGCTGCGCTGCATTGCGGCCGCAACCACGAACAGCACCGCCACGGTCAGCATGCCTTCGTTGGCGAAGCCGCCCAGACCCTGGGTCGTGGTCAGCGTCCCGGTGGCGACCAGCGCCAGCAGGGCTCCGAGCATGACCAGCTCGGCCGGGATGCGGGTGCCGGCAAGCAGGGCCAGCACGCCGAGGGCGGTGGCCAGCGCTATCCAGGCGTTGGGCGTCAGCGAGAGCATGGCAGGGGATAGCGGCGCCGCGGCGCCTCACAATCGCCAGAGTGCATGGCCTTTGACCACAGGTGGCCTTTGACCACATGTCAGCGAGGCCGAGCATGCTGCGATGGCCGAGCGTAACCTTACTCCCACCGACGCCCTGCTGCGCCGCGAGTTGCGTGAAGGTCTGCTGCGCCAACGCGGCTGCGTGGTGTGGATGACCGGACTCAGCGCCGCCGGCAAGTCGGTCATCGCCCGCGAGGTGGAGCGGCGCCTGACCCTCGACAGCCGTTTCGCCTACGTCCTGGATGGCGACAATGTACGCCACCGGCTCAACCGCGACCTCGGTTTCACCGCTGCCGACCGGCATGAGAACATCCGTCGGGTTGGCGAGGTGGCGCGACTGTTCGCTGACGCCGGTGCCATCGCCCTGGTCGCCTTCATCTCGCCCTACCGGGCCGATCGCACCGCCGCGCGCGAGATTGCTGGGGACCGCTCCTTCCTTGAGGTCCACGTCGCCACCGCTCTGGCCGAGTGCGAGCGCCGCGATCCCAAGGGCCTGTACCACCAGGCCCGGGCCGGCAGCCTGCCGGATTTCACCGGCATCAGTTCGCCCTACGAGGCCCCCGAATCGCCCGACCTGCGTCTGGAAACGCAGGATCGCAGCATCGCTGACTGCGCCGAAGAGGTCATAGCAGCGATGCGCCGTCACCAGCTCTGGGGCCAGCCGCCGGAGGAGGGCGGCTCGGGTATCTGACGCACGGCGGTCGGTCGGCTGGTGTCAGGCGTGATGCTTGACCGCACCGTCCGGATCGCGCTCGTCGACTGCGGTGGTCAGCCCGCCGGGAGGCAGCGGCACCGGCCCGCGCAGCAGCGGATCGTCGGTGGCGCGCATCCACGTGTCGAGGCGGTCGCGCAGTTCCCGCGCTACGCCGGCCTGCGCCGGATCGGCGATCAAGTTGCGCCGTTCCGCCGGGTCGAGCAGGCTGTCGTAGAGTTCCTCGTCGGGCAGGTCGAAGCTGGGCCAGCCGGACTCCAGCCAGCGGTCGCGGCTGGGCGACTGGTCACAGTTCGGCAGCACCGGGCGGCGGCGTTCGCCGAAGCGGCGGACGTAGACGTGGCGGGCGGTGCGGATGGCGCGCCACGGTTCGTAGGCGGCGTGGTAGGTGACCTCGGCGGTGACCTGGTCGCGCACGGCACGCCCTTCCAGCACCGGCCGTAGGTCGACGCCTTGCACCCGTGCCGGCACCGGGACGTTGGCGACGGCGCACAGGGTGGGGAAGAGATCGATCTGCGAGACCAGTTGGTCGACCGCCAGGCCCCCGGTGAAGCCCCCGGGGCCACGGATGATGCAGAACACGCCGGTGCCGTGCACGGTCGGGTTGCACTTCAGGCCAGGGAAGGGCACGCCGTGGTCGGTAGTCACGATGACGATGGTGTTCGCCGCTTGGCCGCTGCGCTCGAGCGCGTCGAGCACCAGGCCGAGCTGACGGTCCCACTCGCTGACGTCGGTAAGGAAGTGCGCCCAGTCGGAGCGCATCGCCGGGTCGTCGGCCAGCGGCGCCGGCGGCAGCGTCCAGCGCGGATCGTAGGTGGCCGGATCGGGCTCGGTGGCGAAGCCTCGCCCCTTGCGGTGGGTCAGCATCCAGCAGGCGCTGAGGAAGAACGGCCGGTCTGCCGGCGGTTGCTGCAGCCAGCTGACCAGGCCTTCCAGTCCGCCCTCGATCAGCTGGTCGTAGCCGTGACCCGCGGCGGTGCTTGGGCCGTCGGGGAACTGGCCGGGGCTGTTGCAGTGGTTGGCCGCCATACCCCAGGTGGCGGTGGCGTAGCCGTGCTGGCGTAGGTGGCTGGGCAGGGTCCAGGCGGGATCGGTCAGCGACCAGCCGCGGTGCGCCAGGCCGAGCATGCCGCAGCTGTGCGGCACCATGCCGGTGATCAGCGCCGCCCGGCTGGGCGAACAGGTTGGTCCGGCACAGTGGCAGTTGCGCAGCAGCACGCCCTCGCCGGCCAGGCGCTGCAGGTTCGGGGTCTTCACCGCGCAGCCCATCGGGCCGACGGATCGTCCGGTATCGTGGCTGTTGAGGTAGATGATGTTGGGCTTGGTGCTCATGGCAGGTGCGATCATAGCACAGGTAGAAAGCATTATTCCATTGCAAAGTTGAGGCATGATTGCGAAATAGTCACATGGATGCCGATCGTCTCGCTGTGCTCGCCGCGCTCGACCGCTGGCTCGCCGCTGGTTGCCGACGGGCCTTTGGCGCCTGGGGGGCAGCGGCCGCACCCGGACCGGCCACGGTTACTGGTTCGACGCGGCTGGTCCTCGGTCTGGGCGGCCGCAACCGCATGCTCATCCCCAGCGGCGATCGGGTCGAGGAGATCCTCATGCGTACTGGCGGCGTGGTGGTAGTGGACCGGCTGGCGTGGAACCGGCCGCTGCACCTGCTGCCCTTCGCCTTCCTCACCATCGATCTGCTCTCCGACCACGTCCGGTTCTACCTGCGGCGGCAGGCCGGGCCTGGGCCGGATCCGGCCCAGGCCACCTCCCTGAGTCTGCAGGGCGGGGCCGACCCGGCGCTGCGTGCCGCCGCCGATGCTGCCGAGGCCTTGGCGCCGGCAGGTGGCGAACTGCTCGCCCGCGCTGCTTGGCTGGCGGCGGCCTGCGCCCGCCGTCTTGGCGACCGTCCGCGCCCAGTGGCCGATCCAACCTGGCAGCTGATGCACGCCTGGATCGAGGAGCATCTGCACGAGCCTGCCCTCGACCGTGGCGCGGCGGCACGGGCCTGCACGGTGCATCCCGGACACGTCTCGCGGGTGGTGTCGCGCGCCGCCGGCTGCGGCTTCGCCGCTTGGGTCGGCCGCCGCCGGGCCGAACGGGCCCGCGATCTGCTCGCCGGCAGCAACCTGCCGGTGGCCGAGATCGGCCGGCGCTGCGGCTTCAGCACGCCAGCGTACTTCAACCACGCCTTCCGCCGCCTCTGCGGCGTCAGTCCGGGGCGTTGGCGGCGCGATCACGACCCAGCCACGCGGGCCACGATCCCCACGCTGTGATGTCGGTCGCCCCGGCGCAGGCGGCCGACTCGACCAGGAACCCCGAGACCTCGCGGCCATCGTCCAGTCGCACCCGGCCGACGCCCAGGGGCGCCGGGATGGCGGCGACGAATCGCCCGAATCCCGCCGCGGGCAGGCGCCACAGCTCGCCGGTGAGGCTTCCGGAACCGTCGCGCAGCAGGCCGGGCTTGGGCGGGATGGTGGGTAGGGCGAACATCCGATAGGCGGGCGCAGTACGGATCGTTCCAGCCGGGCGGGCGCCGAGGGGGAGCAGCTGGTGATTGAGCGGCTGTCCCGTGAGGTGGGCTCCGAACACTGCCAACTCAATGCCGCCGTCATCCCCGCCGATCGATTGCGGGCCGTGCAGGCGTTCGCCGATCGCGCCCATGGGCAGGGCGAGCGCATCCTGCACCGCGGCGCCGAGGCGCGCGACCACTAGGTCGTGCCAGGCTGGCGCGAACAGGGTCACCCCGGTGGGCAGACCGGTGGGCGTGAAGCCGCTGGGGACGGCAGCGGCGCAGGTGTCGAGCAGGTTGGCGAAGTTGGTGAAGCGGCCGAGCCGGCTGTTGACCCCGACCGGATCGGTGGCGACCTCGACCAGCGTGGGATGGCCAGGCACAGTTGGCAGACAGAGGACATCGCAGCGTGCCCACTGCAGCTCGGTCTGGCGGCGCAGGGCGGCGATGCGATGCCAGGCGCGGAAGGCGGCGACCGCGTCCTGCTGGCGACCGCTGCGGATGATGCGTGCTACGGTCGGATCGGCGCCAGCCGGGGCGCGGTCGAGGAAATCGCCGACCGCGGCAGTGCGCTCAGCGACCCAGGCGCCGCCGTAAAGAGCTGCCGCGGCCTCGCGAAACGGGGCGACATCGATCTCGACCACGACATGGCCAAGTCCGCGCAGCACGTCGAGCACGCGACGATGCCCAGCCATCCACCCGGCATCGACGTCTGCCAGTTCGGCGGCGGCCGGTACGCCGATGCGCAGACTTCCGTGCGGCAGGCAGGGCGTCGCGGCGTGACGTGACCAGGGATCTTCGGGATCGAAGCCGGCGATGGCGGTGAGAGCCTCCCACGCTTCCTGCACGTTCAGCGCGAACACTGAGACGCAGTCGAGGCTGGCGCAGGCCGGCACCACGCCGCGGGTGCTGACCCAGCCGCGGGTCGGCTTGAGACCGATCAGGTTGTTGAACGCTGCCGGTACCCGGCCGCTGCCGGCCGTGTCCGTGCCCAGGGCGATGCGGCAGGCGCCGGTGGCGACTGCGACTGCGGAGCCGCTCGACGAGCCGCCTGGGACGCGCGTCGCATCGAAGGGGTTGACCGGCACCCCGAAGGGACTGCGCGTGCCGACCAGGCCGGTGGCGAACTGGTCGAGGTTGGTCTTGCCGACGATGCGCGCTCCCCAGGCACGCAGCGTTGCGACGCAGGCGGCATCGCGCGCCGGAGTGTAGGCGTATTCCGAGCAACCGGCGGTGGTCGGCATGCCGGCGACGTCGATGTTGTCCTTGATCGCGGCCAGCGGGCCGTCGCCCGGTGGCGGGTCGATGCGGTGGAGGAAGATGGTCATGTGCTGGCGCGCGGCTTCAGGCTCCACCGATCGCGCTCGGCGGCGAAGGCGGCCCGCTGCATCTGGCGGAAGCCGGCGATGTCGTCGGCGTTGTCCTGCAGGAAGCGGTGGTGCGCTGCACCGTCGAACTCCCCGTCCTCGATACGTGGCTGCCAGCGGCCGGCGCGGCAGTCGGCGCGCAGGTCGAGCAGCTCCTCGGCAGCGACCGGATACCAGCGGAGGCGGTCGAAGTTGCGCACCAGCGCAGGCTGCGGCGCATCCCGGCGCCACACCGGCACGGTGCGGCCGACAAACTGGTAGCCGCCCGGACCCTCCATGCCATAGATGCACAGGTAGGCGCCACCGATGCCGACAGCATTTTCTGGGGTCCAGGTGCGGGCTGGATTGTACTTGGTGGTGACCAGACGATGCCGCGGATCGGTTGGGGTCGACACCGGCGCGCCGAGATAGACATCACCCAGACCGAGTACCAGGTATTCAGCAGCGAAAACGATGCGCTGTACCTCCTCGACCGAGGCGAGGCCGTTGATGCGGCGGATGAACTCGATGTTCCACGGGCACCACGGCGCGTTGGGGTTGACCGTGCGCATGTAGATATCGATGGCCTTGCGCGTCGCCGGGTCGTCCCACGACAACGGCAGATGCACGGTGCGTGAGGGCACCCGGGCATGCTCGGCGTCGGGCAGACCGGCGTCGAGGCTGGTCAGCAGGTCGACCACGCGGTGCTGGGGCAGACGCGATGGGTCGTGGTGGATCTGCAGCGAACGCACCCCGGGCACGATGTCGATGATGCCGGGGATGCGCCGCTCGCGCACCGCCTGGTCGAGCAGTTCGACGCGCAGGCGCAGGGCGAGGTCGAGTTCGGCCTCGCCGTATTCCAGCAGCACGAAGTCGTCGCCGGCGCGGCGCAGACACAGGCTCGGGCGCGAGCGGCCGGCGGCACGGCGGTGGATCACTGCCGGATCGGCCTCGCCGCGCGCCGGCCGGCGGCGGACCGGTGCGGCGAGATGCTCGATGAGCTGGTCCTGATCGGCTCGGCGCGACTCTGCCTCGCGCAGGGTCAGACGGACGAAGCGCACGCCATCACTGGGCCGCAACTGGCCGAGCTTCCAGCGCTCTGCCTGCACCACCACCATCGGGCAGACGAAGCCGCCGCAGCTGGGTCCGTCAGGGCCGAGGATGATCGGCATGTCGCCGGTCAGGTCGATGGCGCCGAAGGCGTAGGCGTTGTCGTGGATGTTCGACGGATGCAGTCCCGCCTCGCCGCCATCGGCGCGCGCCCACAGCGGCTTCGGGCCGGTCAGGCGGATACCGGTGCGGTTGCTGTGTTGATGCACCTGCCAGACGGTGGCGTAGAACGCCCGCATGCCGGCCGTGGTGAGGAAGTCCGGCGCTGCCTGCGGGCCTTCAAGGACGCCGATCTCCCATTGCCGGCCATGCACCGGGCGGGCCGCGGTCGGCAACGGGTTTGGGCAGGCGGTCAGCTCGTCGGCGGCGACGGCGCGGGACAGCGGCAGCCAATCACCGGCGGTGAGGGGTTTGCCGGTGACACCGCCGAAGCCGGCGAGGTCGAAGGTCGCGGCCGATCCAAGGTAGGCATCGGTGTCGAGACCGCCGCGCAGCGCCAGGGTGCAGCGCGCGCCGCCCCCGGTCGGACCGGCGATGCGCAGCACCGAGCCGGCACCGACCACGACCGCCCGCCACATCGGCAGGGGGGCGCCGTCGAGGCTGGCCTGCACCGCGCAGCCGGCCAGGGCGACGATGGCCGGGGCATGGAAGCGCAGGGTTGGGCCGGCCAGGGTGATCTCCAAACCGGCCGCGCCGGGCGGGTTGCCGACCAGACGGTTGGCGAGGCGGAAGCCGAGGTCGTCGAAGGGTCCGGACGGCGGCACGCCGACCGCCCAGGAGCCAAGCCGGCCCGGCCAGTCCTGCACCGTGGTGTGCAGGCCGCCGGCCAACACCTCGATGGCCCGGGGCGTGTAGGCCACGGCGTCGAGATCGCGGACCCCAAGCACGCGGTCGTCGGCAGCGGAAAGGCAGGCGCGCAGCAGACCAAGGGACGAGGGCACGCCGCCAATGTGCACTGCGGCCAGGGAGATGGCCAGAGCGGTTCGGTCGGCGGCTGTGATCCGCGCTAGCGGCGTCCAGGCCGGGGCGTCGATGGCACCGGACAACAGCGGGGTGGCGCCGTCGCAGCGCAGCAGGCTGCCGCGGATCGGATCGGGAGAGGTAGGCTCGCCGAGATGGATCGTGGCTTCGGCGACGAGCTGGAGCTCGTCGCTCCCAGGGGCGACGAGTTCCAGTTCGTCACCGAGAGCGAATTCCAGGGGCAGGTTGGGCTGTTGCAGTGCGTCGCGCACGGCGCCTGCAGCACGGATCAGCCGATCGCGTTCATGCGCTTCCAGCTGCGCCGGTTCCTGCCACAGCAGCCGGCCGCGCCAGCGTGCAGACACGTCGAGGCACGATCCGTCGCGGGTGACTACGATCCGCCGTCCGTCCGGCTGCGCGCCGCCGAGCGCGGTGTCGAGGCCGGCCACCGCCGCGGCTGCGCGCAGCTGCCACTTCATCACCATGCCTGCACCCGCACCGGCGTCGGGTTCCAGCCATTGCACGGGTTGTTCAACTGCGGGCAGTTCGAGATTAGCACGCGGCAGTCGGTCTCGGCGCGCAGTTCGACGTAGCGCCCCGGGCCGCTGATGCCGTCGGCGAACTGCAGACCGCCGTCCGGCGTCACCGGCACGTTCATGAAGAAGTTGATGTTGTGGGCGATGTCGCGCTTGCCCAGATCCAGACGGTTCCGCGCCAGCTGCAGGAGGAAGGTCTCGCGGCAGGCGTGCATGTGCCGTTTGTCCAGGGCGTAGCGCACCTGGTTGCTCTCGCAGGCACAGGCGCCGCCGATGGTGTCGTGCCGTCCACAGGTGTCATCGATGATGGTCAGCAGGGTGCGGCCGCGGTTGCTGACCAGTTGCGAGCCGGTGGTCAGGTAGATCCGCTGCTGCCGCTGCAGGGTAGCAGTGGCATCGTAATGCTCTGCCCCGTCGGGGTGGGCGAAGAACAACGTGTCGACGGCCTGGTTGCCCTCCAGGTCGGTGATGCGGAAGCGGCTGCCGATCGGCAGGACCTCAGTGAAGCCGTCGCCGGCCGGCACGATGCGGTCGAAGAGGGGGTGACTGTTCATGCGAGGATGCTTTCGGACAACTGGAAGGCGCGGGCGTTCTCTGGGCGGCTGGTGCGGCACGGATCGTCTGGTCCCGGCGCACCCACCGCGGTGATCGCCAGCTCGACAGGATCTGGCGCGTAGTCGGGCCAGGGGTCCATGGGATGTGGCGTGTTCGACAGCACGATCAGGGTGTCGAGTTCGGCGCGCAGGATCAGCTGCTGGCCGGCCTGCACGTTGGGCTGCCAGCTCAGAGCGCCGTCGGCATCGGCCACGATCTTGACGAAGACGTTGAGATTGGCGTGCAGGTCACGCTCGCCCAGTTCCCACTTGCCCAGCTCGATCAGTAGGTTGTCGCGAGTATTGCGGATCATGTCGTTGCGCGCCTGCTGGTAGCTGCGCTCGCCGTACTTGGCCTGGCTGGCGGCGGCGTCCAGGTGGCCGGTGATGGTGTCATGCCAGCCGCAGCCGTCCCCGGTCACTGACAGCAGCACCCGACCCATGTCCGAGAGCAGCACCCGGCCGGTGGTGAGGAAGGCGGTGTGCTGTGCCTTCAGCGTGTCCGGCATGTTGTAGCGCTCGTGGGTGCGCCCGGCGCGGAAGGCGAGCAGGGCGACGGCGCTGCGCTGACCGCTGGCAGTCAGGGTCAGGGCGTGGTGGCGGGGCAGGATGAAGCTGCACTTGTCGCCACCGCGCAGGGTTTCGTGATGGAGTATGTTCAGCATGTGGCTAGAGCCCTGCGCCATGCAGACGCACGAAGTGATCGGGGTGGTGGCCGGAGTGCTGGCGCTGTCCGGGTCGGTGCCCTACGTCATCGATACGTTGCGCGGCCGTACCAGGCCGAATCGCGCCACCTGGCTGGTCTACGTGGTGATCGGCAGCTGTGTGGTTGCAAGCAGCTGGGCGGCTGGTGGACGCTGGAGTCTGCTGGTGCCGGTGGCCTACATCATCGGCCCGGCCGCCATCCTGCTGGCCTCGATCCGCCATGGCGAGGGCGGCTGGAGCCGTTTCGACCGCTGGTGCCTGGCCGGCGCGGCTGTGGGTATGCTGGCCTGGCTGGGCAGCGGCGATCCGCGGGTCGGCGTGTGGCTGCACACCAGCGTCGATGCGCTGGGGACGCTGCCGACCCTGCGCAAGTCGTGGCGCGATCCGGCGCACGAGAACCGCAGCGCCTGGACCATCTATGCCGTGGCATCGTTGCTGAACCTCTTCGCCATCAATGTCTGGACGGTGGGGGAGGCGGTATTCCCGATGTGGTTGGCGCTGGGTTGCACCAGCGTCGCAGGCATCCTGTGGTGGCGGCACGGCACGGCCAGTGCCGGGCCGTCCCGGCGCATGGGTTGACCCGGCGGGTCGTCCCGTCGGGAAGTGGTTACGGCCGCCGCGCCGCCGTCCGACACCAGCCGCCCTCCGTGGCTGGCCCGGTCCTGACGACGCGGCTTCCACTCTGACACTGGCACATGGCGTGCCGAACCTGGTTGGCATGGTATTCGCCAATGGTGGGTGGACGGCGCCCTGCGCCTGCCACGCGATCCACCCCGGCAGAAACGCGCTGCCGGCCGCCCGGGACGACCCGTGCGTGACATCCATCGCCGGGACGGCCCGGCCCGGAACCTGTCCGTGAACGATCAGCCCGCTTCGAACGGTTCAGAGAGTCGCTGCTACTGCATAGCCATGCAGCACGACGACAGCGGAACCACCGAGCAGCTGCCCGATCCGCGTGCAGTCCGGCAGACGCGGCCCCGGCCGCAGGAGTCGTCATGCTGCGCATCCTGACCATCGCCATCCTCGCCCTCGCCACGCTTCGCGCTGCCGAGCCACTCAAGATCGCCTATTCCGACTGGCCGGGCTGGACCGCCTGGGAGGTCGCCATCCAGAAGGGATGGATCAAGGAGGTCGGCGTCGACGCTGAGTTCATCTGGATGGAGTACGTCCCCTCGATGGAGGCCTTCCAGGCCGGCAAGGTCGACGCCGTCACCGTCACCAACGGCGACCAGCTGGTCATGGCCTCGGCCGGCAAGGATTCGCGCGGCATCCTGGTGCACGACTACAGCAACGGCAATGACATGGTCATCGGCCGGCCGGGCATCGCCTCGATCAAGGACCTCAAGGGCAAGAAGGTCGCGGTCGAAGTCGGCTTCGTCGACCACCTGCTGCTGCTCAAGGCGCTCGCCGCCAACGGCATGCAGGAATCGGACGTGACCCTGGTCAACGTGCCGACCAACGACATGCCGCAGACCTTGGCCTCGGGCGACGTCGCGGCGGTGTGCGCGTGGTATCCACTCAGCGGCCAGGCCCTGACCCTGGTTCCTGGATCCAAGCCGCTGTTCAGCTCCAAAGAGGCTCCGGGCCTGATCTACGATCTGACCGTGGTTGATCCGACCAGCCTGGCCAAGCGCGCTGCGGACTGGCAGAAGCTGGTCGCCTTGTGGCCGCGCATCGTCGCCTTCATCGACGACCCCAAGACGCATGATGAGGCGGTCAAGATCATGGCGGCGCGGGTCAACGTGAAGCCCGAGCTCTACGCCCAGGCCCTGCCCGGCACCAAGCTGCTCGATCTCGCCGGCATGCAGAAGGCCTTCACCCCGACTGCCAGGCTGGACAGCATCCTCGGCTCGTCGCAGGCGGCTGACGCCTTCAACCTCGCCAACAAGGTCTACGAGGCGAAGCTCGACCCGGCGAAGTTCCTCGACGGCTCGTTCATTCAGGCGCTCAAGTAGCACCGTGGGCTGGCTCGGAGTCGGGCGGCCGGTGCCGCCCGCACCGGCCGCGGCCCTGTGGCTGGGTGCGTTCCTGCTGCCGCTGGCGGCATGGAGCGTGCTCAGCTACGTGCCCTGGCTATGGCATCCACAGGTGCTGATCGCGGACTCCGGCGGTTCGGCCCTGTCGCAGGACATGCGTGTCGAGCGTGCCGTGTTCGCCGAGGCGGTGGCGCAGGCCCGCGCCGACGGCGTCGCACCGCCACGCGGCGAGCGGGTCAATCCAGTCTTCTTGCCGGCCCCGCATGCCGTGGCCCAGGCGCTGTGGACCGGCTTCACCACGCCGCCGCTGCGGCGCGGCGATCCCTGGCTGCACGAGAGCCTGCTGCATTCGATCTCGGTGATCGCCTGGGGCTTCCTGATCAGCGCCGTGATCGGCGTGCCGCTGGGTATCCTCTGCGGCGCCATCCCGACGTTGTCGCGGCTGGTCGAGCCGTTCGTCGACTTCATCCGCTACATGCCGGCACCGGCCTTCGGCGCCCTGTGCGTGGCGGTGTTAGGCATCAACGACGCGCCGAAGGTGGCGATCATCGTCGTTGGCACTCTCTTCCAGATGGTCCTGGTGATCGCCAACACCACCAGGCAGCTCGACCGCGCGCTGCTTGAGGCGGCGCAGACCCTGGGGGCGTCTGATCGACGCTTGCTCACCCGCGTGGTCGTGCCCGGCATTCTGCCGAATCTCTACACCGACCTGCGCGTGCTGCTCGGCTGGGCGTGGACCTACCTGATCGTCGCCGAGTTGATCGGCGCCAGCAGCGGCATCTCCTGGTACATCAACCAGCAGGGCAAGTATCGTGCCTATGAGAACGTCTTCGCTGGCATCATCATCATCGGCTTGATCGGTCTGATCACCGACCAGGTGCTCGGCTGGCTCGGTCGCTCGCTGTTTCCGTGGAGCGGCCAGCAGCCGTCGCGTCCGTCACGCCTCGCCTTCGCCATCGTCACCTTCCCGCTGCGCCTGCCGTGGATCCTCGTCCGTCGCGCCCGCAGTCTGCCAAGGGCATCCGCATGAGTGACCCGATCGCAGAACGCCTCGCGCGCATCGCGGCGCGGCCGGTGGTGCTCGACGTGCGTGGCCTGGGCATGGCCTTCCGCGGTCGGGACGGGGTCAGCGTCCACGCCCTGCATGACGTCTCCTTCCAGGTACGGCGCCGCGAGTTCATCACCGTGGTCGGCGCCAGCGGCTGCGGCAAGAGCACCCTGGTGCGCATCCTCGCCGGGCTGACCATCCACACATCAGGCGACGTGCTGCTCGATGGCCGCCCGGTGACCGGACCGGGGCCGGACCGCGGCATGGTCTTCCAGGGCTACACCCTGTTCCCATGGCTGAGCGTGCAGAAGAACGTCATGTTCGGCCTGGAGATGCAGGGGGCCGGTCACGACCAGGCGCGAGCCGAGGCGCTGCAGTGGCTGGAACTGGTCGGCCTAACGAACAAGGCCGACGCTTGGCCGCACCAACTGTCCGGTGGCCAGCGCCAGCGCGTCGCCATCGCCCGCGCCCTGGCATCCGGCCCGCGCATTCTCCTCATGGACGAGCCGTTCGGCGCCCTCGACCCGCAGACCCGGGCCGTGCTACAGGAGCATCTGCTGCAGATCTGGCAACAGGTCGACATCACCATCGTCTTCATCACCCACGACGTCGATGAGGCCCTGTGGCTGGCTGACCGCGTCCTGGTGCTGCAGCCGCCTGATCCTGCGCATCCCGGTGGCTGGCTGCAGGAGGCGTTCGAGGTGCCCCTGCCGGTGCCGCGCACGCGCGAGATGCTCGACCTGCCGGCCTACCGGGCGGCGCGCGAACACATCAACACCCTGATCCATCCCCGCCAGACCCATGCCGGCGAGCGCCTGCCGGTGTTCAAGATGACCCGGGCTGGCGACGAGGTGTTGTAGACGGGCATTGCCGCTGTTCGTTGTTCGGATCGACGCACGACGCACGACGCACCGAGGCAATGATCTAATGCCGTACTGCCCGCTGGATCCCACTGCTGATCCCGCCGCCTGGCGGGTTGATCGCGCCAGTGAGGTAGGCGCCCTCAAAATTGGCGCCGTCCCAGTTGGCGCCGCCGAAGTTGGCGCCACGCAGGTCGGCCTTCTGGGCCTGCACGCCGCGCAGGTCGGCCTCTTTGAGAAAGGTCTCAGCAGCGCAGGCCTCGCGCATGCTCGCCTCCTTGAGCAGGGCGTGCGACAGGTCGGCGCCATGCAGGTCGGCTTCATCCAGCTTGGCGCGAAAGAGTATGGCGTGGTGCAACCGCGTCTTGCGCAGCCGGGCGTGGGTCAGGTCGGCCTCGGTCAGGTTGGCCCGGGTCAGGTCGCAGCCTTCGAAGTCGGCGCGATGCAGATTGCAGTTCGACAGGTCGGCGCCGTGCAGGCTGGCGCCGTGGAAGTCGAGGTGCGCGAGATTGAGCCCACTGAGGTCGAGGCCGGCCAGGCGCGGTTGCGGGCCGGCGGCGATCAGGGCAAGCAGGAGGTCGCGGCGTTCGAGTTCTGCCATGAGGGCTTCTCCGATCGCATGCTAGTCAGGCCCTGCGGCCGAGGCAACCGTGCGTCGGGCGGCGGTGCAGTCCTCGTCCGACCAGACAGGGCTGAGGAATTATACTCAGAAGTAGCCCTCGCGCTTCTTGCGTTCCATCGAGGAGTCTTCGTCGCGATCGATCAGCCGGCCCGAGCGTTCCGAGGTGCGGGTGGCGATGAGTTCGGCGATGACGCCGCGCAGGTCGCTTGCCTGCGAGGCGCTGGCGGCGGTGAGCGGATAGGCGCCAAGGGTGCGGAAGCGGACCGGCCGCACCGCCGGGACCTCGCCTGGCTGCAGGCGCATGCGTGCATCGTCGCACAGGATCAGCCCACCGGTTCGCTCGACCACCGGTCGCTCGGCGGCGAAGTACAGTGGAACCAGCGGTATGTGGTTCAGTTCGCTGTACAGCCAGATGTCCAGCTCGGTCCAGTTGGAGAGGGGGAACACGCGCATGCTCTCGCGTTGGCGCACCTTGGAATTGTACAGGTTCCACAGTTCGGGGCGCTGGGCGCGCGGTTCCCACTGATGGAAGCGGTCGCGGAAACTGAAGATGCGCTCTTTGGCCCGGCTCTTCTCCTCATCGCGTCGACCACCACCGAAGGCAGCATCGAAGCCGTAGCGGTCGAGCCCCTCCTTGAGCGCCTCGGTTAGGGTCAGGCGGGTGAACTCGTTGCTCGGCAGGTCAAACGGGTTGACCGCCGGGTCGTCAGCAGCGGCACTGGCGTGCACCAGCATACGTAGGTCGTAGCGCCGGGTCAGCTCGTCGCGCAGCCGGTACATGGCCTGGAAATCCCAACGACAGTCGATGTGCAGCAGCGGGAACGGCAGCGGCGCCGGGGCGAAGGCGCGACGCGCCAGCTCCAGCATGACGCCGCTGTCCTTGCCGATCGAGAACAGCATGACCGGATTGGCCGTCTCTGCGACGACCTCGCGGAAGATGTGGATCGATTCGGCCTCAAGCTGGGCGAGATGGCTGAGCCGGGAGGGATCAGGGCTCATCGCCGCCCTTCGGCGTCGGGACTTCGCTCCAGTCGCCGGCCGGATTCCGTCGCTGGCAGGCGCCGGTCGCCGGGTCGAGGGTGTGGAGGGCGATCCAGCCGTTGGCAACCAGGTCGCGCAGGTGCGCGTGGCCGGCCACCACCGTGTCGATGGCGGCCGGTGCGGCGGCCACCAGCACCTGTAGTCGGATCGGCTGATGGCGCAGGGCGGTGCCGTCGTGGACCGACTGCCAGGCCAAGCCGGGCAGGAGGTCGCCGTCGGCACCGGCGGCGACGCTGATACCGCCGACCACGGTGTGGATCGCCTTGCTGCCACTGCCTAGCCGCGCCGGGTCGACGCTGCTCGCCCAATATTGCAGGCTGATCCAGCTCGCCACCACCACCGGAGCGGTGAGGATGAGGGTCAGCACTGCGCCATCTGGATCGCTGGCCGCGTCATAGCTGTGCAGGAAGCAGCGCCCGCCGAGGTCGGCGCCGGCGCTCATCGCCCGCGGCGCGGCGATGAAGGCGGCACAGTTGGCCAGCCCCCATTCCGGCCGCAGCTCGGCCCAGTCGCGGCTGCGCGCCAGCAGCCGGTCGAGCAGACTGCGACCGCGCTGCAGGCCGGGCAGGGACGCGGCGCGCCGGGCCCGCTGGCCGGCCCCGGCGGTGGCCAAAGCCTGGCCCAGCCGCACCAGATCGTCGGCATGGCTGGCGGGCACCCGGGCGGCATCAAGCAGCCGGACCGTGTCGGTAGCGGTGTCGTGCACCCCCGCCACAGCGAAGCTGTCTGCGGGCGGCGCAGCGGCCCCAAGCTGCCGGCGCAGGCTGGGATCGTTGTACAGGGCCACGGCCAGGCGCGCGTTGATTGCCCCGCTGTGCCCACCGCACGCGCCGCAGGTCAGGCCGGCAGCCTGCGGGTTGTTGGCCACCGTGCTGTCATGGCCGCAGAGCAGCAGCAGCCGGGCGTAAGGCTTGGCCAGACCGAGGTTGGTCAGCATGCCACGCAGCAAGGCTAACTGTTGTTCCGCAGGGATACGCGTCGGATCCATTCCGGCAGTTTCATCGCGGTGCTCGGCCGTGCCGTGCCCCAGGCTGCCAGAGATCAGACCAAGCGCCCCGGTAAGTCCCAGCGTTTCCATGTAGGCGAAACCGCCGGCAGGCGAGCGGCGGAACGAGCCGAGCAGCCGGCTGGTATGCGCAGCCGCTGCCGGCGTCAGGCCGATCGAGGCCGACGGCTGCAGCAGCACCGGGCATTGCGCCCGCCCGGCGTCGACCGCCACCGGCATGGCGAAGAAGCCGGCGAAGCCGTAGGTGGCGATGCGGGCATCGGCGGCTTCCAGGTGGCGACGCAGGCCTTCCGACCGGACGTCGATGCAGAACACCGCCTGCACCGCCGGTCTGACCGGCACCGCGGACGTCACCGGGCGCAACTGCCGCAGGATGCCGGCGCGGACGGCATGCTCCCACGCCACCACCGCGGCCAGGCGCTGGGCGCGATCCACGGCCAGGGCCTGCGGCACCCCGGTCGCCGGGATCAGCGGCCTGACGTCGTGGCCCGGCAGCAGCTCGTGTACCGCCAGATCAAGGCTCAGACGCATGGTCAGCAGCTCGGGCAGCTCGCCGGTGCCGCTGCTGTGCCAGGATTCCTGGCGCAGCCAGCCAGCCCAGCCCTGCAGTTCGCCGAGCAGCCGACCGAGGTAGTCGGGCAGCGCCGCGGGCGCCAGCCCGAGCCGTCCGAGCAGCTCGGCGCGGGCCGCCGTCGCGTCCATCGGCAGTGCGGCGATCCAGGCGCCGAGGCCGCGCAGGCCGCGTACCGCCAGGCTGCGGTCGTGCCGCATCCACACCCGCCAGGCCGCCCATAGGCCGCCGGCGTCGGGCAGGGCCCAGCGTCCGACCCCACGATCGGTGCGCGCCGCCATGAAGCGTCCAAGGTCGGCGACCAGCGCCTCCGCCCAATCGCTGCCGTCGCGGGCATCGAGCGTGGCAGCGATGCTGTGGCAGCGTAGCGGCGCCGGGCTGTCGCCACCATGACCGTCGAGCCGCGCCATCACCGCCTCGACCGGCGGAGCGCCGGCTACCTGGCTGGCGGCGAGGTCGGCAGTGGTGAACTCTCCGGCGCGCCAGGCCTGACGCAGAGCCGACCAGGCGGGCAGGACGGCGGCGTGGTGCCGCCGCTGCATCAGGTCCTCGGCGGTGAGCGGATCGCGGCCGGCATGGCCGATGTAGGGGTTCACCGCCACCAGATCGCGCAGGCCCCACAGCGGGGCGATGGCCCTGCACGCCGTCGTGACCATGGCCTCGTGATCGAGCTTCGACTCGTTGGCGATCAGGACAGTCATGATGACCTCTCCGTGGGGATGGTGGCCCGCCGCCGCCGGATCGACAGCAGCAGCCGGTCGGTGAGGTGGGGTAGATAGAAGGCGTTGCCGGCGTGGACGCGCCAGGCGATCACCGCGGGATGTCTGGCGATGCTGGGCAGCGCAACCCACAGGACCCCCAGGGCGGCCAGGGCGAGTGGCGCCAGCAGGATCAGCCCGCTGCCGATCGCACCGCGTGCCGTCGGCGCCGGGGTGATGGCGGCGACGAGCAGGTGTTCGACTCCGGTGGTCAGCAGGGCGTAGAGTGCCGACCCGGCGACCAGCAGTGCCAGCCGCAGCCCATTGCCGACCCGCCCCGGCACCGGCGTCGCCAGCAGTTGTCCCATCGCCAGGGCCTGCACCGCCAGCAGGGCGGGACCGCCGGGCATCAGCCGGGGATCGACGCCGCACAGCTGGTAGGTGGCCGCCAGCACCACGGCGGCGAGCGCCACCCCCAGCAGCCAGCGCGCCAGCGCCGGGACCAGCGGGCCGGGCTGCGGCCGTTCCTCCACCGCCCGGGCCAGCGTTCCCGAGCGCAGGAAGGCCTCGGCCTTGTAGCAGCCGTGTCCAACCAGATGCAGGAAGGCCGCACCGTAGGCGCCCAGGCCGCACTGCACCGCCATGAAGCCCATCTGTCCGACCGTCGACCAGGCCAAGCTGCGCTTCAGGTCGGTCTGCGCCCACATCACCAGCGGTGCGGCGACCGCGCTGACCAATCCGACCGCGAGCAGGAGGTCCAGGGCCCCGGGGGCAGCGGCGAACAACGGGCTAAGGCGGATGGCGAGGAAGCCGCCGGCATTGACCACGCCGGCGTGCATCAGCGCCGACAGCGGCGTCGGCGCCTCGACGGTGGCGATCAGCCAGTGCTGGGCCGGCATCAGGGCGGTCTTGCACAGGATCCCCCACACCACGGCGCCGCCGGCGAGCAGCAGCCAGCCCTGCCCGCTGCCCGCCGCCGCTGTCCCCAGGGCGGCGAAGTCGGTGGTCCCGGGGCCGAGGAGCAAGGCGGCGATCGCCACCGCCATCCCGGTGTCGCCCAGCCGGCTGGTCAGGAACTTGGCCGCCGCCGCCCGCGCCGCCGCTGGCCGGCTGCGCTCATGGCCGAGCAAGCGGTGCAGACCGAGGCTGGCGAGAACCCAGCCGAGGGCGAACTGCACCAGGCCCGGGCTGAGCGCCTGCGCCGCCGCCGCCGCCACCACCGCGGCAAGGGCGGCAAGGAAGCCGTCGCGGCGCGGATCACCGAGCAGGTAGCGGGCGGCATAGCGGTACACCACCAGACCGATGGCGGCGATGCAGGCGGTCATCGCCAGGCCCAGGGTGTCGGCGCGGATGCCCAGGGCGACGGCGTTGGCATGTCCGGCGAGGTCTAGCGTCAGCGGCAGCCAGACCGCCGGCGGCAGGGCCAGCCCAGCAGTGGCCGCCAGGGCCAGCGCAGCAAGGAGTCCGCTAGCCAACAGGCGTCCAGGTCGTCCGGGCAACAGGCCTGCCAGGGGCAGGGCGATGATGAATACGGCAAGAACTTGCGGCAACGTGGCTGTCACGTACGACAAAATATTCGCGCATTATAAATCACAATGCAAGAGTCGTGAAACATGCTACAAGTCAGCCATGCCCCGGACCGCCAAGCCCGGCCCGGCCGTTTCCGATCCGGGTCACGGCTGGACCTTTCTCAGCAACTACGCCCACGTCCTCATCGTGCTGGCGGCCCAGCCCGATCTGCGACTGCGCGACGTTGCCACCCGCGTCGGCATCACCGAGCGTGCAGTACAGCGCATCGTCGCCGACCTGACCGCTGGCAGCTTCATCAGCGCCACCCGCGTCGGACGCTGCAACTCCTACACCATCAACCTACGCGCGCGTTTGCGTCATCCGATCGAGGCGCAGCGCACCATCGCCGATCTTGTCGCTCTGGGCGGCTGAGCGGTACCCGATCCCGCCTGCCTTGCCCGCGAGCCCGCCGCGGCGATCCTCCGTCATGGCCACCGATCGCGAACGCTTCGCCACCCTGCTGCGTGCCCGCCATCCCCTGATCACCGTTGCCACCGGCGATGAGGACCGTGTCGTCGAGGCGATCGTCGGGGCGGCGGTCGACTCCGCGCGACGCATCCACACCTGGACGGTGGTGCGCGGGATCTTCGAGGGCGTCTTCGACGTTGACCACGGTGCGGTGGCCGGCACCGAACAGGCCGGCGCTGGGCTGCGCTGGTGCTGGCAGGCCGGTGGCGGGCAGGTCTTCCTTTTCCTCGACCTGTCGCCGCATCTCGGCAACGACGTCGTGCTGCGCGCCCTGCGCGAGCTGGTGTCGCGAGCCGCCACCCTCGGCAGCACGGTGGTGCTGGTCGACCCCGGTGATGTCCTGCCGGACGTAATCATGCGCGAATCGGTCGCCTTCGCCCCGGCCCTGCCCGACGATCAGGAGATCATCGCGGTCGTGCGCGCCACGCTTACCCGGCTCAAGCTGGATAAACCGCTGGCCGTCGATCTGACCCAGGAGCAGACCCGCGCCGCGGTGCGCGCCCTGCGCGGCCTGTCGCGCAGCCAGGTTCGCCGCCTGGTCGCTGATGCCATGGCGGCGGACGACCGCTTCGACGCCAGCGACGTCGCCGGCCTCGGCGCTGCCCGCTCCCGCCTGCTCGGGCGCGGCTCGTTGCTGGAAACGGTGATCGGCGCGCCGGCCGACCTGGCCGGCGGCGCACGGCTCAAGCAGTGGCTCGAACTACGCCGCCAGGCGATCGAGGCCCCGGCCGCCGCCGGCTGCGCTGCTCCGCGTGGTGTGCTGCTGCTCGGCGTCCCTGGTTCGGGCAAGAGCCTGTGCGCCCGGGCGGTGGCGACCTGGTGGAACCGCCCGCTGCTGCGCATTGACGTCGGCAGCCTGTACAACCAGTTTGTTGGCGAGAGCGAGCGCCGCCTGCGCGACGCGCTGCGCCAGGCCGAGGCGATGGCGCCGGCGGTGCTGTGGATCGATGAGATCGAGAAGGCTTTCGCCTCGGCCGCCGCGCAGTCGACCGACGGCGGCCTGTCGCAGCGCATGTTCGGCTGCCTGCTGACCTGGATGCAGGAGCACCAGGCGCCGGTGTTCATGGTCGCTACCGCCAACGACATCGAGGCACTGCCCCCCGAGTTGCTGCGCAAGGGCCGCTTCGATGAGATATTCTTCGTCGACCTGCCGACCGCAGCGGTGCGCCGTGAGATCGCCCGCATCCACCTCGAACGCCGCCGCGCCGATCCCGCTGCTTTCGACCTTGAGGCCATCGCGATGGCCTCGCAGGGCTGTACCGGCGCCGACATAGAAGCGGCGGTGGTCTCCGCCCTGCTCGCCGCCGGCGCCGGGCACCGCGCTGTCGTGACCGCGGATGTATTGACCGCCCTGGGCGAAAGCGCGCCGATCAGCTTGTTGATGCACGAGCGCATCGCCGCGCTGCGCGCCTGGGCCCGGGGCCGCTGCCGCTTCGCCGACGACCCCGAGGATGCGCCGATCTGAGGGCTGTTCAGCGGTGGCTGGGCTGTTTATGGGCAGTCGAGCAGCGGAGGGCACGCCATTGACCACGCCGGCGGTCGGTGCAGGCGTGCAGCCCGGCAGATGACAATCTGACGAAGGTTCCCAGCGCCGTCGAACGTTCTACCAGGGACGCCAGGTCAGCCCTGGGCCCAGCGGCGCGCCGTGGTGGCGGCCTGCCCACCGTACCCGCCACCGAAGAGCAGGGCGTGGTTGAGCAGGTGGTAGAGGTTGTGCAGCCCGCAGCGCTCCTCCCAGCCAGCTGGCGGCGGCCGCGCCTCGACGTAGGCGTCGTAGAAGCGTTGGGGGAAGCCGCCGAACAGTCGGGTCATGGCCAGGTCGCATTCGGCCCAGCCGAACCAGCAGGCTGGAGCAATGCGGTGCAACCGACCGTCGGCGGCTGGAGGCACGTTGCCGTGCCACAGGTCGCGGTGCAGCAGCACCGGTGGTTGGTCCGGCACCAGCTGCGGCAGCCGCGCGCACAGCGTCTCGACGTCGGCCAGGCAGCCGGTCGGCACCGCGCCAATGGCGTGGCAGCGTCGGGCGAGATGCAGCAGGCGGCGTTCGGCGACAAAGACGTGCCCATCGGCGAGCCAGTCGTTCGGCTGCGGCGTTGGCCCGCAGCAGGTCGTCACGGCAAAACCGAAGCCCGGCCCGACATGGCCGTGGAGGACGGGGTGCTGCGGGTGACCATGCCGGATGCTCGGGCCTGTCCTGAGCAGGGGAACCCTCCGGTAGCCGACGGCGAGGCGGGATGCTGGCGCCTTGCCCTTCACGGATGATTGCGAGCGATGGGATCCGACCATATGGCGGTGGCGGCGGATTGGCATATAGCCCCGTCATGACCCCTCTGCTGCCGCCCGCGACCGACCTGCCCGTCGGCGCGCAGTGCGGGACGCTGGTCGCCGGCGCAGTGCGTCTGGTCGCCGAATACCCGGCGGACATTGAAGCGATCAGTCGTGAGCTGGCCGGTCTACCCTGCGTCGTGCTGCCGGTCTCCGATTGGCGTGCGCAGCCAGCCGCCTGCAGCCTGCGTCTGCTCCGGCCATGCTGGGTGATCCTCAGCGTGCACGACCATGGCAATGCCGGGTTGGATCCGTCCTGGCGTCCGCTGCCGCACGGTCTGCTGTGGCGCTTCCGCGGCGCGGAGGGTTACCGCAGCGACCGGCTGGTGGCTCGCTTCCATGCTGCCGGGCTGATGGAGATCCCCGGGCATCAGGGGGCCGTCCAGCGTCGGCGTCCGCCTCGGCCGCATCTCATCATCCTCGCCGATCGGCTGCCTGATCCACCCGCTGCAGGACAGGATGCCCTGGGCTTGCTGGCAGCATTCACCCGGATCGAGACTGTCGAGTTGACCCTTGGCGATCTGACCGCGACGGTCCAGACCCATCCCGGCCTGCGTTTGACCGCCTTCACCGATGGACGGGTCCCGTCCCTGCTGGCGACGGCCGGATGCACGCCCGCCGGCGTGCGCACCTGGTTCATGGAGCCAGAGCAGAACGACGCATCTCCGTTGATCGCCAGTCGGCCTGCGGTGTGTCTCGACCATGGGGCCGGCCACGGCCGATTCCACGTGACGGGCAGCGTGGCGACCGCACTCGATCTCGACTGGGAGGTCCGTCTGGATGCCAGCCGACGCAGTCTCCACCTGACGCACCTGCTGACCAACCGTGCTGGCTCGGCGCGGACCATCGCCGTGTGGTCACTGGCCGTCGGCTGCGAGCCGTTGGCCATGCGTGCGATGCTGTGGCGCGATCCGGGCAGTACCGCACCGGCCCGGCGCATCCGACCGCCGGGTCCGACCGGCCGCTATCGTGTCCACTTCGAGGACCTGACTCCAGGTTTACCCGGGGTCGACGACCAACCCGAGTGGCTGACTCTGACACCGCAGCTAGGGACCGATCCGCTGAAGGCCGGCCTACGCGCCCATGCCGGTGTGGCCGCCCTGGTGCGCGGTGACCAGGCCCTGGTGTCGCGGGTGCTGGCGCCGCCGCCCGGCGACTTCCCGGAGGGCGGCCACAACCTGACCGCTTACAGCTCGGAGGACATTCTCGAGATCGAGCACGTCGGACCCTTGCTGCCGCTGCCGCCGGGCGGCTGCGTCCGACTCGATCAGGAGCTGCGCCTGGCGGATCTTCGCATCGTTCCGCTGACCGGACTGCCGGATCTGTTTGCCGACGGCTGACCAGCCTCACGTTGGTGTCAGGGTAGGGGCCGCAATTCGACGGCAAATTCCAGCGATCGGTAGGTGTCAACATCAGGATAGCCTTCGCTGGAGGGGGCCAGGTCGAAGCGGGCGGCGCCGGCCGGTAGCAGGGAGGCCTGACGCAGGGCGACATCGTCGGCGGGCGGGACCGGGCCAGGCACGACCGTGGGCGGGAACACGCCGTCGCCCTCGCGGCGAATGCCCCACCAAGGCTGGCCAGTGGGATCGAGCAGCAGGGCACCGTCGTCATCGCTGCCCGCCAGGTTGCGGTTGCCGAGGGTGAACCCGGCATCGGCGGCAGGCTCATCGATGCCGATGAGGAAGGCATAGCTGCCACCAGCGGCCAGCTGTAGCGGTGTGGCCGGATCGAGGGCGAAGCGAAGATAGCGTAGGCGGCCGTCGGAGATGCTGAGTTCGGGGAAGCGTCCACCGCGTGCCAGGGCGATGGGCTGGTAGATCACGTTGACGATGCGGTCGTCGGCACGGTACTGGCCACTCAGCCCGTGCGTCGGGCGTACGCCGCTGGCCCGCGAGGTGCCGGCGTCGTCGATGCGCGGTTCGCTCGCGACGCGGAAGAACTGGATGAACAGGCTGGCGCCAGCCGCCCCCGGCAGCACCGCGTGATTGCTGTTGCCGGTGCGCACCACCACGGCGCTGACCTCGCGGTCGGCGCCGGCCGGTAGGTTGAACACCTGCCCGAGATCGCGGTTGCGCTGGTAGTATCCTTTGGTCTTCCATTCCAGCCGGTCGGTAGGCGTGTTGCGGATGCTGGTCGAGCCGCCGCGGTCCGACCAGCCCGCACGCAGGCCGGGCGGCACGATGGCGGGATCTGGCTGGTAGTCCGTAGGCAGGATGGTCACCTCGAGGGCGCCGAGCGGCAGGATGAGGAGCCCGGCAAGCAGGGTCTGGTGCATGCCCGCAGGATGCCTGGTATCGATTGCGTTTTCAGCTGCCAAGGATTGCGTATTCATGCGTGGTCAGATCCTACCGCCATGGCTGAGGATCGCAGTCCGACCGGGATCGTCGCCAAGCGCCTCACCCAGAGCCAGTTCATCTGCCCGATGGCGCAAGTCGCCCGAATTGATCTCGTCGCCGGTGCCACCTGGCGCAGTCCATCGCGTGCCTCATGGATCCTGGTGCATGTCGTGCGCGGCCGGTTGGACGGTTTGCCGGTGCGGGCCTCGGCCCTGTTGCCGGCCTCGGTCGGTCTGTGTCCGGCCGGAGGCGGCACGATCCGGTGCTATGTCGCTGCCGTGGGCTTCCAACATCCCCAGGTTGGCGATCCACTGCTCGCACTCGCCATGCCGGTGATCCTCGGCGGCCGGCAGGCCGATGCCGGGCGCTGGGCGTCGGCGGTCGGTGCCGCAACGGCTGCCACGCACGGCGCGGGTTGGCAGCGGATCTGCGGCCGTGGTTTGGTGCTGGCCCTGCTCGGCGACCTGCTCGCCGATGCGGCGGCCCGGGGCCGACTGCGCCGGTCGCAGCGCGCTGCGCCAGTCTGGCTGTCGGCGGCCCTGACGCTCGCCGAGCGTCGACTTGGCCATCCCGATCTGGCGGTCCGCGATCTGGCCGTGGCGGCCGGCCTGGGTCTATCGGCGTTCTCGCACGGCTTCCGTTTGGCCACCGGGTCGACACCGTGGGGTCACGTGTTGGAACGGCGCCTGCTGCGCGCCGAGGGTCTGCTGCGCAGCGGGTACGCGGTGAAGACCGTGGCGGCTCGCTGCGGTTTCACCTCGGCGCCGCGCTTGATCACCGCATTCCGTCGTCGGCGCGGACGGTCGCCGCTCGCCTGGCTCGCAGCGGCGGCGCGTGATGGTGATGTTGGTTGAGGGAAGGTAACAGCTGGTATGGTGAATCCGTCGCCACTACCGGTCAGCCTTGGGTGACCACGGCCTGCTGGTAGAAGCGGCTTCAGCTGCCGGAGAGCACGTTCACTGCTTGGGGCTTTGACCCCGTCCCTGAGATCTGATGCTGCCCCGATTTGGTGGAGTCGGAGTTACACGCATCGGACAAGGTCTGGCCGGCGGGATGCCGGTGGTCAAGATGGAAAGCGAACCGGTCGGAAGGAGGAACCCAGGTGGTGCTGGGGCTGAGCGCCGCATCGGAGGCCAGGCTGCTAGGCAGTCCACAACGCCCTGCCGCAAGGCTGGGCGTTGTGCTTGATGCGCCCCGCAGCCGCAGCCGCAGCTGCGGGGTGGAGCATGGTGCCAGTCTGCGCGGACGGGATCATGCCACCTGGTCCCGATAGTAGGCGGCCTCAAAGGCGTTTGGGCTGACGAATCCCAGCGATGAATGCCTGCGGGGGTCCGGTTGTAGAAGACTTCGATGAAATCGAAGACGGCGGCCTTGGCTTCGGCCCGCGTGCGGTAGTGCTGGCGGTAGACCAGTTCGACCTTGAGCCGGCCCAGAAGCTCTCGGCGCAGGCATTGTCGTAGCAGTTGCCACGCCGGCTCATGCTGGCGGTCATGCCGTGGTCAGCGAGCATCTGCCGGTAGCCGCCGCTGGTGTACTAGCAACCACGGTCGCTGTGGTGGAGTAGGCCGGCGTCGGGCTGGCGGTTGCCGATGGCCATGTTGAGCGCCCGAACGATCAGGCTGGCCTCCATATGGGCATCCATCGCCCAGCCGACGACCTTGCGTGAGAACAGGTCCTCGATCGCCGACAGGTAGAGGACGCCCTCGTCCGTCTCGATGCCGGTGATGTCGGTCACCCACCGCTGATTGGGCCCGCTGGCCGTGAAATCCCGCTGCAGCAGGTTCTCCGCCACCGGGTTGTCGTGGTTCGAGTCCGTCGTGCGGATCCGCTTCCGGCCCGATGCGCCAGCGATGCCCAGTTCGGTCATCAGCCGTGCCACCCGCTTGCGGCTGATGTGCTCACCAGCCTCCTGCAAATCGGCGTGGACCCTGGGAGATCCGTAGGTCTCCCTGCTGGCGGCGTGGCTGGCGACGATCTGCGGAGCCAGTGCTGTATCGCGCCGGCGGCGTGGACCCGGTGCCTGGTTGCGCCAGGACAGGAAGCCGGACATCGAGACCTGCATGGCGCGGCAGAGGACCTTCAGTTGACCCATGCAGCGGTGCCCTTCGATGAAGCCGAATCTCACGA
The DNA here is from genome assembly GCA_038203025.1 of Planctomycetota bacterium. Lineage (GTDB taxonomy): Bacteria > Planctomycetota > UBA11346 > UBA11346 > UBA11346 > UBA11346. The sequence continues at coordinate 27,790 of JBBREK010000019.1, forward strand.
GCACTCCTTCACCCAGAATTCCGCCGTTTTTTTTAGGATGTCCCGCTCCTGACGGAGGACGGTGATCTCGCGCCGCATGCGCGTCATTTCCGCATCCAGCGACGTCCGGTTGCCCTGGCCGCGGAAGGCCTCCGGGCCCTCTGCGCCAAGGGTACGGACCCAGTCGCGCAGCATGGTCGCGTTGATGTTCAGATCGCTGGCTGCCTGACGGGAAC
>JBBREK010000020.1:0-27679 GCA_038203025.1 Planctomycetota bacterium
CCGGCGTCGAAGATGGAGGAGGCCGGGGAGTGGATGAAGTCGGTGGAGACCACTTCGTCATCGGTATATTCGAGGATGCCCTTGAGGTAGGTTTCCGAGGCGTTCTTGAGGGCGGCCTTGATTTCCTTGAGCGAGGTTTCCTTGACGGTCTTCACCGTGAGATCGACGGCGGAGACGGTCGGGGTCGGCACGCGGAAGGCCATGCCGGTGAGCTTGCCCTTCACGGCGGGCAGGACGAGGCCGACGGCCTTGGCGGCGCCGGTCGAGCTCGGGATGATGTTCTGCGCCGCGGTGCGGCCGCCCTTCCAGTCCTTCTTCGAAGGACCGTCGACGGTCTTCTGCGTGGCGGTGTAGGCGTGGATGGTGGTCATCAGGCCTTCAACGATGCCGAAGCCTTCCTTGAGGAGGACGTGGCAAACCGGCGCGAGACAGTTGGTCGTGCACGAGGCGTTGGAGACGATGGTGTGCTTGGCAGCATCGTATTCCTGCTCGTTCACGCCCAGGACGACGGTCTTGACGCCGTCGCCGCTGGCCGGGGCGCTGATGATCACGCGCTTGGCGCCGGCGGCGAGGTGCAGCTTGGCCTTCTCTTCGCTGGTGAAGAGACCGGTCGACTCGATGACCAGGTCGACGCCAAGCTCCTTCCACGGCCAGTTGTCGCGGCAGGCCAGGACCTTGATCTCCTTGCCATCGACCACGAGGACGTCGTCTTCGGCCACGGTGGGCGCCGACTTCTTCGAGGTCACGGTGCCGGCGAACTTGCCCTGGACCGAGTCGTACTTGACTAGGTAGGCGAGGTTGTCGGCGGGGACGAGGTCGTTGACGGCGACGACTTCGATGTCCTTGCCGAGCAGGCCCTGCTCGACGATGGCGCGAAAGACGAGGCGGCCGATACGTCCGAATCCGTTGATGGCGATCTTGGTGGCCATGAGGCGCTCCAGGGTGGGGCGGCCCAGGGCCGCCGGGTGAGTGAGGCGGGCAGGATGCTAAGGCGTGTCCTGGGGGATCAACCCCATCCAGCCCAGAATGTCGAAGATGCCGTGAAGCGTTGGTGAATGATGCAGGAATTGCGGTCTTCGCTGCATCATGCAGCCATCGCCGGCTAGCTCTGCCCGGCCACACCCGGCCATGGCTCACCGACCTGGCCACGCTGGCGCAGCCAGCAGTCCATCACCACCAACGCCGCCATCGCCTCGACGATGGGGACGGCGCGCGGCAATACGCACGGATCGTGGCGCCCTTTGGCCTGCAACGTGACGTTGTTGCCCTGATCGTCGGCGCTGGCCTGCGGCTGCAGCACCGTGGCGGTCGGCTTGAAGGCCAGGCGCAGATCGATGGCCATGCCGTTGCTGAGGCCGCCCTGGATGCCGCCGCTACGGTTGCTCGCCGTGGTCATGCGGCCATTGACCCAGACGTACTGGTCATTGTGCGCCAAGCCGGTGCTGTCGGGCGCCGACATGCCGGAACCAAACTCCACCGCCTTGCACGCCGGCAGCGACAGCATCGCCTGCGCCAGCAGGGCGTCGAGCTTGTCGAACACTGGTTCGCCCAGACCCGGCGGCACGGCGTGCACTAGCAGGCGCAGGTAACCGCCGAGCGAGTCGCCGGCCGATTTGGCCGCGAGGATGGCGGTCTCGATGGCGGCGGCGCTTTCAACGTGCGGACAGCGTGTCGGCGAGACGTCGACCGCGGCCCGGGTCACGGCAAGGGCGTCGATGCGCTCGCGGGCATCGATGGTGTGCACCCGCTCGACCCAGGCGGTGCAGGCGAAGCCGGGGAAGCGCGCGGCGAGCAGTTGCTCGGCGACCGCGCCGGCGGCTACGCGCCCGACCGTCTCGCGGGCGCTGGAGCGTCCACCGCCCTCCCAGGCGCGGATGCCGTACTTGGCGTCGTAGCCGAAATCGGCGTGGCTGGGCCGGTAGATGTGCTTCCACTCGGCGTAGGATGACGAGCGCTGATCGGCGTTGCGCACCAGCATCGCGATCGGGGTGCCCAGAGTGCGACCGCTCTCGCGGTCGAGGCCGGACAGCACCTCGATGCGATCCTCTTCGTCGCGTGGCGTGACCAGCTTCGACTGCCCGGGACGCCGCCGCGCCAGCTGCGCCTGGACCGCGGCCAGGTCGAGGGGGAATCCGGGCGGACAGCCATCGATGATACAGCCGACCGCCGGACCGTGGCTCTCGCCGAAGGTGGTGACGCGGAAGGCCTCGCCGAAGGTGTTGCCGGGCATGGTTGCATGCTCGGTGCTTGTCGCATCCGGCGCAACCGCCTGCTTCCGCCGGCCACCGTAGCGGACATGGTACCCGACCATGCGCCTCCTGCCCACTCTGCTCGTCATCCTCGGCCTCGTTTCCTGCGGTGGCCAGCCAATGTCGACCGCGCCAAGACCGACAGCGGCCGCGACCGAACCGCTGGCGACTGCCCCCCTCTTCCCGCATCAAGAATCAGCCCTCGCCCCCGACCCAGCGGTGCGCTGGGGGACGCTGCCCAACGGCGCACGCTACGCTCTACTGCGTGGCCAGCAGCCGCCCGGCCGGGTAAGTCTACGCCTGCGTATCGGCTCTGGCAGCCTGCTGGAAGAAGACCAGCAGCGCGGCTTGGCGCACATGCTTGAGCACATGGCCTTCAACGGCAGCCGACACTATCCGCCGGGGCAGCTCATCCCGGCCCTGCAGTCAATCGGCATCGGCTTTGGCAGCGGACTCAACGCCCATACCGGCTTCGACGAGACGGTCTATCAGGTCGACCTGCCCGACACCAAGCCCGAGACCCTCGACATCGGCCTGACCGTGCTGGCCGATCAGGCCGGCGGCCTGCTGCTGGTCCCGGCCGAGGTCGACAGCGAGCGCGGCGTGGTCCTCTCCGAGCTGCGCGATCGCGATGGGCCCGGCCTACGCCTGCAGCGGCGTGAGATCGCCCTGCTCACCGCCGGCACACGCATCGGTGACCGCCTGCCCATCGGCCATGTTGAAACCGTGGCCGCCGCCACCCCGGAGCTGCTGCGCGCCTACTACGCTGCCTGGTACCGCCCCGAACGCATGGTCCTGGGCCTCGCCGGCGACATCGACCTCGACGTCGCTGAAGGCCACGTCCAGCGCATCCTCGGCGGAGCGACGGCCCTGGCCCCGGCCATCGCCGAACCGCCGTTCGGCACCTTGGAGTCCGGTGTCGCAGCGGCGGCCCTGCATGACGCCGAGGCCGGCGCCACCTCGGTGCGGCTGGTCGGCCTGCGTCAGCGCACGCTGCCGCCCGATAGCCTGGATGCCCGACGCGAGCAGTTCCTGCGCGATCTCGGCGAAGCCGTGCTTGCCCGCCGCCTGCGCAAACTGGTCGAGGCCGACCCTGACTGCCCGCTACTCGGCGGCGGCGGCTTCAGCTACCAGTGGCTGGGCCTCTACCAGGTCGGCGCGTCCGGTACCGCGCGCCCCGGGCGGGCGCTCGACGCCCTGCACCTGCTGACCACCGAATATCGCCGCTTGGCCTCGTTCGGACCGACCGATGGCGAGTTGACCGTCGAACTCGCCGGAGTCCGCAGCGGCCTCGACCAAGCGGTTTCGCAGCAGGCCTCGCGGCGCAACGCCGCCCTCGCCACGGCGCTCTATGACAGCGTCGCCGAACGGCGCGTGTTCCGCTCGCCCGAGCAGGATCGCGAGTTCGGGCTGGCGATGTGCGCTGCTGCCACGGCTGCCGCCGTCCGCGACGCAGTGCAGGCTGGATGGTCGGCCCGCGTCCGCACCGTCGCCCTGGTCACCGGCAAGGATGATCTCGGCAATGATGGCGACCGGCTGGTCAGCGAAGCTCTGACCACCGCCCTCGCCGCCGACGTGACTCCTCCCCAGGTCACCAGCGCGGCAACCTGGGGGTATCCCGTCACCGCCGTCTGGGACGGTCCGGTGCCGCAAGCCGGCGACGACGGCTGGGCCCTGGGCGCCGCCAACGGCATTACGCTGGCCGCCATGCACACCGATTTCCAGCCCGGACAGGTGCTGTTACGCGTCCGCCTGCCGGTGCGCACAGGCCCGCGTCAACCCGGTCTCGCTGAGCTGGCCGGGCGGGCGATGGCTGACGGCGGACTGGGCAAGCACACCGCATCCCAGCTCGCCGAGGTCCTCGCCGGCACCACCGTGCGCTTCGGCGGCATGGCCATCGAAGACAGCGCCCTGGTGTTCAACGCCGCCTGCGCTCCGGCCGATCTGCGCCGCGCCTGCGAACTGGTGCGCGCCTGGATCGATGACCCAGCCTGGCGTCCAGAAGCTGAAGGACGGGCCAAGACAGCGTGGTTCAGCGATCTTGATGCCGAGGCCAGCTCGGTCGAGGCGATGACCTGGCGACGCTATGGTGAGCTGTGCCTGCCCGACGATGCTTGGCGCGGCAGCGCCGACCGGGCCCAGGCCGAAGCGACCAGCTTCGCGGCCGTGCGCGCCTGGCTGACACCGCTGCTGCACGACGCCCCCCTCGACTGCGCCGTGATCGGCGACATCCCGGTGGACGAGGCCCTGCGCACCACCGCGGCCGTGCTCGGTGGCACCCGCCCAGCGGTGGACGTCGCAGCCACCCCCGCGCAGGCCCAGGCGGCGCTGCCCGCCCAGCCGGCCATGCCAAGCGGGGAATTCCGCCTCACCGTGCCCAGCTCCGTAGCCAAAGCGCAGGTGATCGTCTCCTGGCCGACCACCGACCAGTACGACATTGCGCGTTCGCGCCGCCTTGCCCTGCTCGGCCAGGTGTTCATGGAGCGGCTGCGCGAGGTGGTGCGCGAACAGTTCGGCGATGCCTACAGCCCCAGCGCCTGGAGCTTCGCCGGTGAGGACTGGCGCGGCCACGGCAATCTTACTGCCAGTATCAGCTGCAAGGTCGATCGTGTCGACGCGGTGCGCGATGCCACCCTGACCATCGCCGACGGCCTGCGCACCACCGTCGATCCGGCCATCCTCGAACGTGTGCGCGTGCCGATTCTGCGTTCGATAGCCGACCGCCGGCGTCAGAACGGCTGGTGGCTCGGCCTGCTGGCGCGCGGCTGCGAGCAGCCGTTCCGCCTGGAGTGGCAGGCAACCATGGAGACGGATCTGCAGGCCGCCACCGCCGAGGAGCTGGCTGGGCTGGCGGCCGAGTATCTGGTGCGCGAAAAGGCGCTGATCGTCATCGGGACCAGCGCGCCGTAGGCGATCACGCGTTGCGACGAGCCGTAGCGCGTAGCCCCCTCAGAAATCGCCGTCCCACTCCGCCAGGACACGAGCCTTCTCCGATTCAGCCATCGCCGCGAGCAGGTCGTCGCAGTAGCCATCGACGTAGCGGTCGAGGCTGTAGGCGGTGCGCTCGATGCGGTGGTCGGTGATGCGGTTCTGTGGGAAATTGTAGGTGCGGACGCGGTCGGAACGATCACCGCTGCCGACCTGTTCCTTGCGCGCCGCAGCGCGGTCGGCGTGCAGGCGCTCCTTCTCGGCTTCTAACAGGCGGGCGCGCAGCCACTTCATCGCCTTCTCGCGGTTGGCGAGCTGGCTGCGCTCCTCCTGGCAGGCGACGATGACGCCGGAAGGCTTGTGGGTAATGCGGACGGCACTTTCCGTCTTGTTGATGTGTTGGCCACCGGCCCCGCTGGCCCGGTAGGTGTCTATCTGCAGGTCGTCGCTGCGGATCTCGATCTCGGCCTCCTCGGCCTCGGGCAGCACGGCGACAGTGGCGGCGCTAGTGTGGATGCGGCCCTGGGCCTCGGTGGCAGGCACACGCTGCACGCGGTGGCCGCCGCTTTCCCAGCGCAGCAGCCCGTAGGCACCGAGGCCGTCGGTGGTGCTACCGCTGACCTGGTAGATCGCCTCCTTGACCCCGCCGACCTCGCCCGGCGCCACCGACATCGGCAGCATGCGCAGGCCGTGGCGGCCGGTCCATAGCGTGTACATGCGCACCAGGTTGCCGGCAAACAGGCTGGCCTCGTCGCCGCCGGTGCCGGCGCGGATTTCGAGGATACAGTCCCGGTCTCCGCCCCCCGAGCCAGTAGCGATGGCTTCGGTGATGCCCGCAAGCAAGCGCTCGGCGTCGGCGCGCCGGGTCTCAATCTCTGCCTGGGCCTCGCTGCGCAGATCGGGATCTGCCAGCAGCGCCTCGGCCCCGGCGATGTCCTCCTGCGCCTTGCTATAGGCCTCCCACGGCACCATTAGACGGTTCAGTCGAGCATGCTCGCGCAGCGTCTTCTGGTACTGTGGACCGCCGATGAACGACGGATCAGCGAGCTGGGCGCCCATGCGGCACCAGCGCTCGTGTAATCGCGCCAGGGATGTGGTGATGTCCGTCATTGCCGCAACCAACACGAAAGCCCGCCGGATGATCCGGCGGGCCACGCGTACCGAGACTGGTCCCGCTACTTCTTCTTCTTGAGCAGGGTTTCCGTCAGGCTGGTGGTCTTGCCTCCCATCTTGTTGGCGAACTTCTCGACCCGGCCGGCGGTATCGAGGATGCGCTGCGTACCGGTGTAGAACGGATGCGAAGCGCTGCTGACGTCGACCTTGTAGAGGGGGTAGCTCTTACCGTCGACCTCAATCTTGGCCTCCGTCTTGATCGGGCTGAGGATGAGGAAGGCGGCGCCGGACACGATGTCCTGGAACACCACTTCGCGCACCTTGGGATGGATGTCGTCCTTCATGGATCAGCCCTTCTTCTTCTTGTCGGCCTTGGCCGGCTTGTCGTCGGATCCGGCCTTGGCGGCCTTTTCGCCCTTGGCCGGTTTGTCGGCCTTCTCGCCCTTGGCCGGTTTGTCGGCCTTGGCCGACTTCTCGGCCTTGGCCGACTTCTCGGCCTTGGCCGGCTTCTCGGCCTTGGCCTCGTCATTTGGCTCCTCGCCCTCGGCGGCGGCGCCACCGGCGGCCTTGGACTCCTTCTCGGCCTTCCTGGCTGCCTCGCGCTCGGCCTTCTTGGCGGCGACGGCAGCGAGAGTCTCGGTCAGCGACGGGGCGCTCGGGTCGCTGTTGACGATCTCGAGGTTGACCGTGATCTGCACGGACTTGTGCAGGCTGATCTCAATCTGGTAGCGACCGAGCTTGCGGAGGCGGTCGGTCAGGTGGATCTGCTTGCCGTCGACGCTGATGCCGACCTTGGCTAGGGCGGCAACCAGTTCCTTGGTGCCGACCGAACCGAACAACTCGTCGTCCTGGGCCACGCGCTGGCCGATCTGCACGGTGGTCTTGTCCACCGTCTTGGCCAAGGCCTTGGCCTTGGACTCGCGCTCGGACTCGTTCTTTACCGCCTTCTCGCGCAGCACCTCGATCTGGCGCTTGGCCGCCCCGTCGGCATGCACAGCCAGGCCGTAGGGATAGAGGTAGTTGCGGGCGTAGCCGGGCTGAACGCGGACGACGTCGCCCATGTTGCCGAGCTTGAGGACATCCTTAACCAGCAGGACTTCAGTGCGCTTTGCCACGATGATCCCCTTACTCGCCGACGAAGGGCAGCAGTGCCAGGTACCGGGCGCGCTTCACCGCAAGGGCGAGCTGACGCTGGTAGAAGGCGGTGTTCCCGTTGCGTTTGCCGGAGGACAGCTTGCCCTGCGAGCTCACATAACGGCTGAGAACAGAGACGTCGCGGTAGTCGATCTGGAAGGTGCCTTCCTTCTCGAAACGGCAGGGCTTCGGCACCTCGACGCGCTTGGCGCGCTTCGGGCGTTTCTTGAAGTCCTTCTTGTTCTTTTTTCCAGCGGGGCCGAAAAAGGCCATGATTGGTGCCTCTCTACGAGATCAGAATGGTGGTTCGTCGTCGCCGGCGGCGGGTGCCGGTGACGATGGACGGGATGGACGGGATGGTGCGGACGCGACGTCGCCTTCGACGTCATCGCCAGCGGCAGCGGCAGCCGGGGCACCCTCGCCGCGGCCCTTGCCGCTGTCGAGGAAGTGGACGTTCTCGGCGACGACACGCATCTTGCTGCGCTTGCTGCCGTCCTTCTTGTCCTCCCAGGTGTCGAGCTTGAGTCGGCCTTCGATCATGCAGCCGCGACCCTTGGTCAGGTACTGGCTGCACAATTCGGCGGTCCGACCCCAGACTTCGATGTCGACGAAGGTGACCTCTTCCTTGAGGCTGCCATCGCCGGCCTTAAACTTGCGGTTGATCGCCAGACCAAATTCGGCCACCGCCTTCTCATTGGCGAGAAAGCGGACCTGCGGATCGCGGGTCAGGTTGCCCGCGAGAAAGACACGGTTGATGTTCGCCACATCACACCTCGCCGACGGGCGCGGCGGCAGCAGCCGCAGCGGCCGCGGCGGCCGCGGCGACCGCAGCCTCCTTGGACTTGGCACGCTGGGTCTTGATGTGCTCGAGATCCTTGCCCGGACGGGCGACGACCAACTGGCGCAGGATCGCCGAGCCGAGCACGACGCGACGCTCGATCTTGTCGAGCGAAGCGGGCGGGGCCGAGAAGTAGCCAGTGAAATAGCAGGCGCTGGTCTCACCCTTGATCGGGTAGGCGAGCGGACGCTCTTCCCACTTCTCGAGTTCAAGGAAGGACGCACCTTCCGCCTCGTAGATCTGGCGAATAGTGGCGAGAGTCCCGTCGAGGTCGGCGCGCGCATCGGCGGCCTTGACCAGGATGGTGGTCTCGTAGGTGCGGCTGGTATCGGGCATGTGCATCTCCATGGACCGCCGGTGAGGGCGGGAGGCCGTCGTGGCCCCGGGTGCTGTGCCGGACGGGTGTCCGGCGCAGGGGAAGGTCTTACTTTTTCTTCGCCTGGGTGGCGACTGGCGGCTTGTTGATCGCCAGGGCCAGGCGCGACTTCAGGCGCGAAGCGGTGTTCTTGTGCACCGTGTTGACGCTGGCCGCCTGGTCGACGCGCTTGGAGAAGGTCTTGTAGACCGCCTTAGCTTGGTCGATCTGACCATCGTGCAGATGGCGCTCAAGCTGCTTGCGGATAGACTTCAGTTCGGTCGCGCGCGACTTGTTGGCGACGCGGCGCGTCTCGGTTTTGCGCAGGCGCTTGGCGGCGCTGTTATTGTGCGGCATCGAGGTGTGGACCTGTTGGGGATGGTGGTCGGCTGGCGGCGAAGAGCTGCGGCGTTCAACCGCGGAGCTTGGAGAGGCGAGCGGCAGCGTCCTTGTAGCCGAAGTCGATCGTTACCAGCTTCTCGAACTCTGCGATGGATTCCGCGGTTTGCCCGCGGTCCTCGAAGAGCCTCGCCAACTGGTAGCGTCCTTCCTTGGCCTCGTCCGACTGCTCGTCCTCTACAAGAGGGAGGAAGAGTTTGTATTGCTGAATGGCCAGGTCAAGGAGGTTCCGCTTGTGGAAGCAGATGGCCAGGCCGCGGTGGCTGCTCTTGCGCAGGCGGGGGTCGTTGACCGTCTTCTGGAACTCGCTGGCCGCGCCATCGATGTCGCCAGTGGTCAGCAGGTTGCGCGCCAAGTTGAAGCGATGGCCCATATCCGTGGGCTGACGTTCGACCCGGATGCGATATTCGGCGATCTCCATGTCGAGCAACTGCTTCTTCGCCGCCGCTGCCTCCGGCCCGCCGGCGGGCAGCGTCTTGAGCCGTTCCTGGGCGTCGGCGATGCGCAGATCGCCCATTTTCATGGTAATGGTGAAGTCGTGCTGATCGAGGGCCTGGGCCTTGTCATAGGCAGTGCGGGCCGGAGCCAGTTCGCCGATGCGGCGATAGACGTCGCCCATCTTGATCCACAGGAACTTGTCGCCCGGGTTTTTCTGCAGGTCCTCGTCGAGGTACTTCAGCACCTCGCGAGCGTCCTCGAGGGTACGGATGTTGCGGTTCAGCACCTCTTGGCGGCGCGCCGCGTCGGTGCTGGCGACCTGGCTGCGGTAATCCGTCGCCGTGCCGGCCCCGCTGCGCCGCTGCATCGACTGCATGGCGTGCCAGTTCTTCAACGTGCGCCCGGCCTCGCCATGCGTAGGCATGGCCTTCTCCAGGGCGGTCAGCGTCTGGATCGCCTTGTCCAGAGCCTCGTCATCCTTCTTCCCGGAATGATTGAAGCGCTCCATGTAGAGGTGCGCCAACTGCCACAGGACCTTGTCGTTGAACAGGCCGGTGTGGCGGTATTCCTCGCCGAGGAAGATGGCGACGTCGGCGACCGGCTTGACCGTGACCGCCAACTTGCTGGCCGCCTCCATGGCGGCGGCGAGGGACTTCGGATCGCCCTGCTTGCCCAGTTGCTTGGCGGCCGCGACGAAGTTCTTGTGCAGATCGCTGCTCATGGTCGGCATCTTCAGCCCACCGAAGAAGCTGGTCTTGCCGCCTGACTCCTTTGCCTTGCGACGGGCGATCGGAATGATGAGCTTGAAGATCTCAATATTGGCCGGGTCCACCTCGATACATTCGCCGAGGATGGTCAGCGAGTCGTCACAGGCGCCCTTCTCAAAGAGCTGCTTGGCGCGGTTGAGGTGTTTGGTCAGGTCGGGCATGGTCCGTTCCGCCTCGGAATCGTGTCGTTCAGACGCAGCGCGTCTTGCATGGAGCCATTCATTCTGATGATGCTGCCACCGTCACAAGGACCGGCCCCCAGGCATGGACAGCACCGCTTCACCCGCACACTACCCGACCCGACCAACCCTGGTCCGCTACCCCGCCCCGGTGCTGCGCAAGACCGCGGATTTGGTCACCGTCTTCGACCCTGCCTTGGCGGAATTCTGCCAGCGCATGTTCGCGGTCATGGAGGCCGAGCGTGGCATCGGCCTGGCCGCCCCGCAGGTCGGCGTCTCGCGGCGCATCTTCGTCACCGACCATGCCCGTCCGAAGGACGGCGAGACCCCCTGCCCGCGGGTGTGGATCAATCCACGCATCACCGACCCGACCGGCGAGACGGTCTACGAGGAGGGCTGCCTGTCCTTCCCCGGCATCTACGCCAAGGTCCGCCGCCACGATCGCTTCATCATCACCTGGCAGGACGTGCACGGCCTGGAGCACAGCGAACGGCTCGATGTCGGATCCGGACAGTTCCTCGGCATCGTCGTCCAGCACGAGTACGACCACCTCGACGGCACCGTCTTCGTCGACCACCTGACGCCGGTGCAACTCGGTCTGGTGCGTCGCCGACTGCGCGACCTGGAGGTAGACTACCGCAGGGAAACCGGCAAGGTCGGGAGTCCGTTGCGCCGATGACAAGTCCCGGCTTCTCCCTGCCCGGCGACGATCGTCTGATCGAACTCGGTCGCATTGCCGGCGGGTTGGTGCACGAGATCAAGAATCCGCTCGGCGTCGTGTCGATGAACGCAGATCTGCTGCGCGAGCAGGTCGGCAAGGTGTTGGAGGAGGGCCCCGAGCGTACGCGCATGCTGCGCCGGGTCGAGCGCATCAGCGAAAGCGTGCGCAGCATGCAGGCGATCGTCACCAGCTTCCTGCAGTTCGCCCGGCCGGGCCGCCCGGATGCGACGGCGGTCGACGTCAACGCGGTGATCCACGCCCTGATCGACGAACAAGCCGAGGCCAACGCCGCCGATCAGGTGCAGATCGTCTTCCGCCCCGATGGCGGCGTCGCCGCGGTACCCGCCGATCCGGCGCAGTTGGCCGCAGTGTTCCGCAACATCCTGGTCAACGCCCGCGAGGCCCTGCGCGGACGCGACGGCGAGCGCCGCATCCTCATCGCCACGCGCGGGGCGCACGGCAGCGTGCGCGTGGTCATCGCGAACAACGGCCCACCCATCCCCGAACGCGTCGCCATGCACCTGTTCCAACCGTTCACCTCCGACAAGGAGAACGGCACTGGCCTCGGCCTAGCCATCGTGCGCCAGCTGGTCGAACTGCACCACGGCACCGTCGAGGTGAGCAGCGACAACGGCGCCGGGGTCAGCTTCACCGTCGAGTTGCCGACCCCGCTCGGTCCGGCCCGCCCACGCGTCGAACTGCCGATGCCCCTGGCCGAGGCGGTGGTCCATCCCGCCACGCGCCGTCGCACCCGAATCCCGCAACCCGAAAACCGAAATCAGTAAATGGCCAACGTACTCGTCATCGACGATAACCAGGGCAACCGCGAGACCTACGCCGAGGTGCTGGAGGACGATGGACACAGCGTGCTCAGTGCCGCCACTGGCGAGGCCGGCCTGGCCAAGATGGGCGCAGCCCAGGTCGAGGTCGTACTGTGCGACCTCAAGCTGCCCAACATGGATGGCCTGGCGACTATGGAACTGGCCCATGAGCGCTTCGGCCGGGTGCCCTGGATCCTCATCACCGGGCATGGCTCTGAGGAGATCGCGGTCGCCTCGATCAAGCAGGGTGCCTTCAACTACCTGACCAAGCCGGTCGACATCGCCCGCCTACGCGCGACCGTCGAAAGCGCTGCCCGCCTGGCCAGCGCCAACCGCGAAAACAAGGCATTGCGCCGCGAGCTCGGCTACGAGGAGGCGCTCGACCGCATCGTCGGCACCAGCCAGGCGATCCGCCAGGTCAAGAGCATGATCCGCCAGGTCGCGTCCACCGACGCCACCGTCCTGGTCGAGGGTGAGAGCGGCACCGGCAAGGAGCTGGTCGCTGACGCCGTTCACGCCCTGTCCAATCGCAGCGGCCGGCCCTACGTCAAGGTCAACACCGCCGCCATCCCGCGCGACCTGCTGGAGTCCGAGTTGTTCGGCCACGAGCGCGGCGCCTTCACCGGCGCGGTACAGCTGAAGAAGGGCAAATTCGAATTCGCCGACACCGGCACGCTGTTCCTCGACGAGATCGGCGAGATGCCGCTCGACAACCAGGTCAAGCTGCTGCGCGTGCTGCAGGACGGCTCGTTCGCACGCGTCGGCGGCAACACCGCCCTGAAAGCCGACGTCCGACTGGTCTGCGCCACCAACCGCAACCTCAAAGAGGAGGTGCTGGCCGGCCGCTTCCGCATGGACCTCTACTTCCGCCTCAACGTGGTCAACATCGTGGTGCCGCCGCTGCGCGAGCGTCGCGAAGACATCGCGCTGCTGGCGCGCGCCTTCTGCGACCGGCTCAACCGCCGGCACCAGCAGGAGAAGGACCTGTCCGAGGTGGTGGTCCAACACCTCCGCCGGCAGGACTGGCCGGGCAACGTACGCGAGCTGGAGAACACCCTCGAAAAGCTCTACGTTCTCAGTCCAGGTCGGCACATCGTCCTCGATCCCAACGCCTTGGAGGCGGCCCCGGTACCGGCCCGCCACGAGGCTCCAAGCGTCCGGCCTGCTGCCCCGGCGACCGCCGACGACGCCATTCGCGCCCTCGTCGGTCTGCCCATGGATGAGGTCGAGAAGCGCCTGATCCTCGCCACGCTCGCGCACTGCGGCCACAACAAGAGCAAGGCCGCCCGCCAGCTGCAGATCGGCCTGAAAACGCTGTACCGCAAGCTTGAGGCCTACGGCGTGAAGGCTGAGGAATGAGTTTCGGGTCTCGGGTTTCGGGTTTCGGGATCCGCCCCGCCGCTGACCGCGTCGGGACGATGCCCGCATCGCGCTCCCGAAACCCGAAACCCGAAACCCGAAACCCACTCGTATGATCCTCCTGGTCAACGACGACGGCATCGCCTCACCGGGCCTGCGCGCGCTCTACCGGGCGCTGCGCACGCAGACGCACCAGCCGGTGCTGTGCGTGGCGCCGGCGGTCGAGCGCTCGGGCATGAGCCAAGCCATCACCATCGACCGTGGGCTCAGCGCTGCGCCGCGGCATGAAGACGGCTTTTTCGGCTTCGCCGTCGACGGCACGCCCACCGACTGCACCAAGCTGGCACTCGACCGCATCTGCGTTGAACCGCCGCGCTTAGTGGTCAGCGGCATCAACGACGGGCCCAATGCCGGCCGTTCGGTGTTCTACTCCGGCACCCTCGGCGCCGCCATAGAAGCGGCAGTTGAAGGCCGCTCCGCTTTCGCTGTATCGCGACTGCGCGGCTGGAGCAGCCAGGACGACGCCGCCGAATTCGCCGCGCGCTGGGCCGCCCGCCTGCTGCATGCGCCCGGCCTGTCGGGCTCGGTGGTCAACCTCAACCTGCCGGCCGGTCCAGCGAAGCTATGGCGTGAACCGCGCCTGGCCCGGCACGGCCTGGCTGGCTTCCGCGAACGCTACCGTCCGCAGCGTGAGGGCGGCCGCACCACCTGGCGCTTGGCCGGGACCTGGGAGAGCTCTGGGCAGGATGACGATGTCGCCGCGCTCGATGCCGGACATCCCGTCTTCACCCTGCTGCGCCCCGATCTCAACGCCGCCGAGCCGCTGCCGCTGGCGCGACTGGTGGAGGGCCGATGAGGCGTTGGCGCCTGCTGCTGCTGCTGGGCATCGCCGGCGCCGCCACCGTCGGCGGACGCTGGGCCGACGTGCTTGCGCCAGCCAGTCGCACCATAGGCGTCATCCCGGTGCCCGGCCAGGCCGCCCTGCCACGCCCGGAGGATGCGCCAGCGGATTCCCCGCGCGCCTGGCGTATGGTCCTGCGCCTCGACCCGGACTTGCGCCAGCCCGGTCCGGAATGGTCCCTGCGCGAAGGTATGTCGCCCGGCCCCGGCTACGAACTGGCCTGGCAGCCGGCGTCGCTCGGACTACTGCTCACCCGGGGTGGCGAACAGCCCATGCTGCTCGGTGCCACCCGTCTGCAGCGTCCACCGCGCGAGGTGGCGCTCAGCCGTCGCGGGGCCCGCCTGGCAGTGACGGTGGATGGACGCCGCATCCTTGAGGTGCTCGATCCCGAAGGCGTCGCCGAACCGAGCACCAGGCGCGCCTGGCCGGACGGCTGGGCCGTGGTCACGCCCAGCGCGCTGGGCGCCTCGACCTTCGCCGTGCACGACGAGGGCAATCTGCGCATCGCTGACGCCAGCGACCTGCGTCCGGGCAACACCGACGAACTGGCCGCCGCCATCGCCCGCGGACCGGCTGATCCGGCCGAGCGCGACCGCGGCGGCGGCGGCGTGGTCGTACCGGGCACGCCCGGTTGGCGCCCAGCGCCCGAGCCCGGCCGTGCCGATCATGCCCTGCTGCTGGTCCGCCGGGCGCTGTCGCTGCGCGCCGACCGCGACCAGTACGCCGTCCTGGCCGCCATGGGCGAGGCTTCGCGCGGCATTGCCGCCCTATGCTCGGCGCATCCCGACTACGCCGGCCTGGGGCTATGGCTGGCCTGGGCCGAGGCGCGCAACGCCCTGGCCACCGCCGGTCCGGACGGGGCGGCCCGCGTGCGCCCTGCCATCGAACAGCTCATCGTCCTGGCCGGTGACCGCTCGCTGCCGGAAGGCCCGGGCATGCTGCTGGCCCTGCTCCCTGGCCTGGCCGACCGGGCCCTGCGCCGACCGTCGGCACCACGGCGGCTCGAAATCATCCTCGCCGAACGCAGCGCCTGGTTGTCCACCCTCGACTCCACCGCCAAGGCCGCCCTCGAACTCCTACCCGCCGGCATGCCCGGCGACCTGCCGCTGAAGCTGCGTTTCATTAGCCATGCCTGCGGCGCGCTGGGCGGCGACGGTTCCAGCACCCAGCCGCTGCCAGCCGACGCGCCGGAATGGCTGGCAACGCGCTGGCGAACCCTGGCTGGCGGATCCCCTCCTGAAAGCGGCCTGCCACAGATCCCGGCCTCGCCGGTGGCGCGCGGGCAGGTCATACTGGTGATCGAGACGCTGGTGCGCGGCGCCGGGCTGGAGCCCCTGGCAGCGGTGCGGCTGCGGGCCGCGATCGCCGACCGCAGCCTGGGCGATGACGAGCTACAGCGCCGTCAGGATGCCGCCGGACTGCGCGAATCGCGCATCACCACCTTGATCCTCGCCCTCGACCGTCTGCGCGACGCCGTCGACCGCTCCGGAGCGACACGCAGCGGCGACCCTGCCGTCGACGAGGCCCAGCGTGCAGTCGGACGCGCAGCCGAGGTACTCGGCGACGTCAGCGGACGCCGTCAGGCCAACCCGCCGGACGCCCTGGTGCTGCGCGACCCCCTGGCCTTCGCCCTGGCCTGTCTGGCGCGCACCCGGGTCCTGCGCCTGACCAGCGGTAGTGGCAGCGCCAGCGGCCTCGTCCGCGACCCCTGGACCATCCCCGAACCAGGCAGCGGCGAGTTCGTGCGCCTAGCCCCCTTCGCCCAGTTGCTCTCTGGAGACGCTGCAGCTGGGGAACTCATCTGGCTGCACGACGACGCCGTACTGCCCCCCGCCCACGCCCTCGCAGCCGCCCTGGCCATGCGCGAGGTGCGCGAGGACGCCCGCCAGCGCCTCGGTGGCGGCCAACGGCCAGCGGACGATCCCGACTGGTCACTGACCACGCGTCTGCGCTGCTACACTCTGCCGCTCGAACTGCTCGACGGCCGACCTCGCCTGCAGGCGGCAGAAGCAGCCAAAGCGCCGGCCAATCCCTAGCCTCCCCGCTTCAGCCTTTGCCTCGGCGCACATCCCCGCTATCCTGCAACGCTCCATCGCGAACCCCCTGCTTCCAGGAAGCCCAATGGCCATCAAGGTCCACTACGAGAAGACCGCGCGCATCGACGCCGTCCGCACCTCCACCGTCGCCGTGATCGGATTCGGCTCGCAGGGCCACGCCCACGCCCTGAACCTGCGCGACAGCAAGGTCAAGGTCATCATCGGCAACCACTCGAAGACCAGCGCCAACGGCAAGCTCGCGCTCAAGCACGGCTTCGAGGTGCTGCCGGTGGACGAGGCGGTGAAGAAGGCCGACGTGGTCATGTGCCTGGTGCCGGATGAGTTCCTGCCCAAGGTCTACGAGGAGGAGATCGCTCCGAACCTGCGTCCAGGCATGATGCTGATGGTCGCACACGGCTTCAACATCCACTTCGGCTTCGTCAAGCCGCCGAAGGAAATCGACGTCTGCATGATCGCCCCCAAGGGCCCCGGCCACACCGTCCGCTCGGAATACGAGAAGGGCGGCGGCGTGCCCTGTCTGGTCGCCGTGGCCCAGAACGCCACTGGCAAGGCCCTGCAGCGCGCCCTGGCCTACGGTGCCGGCATCGGCGGCGCGAAGGCCGGCATCATCGAGACGACCTTCAAGGACGAGACCGAGACCGACCTGTTCGGTGAGCAGACCGTGCTCTGCGGCGGCCTGACCTCGCTGGTCAAGGCCGGCTTCGAGACCCTGATCGAGGCGGGCTACCCGCCCGAGATGGCCTACTTCGAGTGCATGCACGAGGTCAAGCTGATCGTCGATCTGATGTACCAGGGTGGCATGAGCTACATGCGCTACTCGATCTCCAACACCGCCGAGTACGGCGACTACGCGGTCGGCCCGAAGATCATCACCCCGACGGTGAAGAAGGCGATGAAGTCGGCGCTGAAGGACATCCAGTCAGGCAAGTTCGCCAAGGAATTCCGCGCCGAGTGCGCCGCCGGCAAGCCGACCATGGAGCGCCTGCGCAAGTCCGAAGCCCAGCACCCGGTCGAAGAAGTCGGCCGCAAACTGCGCAAGATGATGCGCTGGATCGACTCCAAGGATATACGGAAGTAGGGTTTTCAGCTTCGAGGGGCCCTGCCCCTCGGGCTCCTGGGCCGGGTGAGTGAGGGCAACCGGCGAAGCCGGTCGCTACTCCCCGTTGGGGAGTAGCGCCGAGCGAAGCGAGCGGCTAGGCCGCGAGCCGGGGGCGGCAGCCCTTCGCCCGGCACCCGCTCGACACGCCACGCTGACGCGCGTCGATCCGCCATGCTAGGGTGTCCGTTCCAGGCTCGCTGGGCACTCGCGGACATTCCACACGGTGGAATCATGCCATCCGCCGCTCGTTTCGGCGCTCGCTCGAAGGACGGTTTCCCGAACACCCCGGCGCTAGGCGTCGGGGTGTGCCCTTTGCATGCGCCCGCGACGACCAAAGCTACATGCCATGAAATGGTCTGCCGTCGCCATCGCCATCTGCTGCATTGTCGGCCTGCTCTTCGTCTGGCTGATCGTGCGCGAAGGCGGCACGCAGGCCAACACCCTGGCCACTACCGTGCTTGGAGGCGAACGACGGACGGTCACCGAGACCTTCCGCGAGTACCTTGCCAGCATGAAGGCAGCCAAGGGCGACGAGCTGCTGGTCGCCGAGCTGCGTACGGTCAACGAGATCACCCGTTCCGATACCCGCCGCGAGTTCTGGACCGGCCTGTCGTTGGGCACGACCACGGCGTCGATCCGCTATCCCGCGACCTACCGCTACTACATCTGCATCTCCGACACCTGGCGGCTACGCGTCGATGGACGGACGGTGATCGTCCAACGCCCGGTGCTGCGCGCCCTGAACCCGGCAATCGACACCACCGGCCTGGAGTTGCAGGGCGACAACGGCTGGCTGCGCTGGAACAAGGACGAGGTGCGCGACCAGTTGCTCCGGCAGCTGACGCCGGACGCCATCGTGCGCGCCCAGGAGCACATCGCGACCGCACGGCCGCACGCCGACCTCGCCATCACCGCCTTCATCCGCGCCTGGCTGGTGGCAGCGACCGCTGCCGCCCCGCGTGACGCCATCGTGGTACTGGCGGACGAGGTGCCCGGCGGCACCGACATCCGAGTCGGCGACTAGGCCCTCAGCGGACCAGCGCCGATACCTGCTTGAAGGCCTCTCCCTTGGCCTGGCGTAGCCAGCGGAACAGCACCGTCTCGGCAGGCAGGACCAGCGCCCCGAGGTCGCGCGCCGCCTGCAGCGCCAGGTCGCGACAGTCCGGCCGGCGGCTGTCAACCGCGTCCCCGACCACCACCACCTTGCGCCCCTGGGCGAGCAGATCGGCTGCCGTCGCCAGCACGCAGACGTGCGCTTCGATCCCGCACAGCACCCACCACGCGCAGTGCGCCTGCTCGATCGCGGCAGACAGCGCGGCGTCACCACAGCAGCTGAAATGGGTCTTGGCCAGCCGCGGGACGTCGCCGAGCGCCTCGGCCAGGTGCGGCAAGGTCGCGCCCAGGCCCTTGGGATACTGCTCGCTCACCAGCACCTGCACGCCGACCGCCCGGGCGCCGGTGGCGAGGATACGGCAGTTGCGCCCGACCGGCTGGTCCTGGGCGATCGACGGGATGGCGGACTGGAACCGTTCCTGGACGTCGATGAGCAGCAGGGCGGAACCGGCGGGCGTGAGATCCATGCGGACTAATCCTCCACCGCCCGCATCAGCGCGACGGTGATGTTGTCGTGGCCGCCACGGCGCAGCGCCGTGTCGACCAACTCGACGCAGGCGCGTTCGAGGGTGTCGGCACGGGTGACGATGGTCAGCATGTCGTCGGCGGCCACCAGGTCATGCAGCCCATCGGAACACAGCAGGTAGGTGTCACCCGGCTGCAAGTCCTCAATGGTCATGTCGACCGTGACGTGGTCCATGCCGAGGGCGCGGGTGACGATGTTGGAGAGCAGCCGCGCCTCCTCACTGTCGGGGTCAAGCAGGCCGGCGCGCACGCGCTCGGCGACCAGGCTGTGGTCCTCGGATATCTGGGAGATGGCCCCAGCGGAGATGCGGTAAATGCGGCTGTCGCCGACGTTGGCCGTCACCACGCGGTCGGGCATGAAGGCGCACAGC
Source organism: Planctomycetota bacterium (assembly GCA_038203025.1). Classification (GTDB taxonomy): domain Bacteria; phylum Planctomycetota; class UBA11346; order UBA11346; family UBA11346; genus UBA11346. Next base: position 19,368 of record JBBREK010000020.1, read on the forward strand.
ACCACCGTGGTGCCCATGTCGGACAGCCCGCTGTCGACCCGGGCCCGCGAGAGGATGTGGTCGTTGCCGCCGAAGACAGCGTTCTTCACCGCCTCGATGACCTTGTCTTCGTCAGCCCAGTCGGGGCCGCGCAGACGGCGCAGGCCGCTGGAGATCACCTCGACCGCCAGTTCGGAGGCGACCTGCCCGCCGGCGTGGCCGCCCATGCCATCGCAGACCACGGCGAGACGGTCCCAAGGGTCGGCAAAGGCGGCATCCTCGTTGTTCTCGCGCACCCGACCCCGATGGGTCAGGGCCGCCGCCAGCAGCCTCATTGGACGGCCAAGGCCAGCAGGGTAACGTCATCTGCCACCGGTTTGGTGCCGCGGAAGTGGCGGATCCGGTCCATCACCTGCGTGAGCAGGGCATCGGGCCCCTCGCTCGCGTGCCGTTCCATGATCTCGCGCAGGCGGTCGGTCTCGAACTCGTCGCCCTGGGCGTTGGTCATCTCGGTCACACCATCGGTATAGAGCAGGAAGGTGTCGCCGGGATCGAGGTGGGTCAACTCGACCTGCAGGCTGTCGCGGAAGACCTGGCCGCCCTTCATGCCGACGACCATGCCCGGGGGCTTGATCTCGCTGATCGCCCGGCTGTTGACGTTCAGCAGCATGGCCGGCGGATGGCCGGCGCGGGCCCAGCAGATGGTGCGGTCGGCCGGCGAGAGGATGGCGTAGGTCATCGACACGAACATCTTGCCGCCGAGATCGCCGGCCAGCGCGTCATTGACCTTGGCCAGCACCTCGGCCGGATCGCCGATCAGTTCGCCGTAGATTTCCAGGGTTTTTTTGGCCATCGACATGACCAAACCCGCCTGCATGCCGTGGCCACTGACGTCGCCGATGGCGAAGCCGAGGCGACCGTCGAGCAGGCGGATGAAGCTGAAGAAGTCGCCGCTGACGTGGTCGCAAGGCTCATAGCGGGTGGCGAAGGTGAAGCCGGGCACCTCGGGTGCGTCAGCGAGGAACTTCTGCTGCAGGTCGCGGGCCCGCATCAGGTCGGTGTGCTCGACCTGCGGCACCTCGGGGTCGGCGCTGACCGCCCCGGCTGCGGCATCGGCAGCATCCATCCAGTTGAAGCCTGCCTCATTCGGCGCGGCAAGTCGGTCGTCGGGGAGGCGGTCGAGCACGGACGGACCGTCGCTGACTGCGGCCGCCTCCGGTGCCGGGGTGATGAACCGGCGCATGCGCAGATGCGAGCCGGTGGTCGGACCGGCGGCGGGCGGCAGGGCGGCCGGTGGCGGCTGCGCCGTCGGCACCGTCGGTTGGGCGAGCGGGGCACTGCGCAAGGGCGTAGCCACCGGAATGCCGGCCGGTTTAGCTGGGGCCAGGACCTGCGACGGGGTGCGTCCATACTGGGCCGGAGCCCCACCGCTGGGCGTGCGCACCGGCATGCCCAGGGCCGTGGTGGCGCGGGTGTTGCCGGCCGGCCGGTCCTTGGCCGCACGTACTACCGGGGCGGCGTTCAGCGTCCCACCGCCGTAGGCGGCGCAGCGCTGCAGATGCAGGGCCATGCCGCGGAAGGTCAGGGTGTTGCGCTGGTTGGCGACCAGGCGGGCATCGGGGACACGGTCGAGGCAGGCCGGACAGACCCACATGCCCTGGCGGTCAAAGATCTGCCAGGCGGCGTCGCTTTCGGCCCGGCAGACCATGTTCTCGAAGGACAGCTGGGCCTGGACCGAGGCCGCCGGCTGCGGATTGAAGCGCCCACCGCCATAGTGGCGGCAGCCCTCGATATGGGCCCCTATCGAATCCTCCCAGCTGCGCTGATGCCGCCGCGAGATCGCCGACAGGCACCACGGGCAGACCCAACGGCGCTGGTCGGTGGTGAAGGTCCGCCAGGCCGGATCATTGGCAAGACGATCCCGTATCAGCTGGCCGAGCTGACGGCCAGCCGCGGTGGACGGCAGGGTTGGCCGTCCGCCAGAAGCATGAGGATGGTCGCCGACTGGCGGCATGATCGATGGTTTAGTTTAGACCGGGGGGGGGATGCTGCAACCAGAGACAGCTGCGTCAGATGCGTGCCACACCGAGATCCGCCAGGGGAGTCTCGGTCTCGACCCGCTCGGCGCCCAGGCGGCGAACCTTGCACACCCCCTTGGCAACCTCGTCCCCGCCCAGGATGAACAGCCGTTCGGCCCCGTCATCCTCGGCCCGTTGCACCACGTGCTTGAAGCGGCGCAGGCTGAAATCGACGGCGACGGTGCGGCCCGCGGCCCGCAGGTGCGCGGCGATGCGGTTGGCGACCGGGAACTGCTTGGCCCCCATCGGATAGACCACGTCCTGCAGGCCGCGGGGCAGGGCCGGCAGGCGACCAAGCTCTTCCAGCACCTCGCGGATGGGGATGTCACCGAAGCCAAAGCCGACCATGGGGATGGGGCTGCCACCGAGCTGCTCGCACAGACGGTCGTAGCGGCCGCCGCCAGCGATGGCCCGGCGGAAGGTGCCGGCGCTGGCGAAGACCTCCCACACCGTGCCGGTGTAGTAGGACAGGCCACGGATCACCGACAGGTCGATGCGGATGAGGTGGTCGATGCCCAGGCTGGCGGCCAGTTCGCTGAGCTCGCGCAGGGCGAGGAGGCCGGGGTTGTCGGCCGGCACCTGGGTGGCCAGCTGGTCAAGACCGCGCACGTCGAGCAGGGCGAGGAGGCGCGTCGCCTTGTCGCCGTCGACGCCGATCTTGCCCAGTTCAGTGGTCAGTTCCGCGTCGCTGATCTTGCCGCGCTTGTCGATCAGCACGCAAACGGCGGCGAAGAGCTCGCCCTCGACGCCCAGGCCGGCGAGGAAGTGGCCGAGGACCTGGCGGTTGCTGACCCGCCACACCACCTCCGGCTCACTGCCTGCGTCGATGTTCAGCCCCACCCGGCGGCACAGCTCAGCCTGGGCGGCCATCAGCTCGGCCTCGGCGGCGACGCTGGCGATGCCGACCGCGTCCATGTTCCACTGGAAGTGCTCGCGCTTGCGCCCGCGCTGCGTCTCCTCGTAGCGGAAGCACTGCGGGATGGAGAACCAGCGCACCGGCAGGGCCAGCGCCGCGCCCTTGGCCATGACCATGCGGGCCAGGGACGGGGTCAACTCGGGACGCAGCGACAGGTGGCGTTCGCCCTTGTCGCGGAAGTCGTAGAGCTGGCGGGTGATCTCGTCGCCGGCCTTGCGGATGTAGAGGTCGGCGTGCTCCAGCACGCAGGCGTCGTACTCCTCGTAGCCCATCGACCGCGCGATGTCGCGCATGTGGCCGAAAAGCCAGCTGCGGAAGCGCAGGTCCTCGGGGTAAAAGTCGCGCGTGCCCTTGACGGGTTCGAGGTCGATCTGGCTCATGGAGGCGCGGCAGGATGGCCGTGGCCGCCGCCGATCAACCGCGCGGCGGGCGAGGTCAGCCGACCCGCAGATCGACGGCCTGCGGACGTCCCGAGCCCAACCGCCACGAGCGGATCGCGCCGGCGGGCATGCGGCCCAGCGCCACCATCCGTCCCTGCCAGCGGACCTTGGGTGCCACCGCCCCGCCCTCGTTGTGCAAACGCAGCAGCACGCCGCCACGAACGGCCCGCACCGCCAGCACACGCACCGTCGTCGGTGCGACGGCCAGCAGTCCGCCGGCGCGCGGCAGATCGCCACGCCGCACCGCCACCGGCACGGTCTGCACCGGCTGGGCCAGTTCCTCGGCCAGCGCCCCGAGATCGGCGTCGCCCGGGGCGAGCAGACAGCTGAAGCGCAGCTCGCCAGTGTCCTGCACTGGCCGCCACGGCTCGAACTCGGGGCCGACCACGCGGTCGTCGGCGTAGCGCGTGGCGCGGGACACCGTCGCCGTCAGCGCGCCGCCACCGGTCTGGTAGGAATACAGTGCGTCGCTGGCGAAGCCAACCCCGCCGCAGCGCACCCAGCGGCCACCAGGCACCTCGCCGATCGGACCACGGGTCAGGGTCGCGCCCGGCGTGGCGTAGGTCGCCTCGTCGCAGCCGGTGGGCAGGACCAGGCGCAGACGCGCCGAGCGCTCATCCAGGCAGGCGCGGGCGAGGATGTCGACGGCGTCACGCCCGCTTTCGAGGCGCAGTTCGAGGTCCAGGCGGCTGCGCGTGCCGGCCAGGCGCACCCACAAGGCGGCGCGCAGCGGCCCACGCTCGCGCACCCGCACCTGGGCGACACGCCAGCGCTCGCGCGGCTCGGCCGGGAGGTTGAACGACTCGGGCTCTTCGCCCATGCCGCCCCACGAACCGTAGCGGTCGTCGTCGAGCCTAGCCTGCAGACCGTCACCGCCAAGGAAGGCCTTGCCATCGCGGGTGATGGTGATGCCAGCGTCGCCAGGCTTCGCCGCAACGTGCCAGGCGCCACAGGCGATGGCGTGCTCGCCTGTGGCGGTGGCCGCCGGGCCGGTCCAGGCCGGGGGCTGCGCGCCCTCGACCCAGCCGAGGTCGGCAACCGACCAGCCGTAGCCGGGAATGGCCAACGGCCCCAGGACGCGGAAGCGCCAGGGCAGGCCGGGCATGGCACGATGCTCGGTCTCGATGCGCTGGAACGGCAGATCCTTGCCATCAGGTCCGCGCAGGCGCAGCGGCACCTCGGCCTCGCGATCGCGGTAGGACCAGATCGGACGCCAGTCGAGGCTAGCTTCGAGTTCGACCAGCCGCGTCGCGGTGCGCGGTAGCGGATTCCACGCCAGCAGCGGCTGCGCCTTGGGATGATCGTCGGGCACCGCCGGCACGGTGATATCGACACGGCGCGCCAACGCGGCCAGCGCCCCCTGCTGAGCCACCGCGGCAGCGTGGCGCACCCCGCCGACCCAGTCGAGTTGCTGGTCGTAGGCACGCTCGATCGACGAACCGGGCAGGATGTCATGGAAGGTGTTGAACAGCACCCCGCGCCACGCCTCGGTCAGCTGTGCCGGCTTGCGCTTGAGCAGTGTGCCGAGCGCAGCGTCGGCAGACTCGGCGCGGACCAGCTCGCTTTCGGCGCGGCGGAAGGCCGATTTGAAGCGCAGGTTCGAGGCATAGCAGCCGCGCAGACAGTGGCCGAGTTCGCCACGGAGCACCGGCAGCCAATCCTTCGGCTGGCGCTTGGCCTCGGCGCGGATCGCCGCGATCAGACCGTGCAGGCCGTCCCAGCGCAGCGTCACTTCGGGGTGTTTCGCCACCCAGGCGCGCAAGTCGGCGAGATGACGCCGGGTCGGCCCGCCGCCATGGTTGCCCAGACCGAAAAACACGCCGACGTCGCGCATGCCCTGCTTGGCAGCCTCGCCAAGCAGGCTGTCCATGCGTCCGGGCAGCTCGGCGCGTTCCGCTCCGTACCAGCCGGCGGCCGGACGATACGATAGCACGCGCGCACCCGAGGCGGACTCCCACCAGAACGCCGGCTTGGCGAAGGGCAGACGGCCCGCATCGGGCCGGGTGAAGGCGAAGCCGTCGATGCCGGCGTGGGCCATGACCTCGGGCAACCCGGCGGCGTGGCCGAAGCTGTCGGCGGCCCAGGCGACGGTCGGGCGCTTGCCGGTCAGACGGTGCAACTCGGCTTGACCCTCGGCGTACAGCCGTGCGAACGTCTCGATCGCCGGCAGGTTGGTGTCGGCCTGCACCCAGGTCCCACCGACCACCTCCCAACGGCCCTCGCGGATGCGCTTGAGGATACGCTTGAAGGTGTGGGGGTCGTGCTCGGCGATGTAGGCGTAGATTGCAGCCTCACCGCGCGAAAACGTCACCTCGTCGTCCTCGTCCATGAGGTCAAGCACGCTGCGGCAGGTGCTGATGCCCTCCTCGAAGCCCTCACGCCAATCCCACAGCCACACCGGATCGAGATGGGCGTTGGGGATCATGTGGAAGACAAAGGAGGTGACGATGGCTGACATGGAAGGTCTTTCTATGCCGTTTCGCGGCGGTCGATGGGGATTGGAAGAGACGACCCGGGCTGCGACCAGGTGGCACCGCCGAGATAGGCGATGGCCTGCGCCAGCCAGGCGGCGAGGGCTGGGCTGCGTGGGGCGCACAGTGACGGCACCAGGCTGTCGCCGAGGCCCTCGTCGTTGACCACTGCCACAGCCACATCGCCAGGCACGCTGACGCCGGCGTCGCGCGCCGCGCGCAGGGCGAGCAGCGCATCGGGCATGGCGGCGACCAGCACCGCATCGCAGGCCCGCGCGCGCAAGGCGGCGGCGACCGCCACGCGATCGTTCGGCAATTCAGGACCGTCAGCACAGGCGAGCCACCGTTCGCGACGTGCTGCGATCACCGTGCTGCCGCCGTTGGTTCCTATCCAGGCGATGCGTCGGCGGCCCCAGCTGGACAATGCGGCGCACAACGCATCGACCGCGACCGGCGGATTGGCAACCAGTGACGGGACGTCATCGCGGCCACTCGGACGATCAACCACCACCAGACGGCGAGCGGCGAGCGCGTCCGGCAGCGGGCCCCATTCGCCTGGATAGACGACCAGTCCGTCTGCGCGCTGGGCCATCGCCCGCAACGCCGGATCGCTCCAACCTGAGACCAGGATGGGGCGCAGCACCACGTTGCCTGCCGCGGCAGCCTCGCCGAGCGCACGCTGCCAGCGCAACACATCGAACGACGACCACGTCGGCACCACCCAGCCGAGCATCAACGGCCGGACATCGGCCCGCTCGGCTAGAACCAACCGACCTCCACGTTGACGCGCGATCAGGCGCTGACTGATGAGGCGGGTGACTGCGCGTCGTGCGGTGAGATAACTGACGCACTGCTGCTCGGCCAACGCAGCTTCACTGGGCAGATCGCTGCCGAGATAGTCGCCGGCACGGATCCGCTCCGCAAGCGCCTCGGCGACAGCCGCCACCTTGGGAGCAACACCAGGTGGACGGCCGCGCATGCCTCCATAGTAATTAGAATATAGAATTGTTCTATAGTTTTATATAACCATTAACAGCAACATCTTATAATCCTATTGTTGGCCCTGTTTAATCATGCGAGCGGCCTCGCGCAGGATCACTCGTTGGTACTCGGGGAGGCGCCCCGCGAGTCTGGACCCGCATTGAGCAGGAAGTTGCCGCCGAGCGAACGCGCCGTGCGATACCAATCAGCGATGGCCCCGGCTGACGGGTGGACGTACTCACCCTGAGCACTCCAGAACCACGGCGGGTTCAGCGTCGTGCAGAACTCGATCGGCAGATGCACGGTGCCACCCTGGTCATCAGACCAGTCTGTATCGGGGACAACCTGATGCAGGCGATCATGGCGTACGAAATGGTAATGCTCGCTCGTCCGCACATCAACCGGTAGGTATTTCACCCCCCCTGGACGGTCGCTGGAACTGTTCATCACCACCTGGCAGTCGGGCTGCAGTTCGTGGATACGCTGGTAGAGTTCGCACCAGCGCCCGCGTTCGCCACGGCTGTAGCCTGGCGCATTTCCGCTCTCCCAGGCCGGATCGAACGGCCAGTTTCTCGTCGGATGATCCTTGTCCCAGGCCCCGTCAAACCACAACTCGACCACATCACCATAGCGGGTGAGCAGTTCCTCGATCTGGGCCGCCATGTAGTCGGCGTTGGCCGCGTCATCCTCGTAGCGCGGAAAATTCCGGTCCCACAGCGAATAGTAGAAACCGGTCGGATTCCGGCCCGTCGGCAGCTCTCGACGAATCGACCGACCACATCGACTTGGCCCGGACTGCTGGCGACGCTGTACGGACTGTGTGCGGTCGGCCACAGGCAGAAGCCGTCGTGGTGCTTGGTCGTCAGCACGGCATAGGCCATGCCTGACTCAGCGGCGGTCGCTGCCCATTGGTCGGTGTCGGCTGCCGCCGAACGGAAATCGACAGCCGGAAAGGTTCCATCGCCCCAGTCTTGACCGGTGTAGGTGTTCGGACCGAAATACAGGAAAAGTCCATAGGCCAAGCGGCTCCAGGCGGACTGCACTGGACTCGGAGCGATGCGGGCGGGGTTGCCAAGGGGAGCGGCGATCGGCATGTGGACCTCGGTAGGGGTATGCATGTTCCTGGCGTCGGTGATCGCCAATGCGTTGCATCATGCAGAATTTCCCAGATACGACATGGCTGTAGCCATGCATTTTCAGGGCCCCGGATCCCCTATCCCTGCCCAGCCGAAGGCAGAGACGCTGATTGCACAGAAATCGCCGTCTAATCCGCACTGACACGCCTGGGCCTCCGGTGAATTCCCGCCGGTCGCCTCGGATCGGTGGCCGATACCATGCCGGTCATGCCGCCCCCCGAAACGCCGCCGATCCCTACGTCTGGCCGCCAGCTTCTGCTGCCGCGCTACCAGGACACGCCTGTGCATGTCAGCGACGCGGTGTCGGTGGT
>JBBREK010000021.1:0-27527 GCA_038203025.1 Planctomycetota bacterium
GGTTTGGTCCTCCAGTCGCGGGCAGGCCGGGTAGCCAAAGCTGTAGCGGCTGCCCTGATATTCTTGGGTGAACAGGTCGGCGACGTCCATGGCGTCGTCCTGGGCGATGTCGAGCTGCTGGCGCACGCGCTTGTGCCAGTATTCGGCCAGGGCCTCGGCCATCTCGACGCTGAAGCCGTGGGCATAGAGGTACTCCTGGTAGCTGTCGGCGGCGAACAGCTGCGCGGTCCAGGTCGAGGCGGCCTCACCCATGGTGACGACGTGCGCGGCGAGTACGTCGCGCGCGCCGTTGGCCCAGGCGGCGGCCGGGATGCTGGACTGCTCGTCGCCGATCGGCGCTGCGCCGAGCGGTCGGAACCAGTCGGCGATGCACAGGTGCTTGCCGTTGTCGACCATCTGGCGCGGCAGGTGGAAGCGCGCCGTCTCGGCGCCGCTGACCGGGTCGAAGATGATGACGTCGTTGCGCTCGCTGGCGCAGGGCCAGTAGCCGTAGACCACTGCCGGCTGCAGGTGGCCGTGTTTGGCGCACTCAGCGATCAGGCGCTTGAGCACCGGCGCCGCCTCGCGCTCGACCAGCTCCTGCCACTGCGCCTTCGACAGGGTCTGGCCCTGGCGGAAGCCCCACTGGCCGCGGAACAGGGCGTTGAGGTTGAGGTAGTTGGCGATGGTCGCCAGCTCCAGCTCGTCGGCGACCGCGATGCGGCGGCCCCAGAACGGCGGCCGAGGGATGCGCGGCGGCGGCGGGGTGTTGGTCGGGACGTAGGCCTCGCCGGCCTTGAGCTTGGCGTCCAGTTCCTCGAAGGCGGTCAGGTGGGTGCGCGGCCGGGCGGCGCGCGTGGTCAGCGTACGCTTCTCAGTCGGCACCTGGCCGCACAGCTCCTCCATCAGACTGAGGCCCTCGAAGGCGTCGCTGGCGTAGTAGACCTGGCAGTCGGCACGGGCGGGCAGGTCGCGGCGGTAGGCGGCGCGTAGATCGTGTTCGACGTAGGCGCGGTTGAGCGCCGCACCGCCACAGACCACCGGCAGGCGGTGGCCGCGGTCGCCCATCCATTCCAGGTTCTCCTTCATCACCACCGTCGACTTGACCAGCAGGCCGGACAGGCCGATGGCGTCGGGCCGGTACTGCTCGACCGCAGCGATGATGTCCTCGATCGGCCGCTTGATGCCGAGGTTGATCACCTTGTAGCCGTTGTTTGTCAGGATGATGTCGACCAGGTTCTTGCCGATGTCGTGCACGTCGCCGCGCACCGTCGCTAGGACCAAGGTGCCCTTCTGGCTGCCGGCGAGGCGCTCCATGTACGGTTCGAGGTGCTTCACTGCCAGCTTCATGGTCTCGGCCGACTGCAGCACGAAGGGCAACTGCATCTTGCCCGAGCCAAACAGCTCGCCCACCGTCTTCATGCCGGCGAGCAGGAATTCGTTGATGATGGTCAGCGGCTTGTGGGTCTGCAACGCCTCGTCAAGGTCGCTCTGGATGCCGATCTTCTTGCCGTCGATGATGCGCTTGGCCAGGCGCTGGTCGATCGGCAGGGCGGCGATCTCGGATTCCGACTGCACCGGGCCGGTGGCCTTGGTGAAGTGGTTGACGAAGACGTGCAGCGGATCGTGCGAAGGCGTGCGTCGGTCGTGGATCAGGTCACGCGCCATCGCCACCTCGTCGGCGGGGATGCGGTCGATCGGGATGATCTTCGAGGCGTTGACGATCGCCGAGGTCAGGCCGCGCTTGATCGCCTCGTCGAGGTACACCGAGTTGAGCACCTGGCGGGCGTAGGGCTTGACCCCGAAGCTGATGTTGCTGAGGCCGAGGATGTAGCCGGCGTCGGGCAGGCGCCGCTTGAGCTGCTCGATGCCTTCGAGCGTCCACAGACCAAGCTTGCGCGTGTCCTCGTCGCCCTGGGTGATCGGGAAGGTCAGCAGGTCGAAGAGGATCGAGCTGCCGGGGATACCGTGCCGCTCGGTGATCAGCTTGTAGAGGCGTTCGGCGATGGCGATCTTGCGCTCGACCGTCTTGGCCATGCCGGCCTCGCGGTCCTCGTCGATGGTCAGCGCGACCAGGGCGGCGCCGTGCTCCTTGGCCAGGCGGCAGACCTTGTCGAGCTTGGCCTCGCCGTCTTCGAGGTTGACCGAGTTGACGATGGCGCGGCCGCCGAGGCGTTTCAGCGCGATCTCCATCACGTCGGTCTGGGTCGAGTCGACCATGATCGGGATCTGCACGGCGGTGGCGAAGCGGCCCATCACCGCGTCCATGTCCGCACGTTCGTCGCGCCCGGTCCACGCCACCGAGACGTCGAGGATGTGGCAGCCTTCCGCGACCTGTTCCTGGGCCAGGTGGACCATGCCGTCGAAGTCATCCTTGAAGAGCAGTTCGCGGAAGGCCTTCGAACCGGTGGCGTTGGTGCGCTCGCCAACGATGAGCAGGCCGGTGTCCTGCTTGATCGTGGTCGCGCTGTATAGGCTGGAGAGCTGGGCCGGGAAGCTGTCGCGGCGCTTCTGTCCCGGCGTGGCGCCGTGCAGGCGGTCGGCCACCGCCTTGATGTGCGCCGGGGTGGTACCGCAGCAGCCGCCGATCAGGTTGACGCCGTAGTCGGCGACGAAGCGCTGGTGCCAGCGCGCCAGCTCCTCGGGGGTGAGATCGTAGACCGCCTTGCCACCCTCGTTGCGCGGCAGGCCGGCGTTGGGCAGGCACGAGACCCAGCGCGTCGCACCCGCCGCCAGGGTGCGGATGTGAGAGTCCATCAGGTCGGGGCCGGTCGCGCAGTTGATGCCGACGATGTCGACCGGCAGTGCCTCCAGCGCGGTCAGGGCGCCGGCGATGTCGGTTCCGGCCAGCATGCTGCCGGTGGTCTCGATGGTCACCTGGGCCTGGATCGGCACCTCGCGGCCGAGGTCGGCCATGGCGGCGCGGGCGCCGAGGATGGCGGCGCGCACCTGCAGGATGTCCTGGGCCGTCTCGATGAGGATGAGGTCGACGCCGCCGCGCAGCAGGCCGCGCGCGCCGGCGCGGTAGCTTTCGACCAGGGCGCTGAAGCCGATGTGACCGAGCGACGGCATCTTGGTGCCGGAGCCGAGCGCGCCGGCGGCGAAGCGCGGCCGGGCGATGGTGCTGAAGTCATCGCAGGCGCTACGCGCGGCGCGGCCGGCCAGCTCGGCCAGGATCTCGGCCTGATCGGCGATGCCGAACTCGCCCAGCGCGTGCGGGAGGGCGTTGAACGAATGCGTCTCGACCACGTCGGCGCCGGCTTCGAGATAGCGGCGGTGGATGGCCCCGGCGATCTCCGGCCGGGTCTGGTGGATCAGCTCGACGCAGCCGTCGGTCACGCCGCTGCCCAGGTCGGTGGGTCCGAGGTCGAACTTGAACAGCTCGGTGCCGAAGCCGCCGTCGTAGATCAGCACGCGGTCGCGCAGCGCCGCCAGAAGCGGGAAGCGCGAGGCGCGCTCGTCCCGGCGGTAGCCGCGATGGTCAACCACCTCGTTGGGGTCGAGGCGGGGCACGCCGCCATGGTGCGGGCAGCCCGTGTCGCAGAGATGGCCAAGCTGGTCGTGGTCGCTCATGGGTGCTTATCCGCAGTCAGCAGGATCGATTGGAATCTCGGCGCACGCGCCTCGGGCGGCAGGCGGACGAGGCGTGGCTTGGAGCACCACGGCTTCAACCAGGCGCGCAAGTCAGCATCGCGGAAACCGCGGTGGCGATGGCCGTAGCGCGCCGCCTCGTCGTGGTCGTGCTCGGCCAGGGTCAGCACCAGCAGGCGGCCGCCGGGCGCCAGCACCCGGCCGCACTCGCGCAGCACGTCCAGGGGGCGTTCGACGTACTGCAGCGACTGCAGCAGCAGGACGGTGTCCTGGCTGGCGTCCTTGAGCGGCAGTTTCTCGCCGGCGGCCTCGAGCCAGATGACATTGTCGAGTTCTGATTCCTTGCAGCGGGCGCGCCCGGCGGCGATCATCGCCGACGACGGGTCGATGCAGGTTAACGTGGTTGAGGCCGCGGCGAGCAGGCCGGCCAGGGCGCCATCGCCGGCGCCGAGGTCGCAACAGCGGCCGAAGCGGCCGGCGGCGGCAAAGGCGTGCGCTAGGCTGTCCCAGGTGCGGCCGGGGGCGTACTCGCGGTGCAGGCAACCCGCCACCCGGGCGACCCAGTCGTGGCCGGTGGTGGCGCGGTGTTCGGCCAGGGTGCGCTGATCGGCGGCGATTGCCGGATCCTCGGCCGACAACTGCTTGGCCGCCATCCACGCCAGGCGTAATGTCTCCGGGGCGTCGTCGCGCAGGCGATAGCGGTGGGCGCTGCCTTCAGCGACGGCATGGACGAGACGGGCGGTCTTGAGCTTGGCGAGGTGGCCGCTGATCGAGCTCTGCCCGAGGTCGAGAACGGTGGTCAGCTCGGCGACGGTCAGCGGCTCGCGGTCGAGGAGGTGCAGCAGCCGCAGGCGCGTCTCATCGGCGAGCAGGCGGAGGGAGGCGGCGCAGGCGGGCATGCCTCCATCATTACATCGTGATGAAGCGATGCAAGGCGGATCAGCGGGCGCCGCGCTGCCAGGCGAGTTCGGCGAGCACGCCGGCCACTGCGGTGGCGTCGTCAGAGGCGACGGTGCCGTCATCGGCCCGCCAGCGAGCGGCATCGAGGACGGACAACAGTCGCAGGAGGCCGGCGTGATCGTCGGGCAGCCAGTCGCCGACCGCCCGCCAGGCAGAGCTCCAGAACATGGCGGGCTGCTGGCTGGCCATGGCCCGGGCCGAGCGCTGGCCCAGGGTGATGTCGCCGGTGGCGATGGCTGGTCCGAAAGGTCGCTGGCTGTGGTCGATGCTTTTGCGAATGCAGCGCAGGCCGCCGTGCCGATGCAACCACCACAGGCGGTGGTTGAGCTGCGACAGCACGGTCACCAGGGATTCAGACGGGATGCGCGGGGCTAGGCGTTCGCAGGCGGTGGTGCCGAGCAGCATGCCGGCCAGCGCGCCGTCCGCGTCGTGGTTGTCGTGCATCAATTGCACGGCGAGCGAACCGAGCACCCAGCACAGCGTCTCCAGGTCGACCTGCATGCCGAGATGCTCGGCGAGGAGCAGGTAGGCAGGCAACGGTTCCTCGGCATCGATCACGCCGCGCAGACTGGCGACGCTGGGCGTCAGGGTGCCGTAGTGCGTCGGCACCTGCTTCTGCCACTCACGCAGCTGGAAGGTGGTGAGCGAGCCGGCCTCGCTGCCGCGTCGGGCGGCGATGCTGTTGAGTAGTCGGGTGCGCAGCAGCGGGCGTTCGTCAGCGGCGCAGTGCGGCCACAGTTGCGCCAGGCACCACAGCGAGGCCGCGTTCTTCGCCTGGTCGGCCGGCTGGGCGATCAGGGCCGGGATCAATTGGGCGCACAGGCCGTCTTCATTGTCAGGGACGGGCTGTTGGTTGAGTGGGTGGGTGTAGGCTGCCGCCTCGTCCGGCGGCGCACCCAGGCAGCGTTCGAGGATGGTCCGTCGCAAGGTCTCGGGGCAGTCCGAGTCCTCTTGCAGGCCGGCGGCCAGGACCATCGCAGTCGCGCTGTCAGCCAGCCCGCTTCCGACCAGGATGCGGGCGACGGTGAGACGGGCGGTGGGATGGTGCACGGTGCGGACCCTAAGTCGTGGACTGGGCACGCAAGATCACAATCACGCTGAAAACAACCGTTCGCGGTTCGTGGTTCGCGGTTGAAGTGTCGTACGTTTTGTGCGTTGATGGTGCCCATAAATCAGGTGCACAATAGGATCTCCCAGTACGGTCCGGACACGGTTGCCAAACCGCGAACCACGAACTGCGAACCGCGAACTCACTGCGACCGGGCGATTTCAGGGCCTTCCGTTTGTCCGATCAATCGTCAACCTGCAGCAGTGCCGCCGCTCGCCTACTCGACCAATCTGCACGCAGCGGAGAGCGCCGACGATATCGCCACGGCGCTGGTGCGTTTCGCCGGCCCGCTACGTGAACGCCTTGGCTGGGATCGTCTCGGTGTCGACTTGCGCTTGGGCACGGCAGCGCTGGCTGGTGACCTGTTGGCGCTGCGCCGGACGCTGGACACCCATCGGCTCTCCGCCAACAGCCTCAACGGCTTCCCCCTGCGTCCGTTCCAGGCCGCGCGGGTCAAGGAGGACGCCTATCTGCCCGACTGGAGCGAGCCGCAGCGCTTGGCGGACAGTCTGCGCCTGCTCGATGCCGCACTGCTGCTGTGCGACGACCAGGAGGTCACGGTGTCGACCAGCCCGGGCTCGTTCCGTCCACTTGGGCCGCAACGCAACGACCCGCTGGGCTTCGCGACCGCCCTCGGTGTTTGGGCGGCCGCCGCCCATCGGGCGCGCCAGCGCACCGGTCGTCGCGTGGTGTTGTGCCCAGAGCCCGAACCGTGGTGTCTGTTGGAGACGAGCTGGGACATCGCGGCGTTCTGGCGTGGACCGTTGGCCGAGGCGGGGGTCGCCGCTGCCTGTATTGCGCTGGAGGGCGATGCCGCCGCGGCCAGCGAGGCCGTCGCCATGCACCTCGGCGTGTGCTTCGACACCTGCCATCTCTCCCTGGCCTTCGAGGACCAGTTGGCGGCGGTTTCGCGCATGCAGGCCGCGGGTGCGCGCATAGCCAAGCTGCAGGTCTCCGCCGCACCCCAGGCCGAGGTCGTGGATGCGGCGCAGGTGGCGGCGTTGACGGCCATGGCCGAGCCGCGCTTCCTGCACCAGTCCGCGGTCAGCGATGGCCATGGCGGGCTGGCGCGCTGCGTCGACCTCGACGGGCTTCCCGAGGCCTTGCGCCGGTTGCCCGGGGGGCGTTTGGCGCGCAGCCACTTCCACGTGCCGATCGACGCGCTGCGCCTGGGCAACGGCCTGGCCACCACGGCGGCCGACAGCCGGGCCGGGCTGCGCGCCTGCCGCGCCGTCGGCTGCACCCACATCTCGGTGGAGACCTACACCTGGCCGCTGCTCGCTGCCGATGAGGAGGCGCGCCTGGCCGGAACCGCGCGGGAACTCGACACTCTGCGCTCCTGGTGCGATGACCACTGACGGTACCTGGCGCTATCAGTGGCCGGCCGGGTCGCGATTCCTTGACGAGATCGCCAGCCTGGTCGTGGTGAGCGGCCGCCGGGTCGTCGATCTCGGCTGCGGCCAGGGCCGGCTGGGTTGCTGGGCCTTGGCGGCCGGCGCTGCCGAGGTGGTCTTCGCCGACCAGTCGGAGGAGGCCCTGGCAGCGATCCCCGACCACCCGGGTGCGCGCCATCTGGTCCATACCTGGGGCGAGCCGCTACCGGCTTGTGACGTCCTCCTCGGCGGCGACATCCTCTACCGTTCGACCTATTTCCCGGCGCTCCTCGACTCAATCGCCAGCGCCTTGGCTCGTCCCGCCGCGGTCGCATGGCTGGTCGACCCCCGTACCGTGCTGGAGGAGGATTTGCCCCAACTGGCGGCCGCCCGGGGGCTTGTCTGGACGCCCGAACGCCGGCTAGCCCGGTACACCCTGGTCAAGGTCACACGCCGCCTTGCGGATCGTTGATTGTTTGACACACTATGGCGCTTCATGTTCGACCCAGCGCACGTCCAGCGTTTCGCCGGTACCACCGGTGATTCCATCCTCCCTCAATCGCTGAGCGACGCCATCGCTCCGCTGACCTGGCTGGCTGGGGGACTCTACGTCCTGGCCGTCGCCGCCCTGGCCATGTACGGGATGCACAGCCTGTGGCTACTCGTCCTCTTCCTGCGCCATCGCCGGGCGGCCGGCGAGCAGGCCGAGCGTGAGGCAGCCACTCCGCTGCCTCCGGATGCCGAGCTGCCGCACGTGCTCATCCAGCTGCCGGTGTTCAATGAGCGCGATGTCGTCGTGCGGGTGCTGGAATCGATCGGTCGCCTTGACTGGCCGAAAGACCGCCTGCACATCCAACTGCTCGACGACTCCACCGACGACAGCGTCGAGATCGGTCGCACCGAGATCGCCAAGCTGCGCGCCACGGGCCTCGACGCGGTGTCGATCCATCGCATCGACCGCACTGGCTATAAGGCTGGCGCACTCGAGCACGGCATGCGCCACTGCGACGCGCCGTTCATCGCCATCTTCGATGCCGACTTCACCCCCAACCCGGACTTCCTGCGTCAGGCGGTCAAGCCGCTGCTGGCCGATCCGGGCTTGGCCCTGGTCCAGGGTCGCTGGGAGCACCTGAACCGCGACGACAACATCCTTACCCAGGCCCAGGCCGTGGGCATTGATGGGCACTTCGCGGTCGAGCAGGGGGCCCGCGCCTGGTCCGGCCTGCCGATGAACTTCAACGGTACCTGCGGCCTGTGGCGCCGTACCGCCATCGTCGATGCCGGCGGCTGGGAGCACGACACCCTGACCGAGGACATGGACCTATCCTACCGCGCCCAGCTGGCTGGCTGGCGCTGCACCTACCGCATCGGACTGGCTGTGCCCGGCGAGGTGCCCGCCGACGTCAACGCCTGGCGCAGCCAGCAGTTCCGCTGGGCCAAGGGTTCGATCCAGACGGCGATCAAGCTGCTGCCGCGCATCTGGCGCGGACCGTGGAGCCTGCATGCCAAGGTGTGCAGTTCGCTGCACATGACCCACTATCTGGTCCATCCGCTGATCCTGTTGTCGCTGTTCTGCGCACCGCTCGCCCTGCTGCTGGTCGACACCGGCACCATCCCCTGGTGGGTGCTGGTGCTAGGCATGTTCAGCTTCCTGGTCGGCGCCAGCGCCCCGATCGCGGTCTACATCGTCAGCCAGCTGACCCTGCACGGCCGGCGCGGCTGGCACAACCTGCGTTCGCTGCCCATCCTCGCCGCCATCGGCACCGGCATCGCCATCAGCAACGGTCGGGCGGTGTGGCAGGCCGTGCGCGGCAAGCAGAGCGAGTTCGTCCGTACGCCCAAAGCTGGTTCCAAGGGGACCGGCAGTTATCGCGCCAACCTGCACAGCGGTGTTCCCGAGGCGATTTGCGCCCTGTGGGCCATCGTCGGCATGACCGTCGGCTTCATCGGTGCCCACACCTGGGTCACCCCGCTGCTGGCCATCTATCTGTCGGGCTTCGCCTGGATGAGCTTCCACTGCATCCGCGAACGCCGCGCCAGGCAGGTCGTCCGCTCCCGGCCCCAGGTGGTGGTCGAATCGGCTGAGGATGTCGCAGCGCAACCGGCCTGAACGTGGCATAGGCGTGAGGCCGTTCAGGCCATCGTGCAGAATCTTGCGGCTTTGGTGTTTGGCTGTCGGGTTCGGGTGAACAGGGTATGGCGCCAGCGTCATCACCCACGAACCCCGAATCCGCCATGTACCCTCCCGCATTGACCGATCCCATCCGCGACGAGGTCAAGGCCATCGGCTTGGCCGAGGCGACCACGCCTGAGCAGGTCGAAACGGCCGTGACAGCGGGCGGCACCACCCTGGTGTTCGTCAACAGCGTGTGCGGTTGCGCCGCCGGCGGTGCACGCCCTGGCCTGGCCA
Organism: Planctomycetota bacterium; assembly: GCA_038203025.1. Classification (GTDB taxonomy): domain Bacteria; phylum Planctomycetota; class UBA11346; order UBA11346; family UBA11346; genus UBA11346. The sequence goes on from JBBREK010000021.1 coordinate 9,422, forward strand.
AGGCGCTGGCCGAGGCCGAGCGCAAGCCATCGCGCAGTGTCACCGTCTTCGCCGGCGTCGACGCTGCCGCTGTGGCAGCCGCCCGGGCGCACTTCGCCGAATATCCACCCAGCTCGCCCAGCGCTGCGCTGCTCAAGGATGGCGAGGTGGTGTGGATGCTGCACCGGCACCAGATCGAGGGCCGGCATCCGCAGCAGATCGCTGACCTGTTCAAGGCCGCGTTCGCAGCACACTGCTGAACGGCCAACCGAAGCGGAGGTCCCTCGGCGTCTCTGCTGGCAACCCGGCAGGATTGCGCAACATCTGCACATGCTGATCGCATGTGAGGCGGTAGAGCGCAGCGGTTCTGTGTGCGCCTGGGATGGCCAGGAACGGGCCTTCGAACGCTGCCCTGGCCATGCCGAGGCTCATCTTGTTCCGCTGATCGACCGACTGATGCGCATACACGCCCCGATCACGGCGCTGGCGGTGGCGGTCGGTCCGGGCTCGTTCTCCGGCTTGCGCATCGCCACTGTTGCGGCGCGGACCATCGCGTGGACTGACGATCTGCCCGTCCATCCAGTCGACAGCCTTGCCGCCTGCGCCATCCGGCAGGGGGACGGCCTGTGGCTGGTCCTTCTGCCGCTCAAGCGCGATACCACCTTCCATGGCCTGTTCCGGGTCGCGTGCGGGTTGGTCACTACCCTGTCCGGCACCACCGCCTGCCTGGACGAGCAGCTCCCGGCGTTGCCGCCCGAAGCCGCTGACGCGGTGGCGATCGGTCCCGCCTTGTCGGCCAAATCCGGCTTGGCCGGGCGCTGGTCGCCCGGGAGCCGCCTCGGTGATCCGGCGCCGCCGGACGCGCGTGGGGTGGCACGTCTCGCCGGCCAGGTGCCAGCGGTGCCGTGGGACGCAGTGTTGCCGCTCTACCACCAGGAGCCGGCGGCGGTCTTGCAGCGCGCCGCCGCCCGCGAACCATCGCGCGTCTAGATGGCTTGGCGCAACCAGGTCGAGGTCAGCTACGGCGCTCTGCGCCTGAACGTCGGTGCGATCCGCGCCGCCGCCGGCGGCCGCGAGGTCATCGCCGTGGTCAAGGCGGATGCCTATGGCCTGGGCCTCGAACGCTGCGCCCGCATCTACCACGAGGCTGGCGTCGGGGCGATGGCCTGCGCCACCATCGGTGAGGCCGACAAGATCCGCCGGGTGGCGCCGGAATGCCGCGTCATCCTCTTGGGCAGTCCACTGCCCGAGGAGCGTCCCGCCGCGATCGCCAGCGGCTACGAGCCGTGCCTGTCGACCCTCGACGAGGTGCACGAGTTCGCTCAGCAGGCCAATCCGCACGCCCCGTTGCCGGTGCACGTCAACGTCGATACCGGCATGGGCCGCTTTGGCGCGCAGCCCGACGAGGCCGAGGCGATGGTGCGCGAGGTGCTGGCCTGGAACAGTCTGCACCTGGCTGGCATCAGCACGCACTACCCGATGGCCGACCGTTCCGAGGTCGCCAATGGCCAGGAGCAGACGATGGATGCGCTGCTCGACCGGTTACCGGCCCTGCCGGCGGACGTGTGGATCCATTGGCACAATTCGGAAGGCCTGCTGCTGCGGCCCGCCGACCGCACCAACGTCGTACGCGTCGGCATCCTGCTGACTGGGACGGTCCCGCCCGGCTGTCCGGACCCCGGGCTGACTCCGGCGGTGCGTTGGGTCAGTTCGCTGTCGCTGGTGAAGCGGCTGCCCAAAGGCCATGGCATCAGTTACAACCGCACCAAGGTGCTCGATCGGGATAGTGTCACTGGCATCGTCCCGGTCGGTTACGCCGACGGCTACCCCATCGCCCTGTCCGGGAAGGGGCATGTGCTGGTGCAGGGCCGGCGCTGCGCCGTGCTCGGCCGGGTGACCATGGACTACATCATCGTCGACCTGACCGATCTGCCCTCGCCGGTCGGACCGGGCGAGCCAGTGGTGCTGTTTGGATCGCAGGGCTCGGACGTGATCACCATCCCCGAGTTGGCGCGGCTCGCTGGCACCATCCCATACGATATCCTCTGCGGATTGCGCGGGCGGTGCGAGGTTGTTGGAGTGCCGTGAAGTCTGGTGATTCTCTTAATCGCGGTTCGCGGTTGTAGCGACACGTGTTGTGTGTGTTGAAGGTGTTCACCCAGGGTGACCACGTGTAAACCCTATGTAACATCTCAGGGGCTCTGCCCCCGCGGCCCTGCGGGCCTGCCCCCGCGGGCTTTGTCGCGGCTCGGTTTCGTCGCACGGCTCCGAAACCGTGGGCGGATGGGCTTCGCCCATTCTATCGGCATACCACCACTCGGCGCCCGCCCCATCGCTGCGCGACGGGGCCCCGGCTGAGTAGTTGTAACCCTATATGGTCCGAAATTGATGGTCCAACCGCGAACCGCGAACCGCGAACCCAATACGTCATCTAGTGTGATGGTTATTTGGAGGAAACAGCACGATTTGTCTGTGTATTTTGCGTGCGTTTGTTGTTGAATTTCTGAAATAACAGAAATAACTGCAAACACAGGAGACGGCCATGTTCCTCACCGACGACCTGCTGCAGATCGATGAAGCGGAATCCAGCCAGGTCTGGCGTGTTCCGGTGCGCCAGATCACCGTCGTGGAGGCGGAGGTTTCGGAGCGTTGGATGGTCAATGCCCGCATGCATCCGAGCCGGTTCCGCGAATTGGTACCGGCCCAGTTCCTTGAGCCGCAACTGGTGGACGGATCGGTGGTCCTCGCCCTGTGCGCCATCCGCATGCGCCACGCTGCGCCGGCGTGGGCCCCGCTGGCGCTGGGACCGGCGAGCATGAACTGCGCACTGCGCGTCGGCTGCCGCGATAGCCGCGATGGCCGGCCCTGCGTGTGGGTGACCAAGCGTTTCACCGACAGCGTCCTGGCCACAACACTGGCCGAGCTGGGCTTCCCCGCCGTCTCCGGTGGCTTGGTGGACCATGGCGGGGTTGGTCGCCTGGATCTCTCCGCCGGCGGCGGCCTGGTACAGGTGCAGGCCGGGCCCGGCCATGCGCCGGCCCCGGAGCTGTTCGGCAGCGGCGAGGCGCTCGATGCGTTCATTGCCGCTGGGGTGCGCAGCTATGCGCCCGGGCGGACCCCCGGACATTGGTCGGTGATCGATCTGGAGAAGCGGGCCGAAAACAACTTCATCCATTGCGTCGGCTGGGAGGGTTGGTTGCGCACACCGTGGGGCGATTGCACCATCGACGGGGTGTACCGCACGGTGGATGGCTTCTACCGCTGGAGCTGCCATGGGGAGGTCGATGACCATGCCCGACCGCTCTGATCTTGCCGTGGCCGCTCGGGTCGCATCCTCGCCCGCTATGAGCGACATGCCGCCGGTGGTCCAACGCTTCGTCCTGCACTGGGGCGAGATGGGCACGCGCTGGGGCATCAATCGCACCGTGGCGCAGGTGCACGCCCTGCTCTATCTGGCCGAGCGTCCGCTGAACGCCGACGACATCACTGGCACCCTGGGCGTGGCGCGCAGCAACGTCTCCACGTCGCTGAAGGAACTGGTTGGCTGGGACCTCATCCGCACCGTGCACCTGCTCGGCGACCGGCGGGACCACTTCGAGACCATCCACGATCCGTGGGAGCTGTTCCGCCGGGTCCTTGCCGAGCGTCGCCGCCGCGAGCTCGACCCGACGACCGCCGAATTGGCGGCCTGCGTCGTCCAGGCTGAAGCCGAAGGCGCCTCGCCAGCGGTGCGCGAGCGCATCCTGCGCATGCGTCGCTTCTTCGAGTCGATGGGCGCCATGCATGACGCGGTCAGAGACGTGCCGCCGCAGCTGCTGGCCAAGACGCTGTCGGCTGGCGCAGCGGTGCGGCGGTTGTTTAAGGGCTGAGAGGCTGCGCGAGTGAAACGAGCGTCTAGCTACTTCGCCACCACGACCTGGGCGCTGCGGATGAGCTGATCGCGCAGCTTCCAGCCGCTGCGGTGGGTCAGGACGATGCTGCCCTTGGCGACGCCTTCGCGCTCTTCCTCGGCGAGGACCTCGTGCACCGCCGGGTCGAACAGGCCCTCGGCCGGCACCGGCTCGATGCCGGCTGCGGACAAACTGGCGCGCAGGCTCTCGCGGATCATGGTCACGCCCTGGGCAAATTCGTTGAACGCCTCGGGAGTGGCCGCGGCGATGGCGCGGTCGAGGTTGTCGAGCTGGTCGAGGATCGGTCGCACGAAGTGGGCGATGCCACGGCTGCGCGCCTCGTCGGCCTCCTTGCGCAGCCGCCTGCGCACGTTCTCGAATTCCGCCTGCTGGCGGATGCAGCGCTCCTTCCACTCGGTCACCTGGCCGCGCGTCGCCTCGTATTCGGCGGTTGGGACGGTGATGGTCTCCGACGAGAACGCCGTCTCGGTGTCCTCCGGCAGGGATTCCGGCTGGGTCTGGTCCTGGTCGGTCATGATCACGAATCCTTGAACATTGTTTTGATGCGGTCGAAAAAGCTACGCTGCTCACCCTGCTCGTCCTCGATCTTGCCAAGGCGTTCGATCAGTTCGCGCTGCTCCTTGCTGGGCTTCTTGGGCACGCTGACTTGCACGATGATGATCTGGTCGCCACGCCGGCCCTGGCCGGGAACGCCGAGGCCGCGCATGCGCAGCATATCGTTAGGCTGGGTGCCGGTGGGGATGCGCAGGGTGGCCTCGCCATCGAGGGTTGGCACGGCAATCTCGGCGCCGAGTGCGGCCTGGGCGTAGGTCACCGGCACCTTGCAGACGACATCGTCCTCGTGGCGTTCGAAGAAACCGTCGGCCTTGACCTGGACGTAGACGTAGAGATCGCCGCGCGCGCCGCCATCGCGGCCGGGTTCGCCCTCGCCGCCGACTCGCAGGCGAACGCCGTCTTCGACTCCGGGCGGGATGCGCACGCGGATGGTCACCTTCTCCGGCTTCGCGCCCTGGCCTTCGCAGTCCGGGCAGGGACTGGAGACGACCTTGCCGATGCCGCCGCAGTGCGGGCAGGTGGTCTGGACGACAAAGAAACCCTGGCCCTGGCGGACGATGCCGTGGCCGTGGCAGACCCGACAGACTGTCGGCTTGGTACCTGGCTTGGCGCCAGAGCCGGTGCAGGTCTTGCAGATCTCGTTGCGCTTGAGATCGATGGTCTTGGTGCAGCCGAACACCGCTTCGCGGAAGCTGATCTCCAGGCCGAGCTTGAGCGAGGCGCCCTGGTTGCGGTCGCGGCCGCCGCCCCGGCCGCCGCCGAAGAGTTCTTCGAACATGCCGCCGCGGCCGCCGAAGACGTCGCCGAACTGGGCGAAGATGTCCTCCATCGATCCGAAGCCCTGGCCGGCATGGCCCATCCCCTCGACGCCGGCGTGCCCCATCTGGTCGTAGCGGGCCCGTTTCTTGGAGTCGGAAAGGACCTCGTAGGCCTCGGCCGACTCCTTGAACTTGGTTTCGGCATCCTTGTCCCCCGGGTTGCGGTCCGGGTGGAACTTCATGGCCAGCTTGCGGTAGGCCTTCTTGATTTCGTCCTCGCCGGCGTCCTTGCCGACCCCGAGGACTTCATAGTAGTCGCGTTTGGCCATGGGTTTCCGTGGGGTGCGTCAGGATGGCGCACCGTCCGGTCTGTCCAGCACAAGGCGGGCCATTCGCGGGGCCAGGAGGGTGGTCGCGGTTGTCGAGCGATGCCGCGGCGGTTGGCGAGCGTGGCCCGCGGCGTAGCGTCCGGACCACATGCCGCTCCTGCGCATCATTGACGGCGTCGAGAAGGGCCGGGTCTTCGAGATCGGCACCACCCGCGTCACCCTCGGCCGCGAGCCCGAGAACGCTATCTGCCTGCCCGACGTCAAGGCCAGCCGGGTGCACAGCGAGATCGTCTGCAAGGAGGGGCGCTGGCTGGTCAAGGACCTGGGCTCCAGCAATGGCACCTGGAGCGAGGATGGACGCATCGAGTCCCTGCCGCTGGTCGACGGGGCGACCTTCCGCATTGGTCGCACCTGGCTGCGCTTTGAGAGCAAGGCGCCGCAGACCAACTCCGAGCTGGCCTCGGTTGGCGGCGAGACCGTGCTCGGCCTCGACAAGACCCACACCAGCGGCCTGCTGCTGGTCGGCGGCGACCGGGTCAACGCCTACCTCGCGCTGCTGCATCACATCGTGCTGCAGTGCAATGGCGCCCGTGGTCGCGACGAGCTCTTCGACATTCTCGACGATGTCGCCGCCGATGCCCTGGAGGGCGACCGGGTGGCGGTGTTCCTGCCCGATGCCGACGGCTGGAGCCTGTGGCCGCCGCACGAGAAGCGCCTGCGCGCGCGTTGGGGCGCCGCCCCGTTCGCCCGCACCCTGCTAGCCGAGGTCCGCGTCCGCCGCGAGCCGCTGCTGGTCGCCATGCCGCCGCTGATGCGCAGCGCCACGCCCGAAGCCGATCTCGCCCCGTCGCCATCGATGGTCCAGTCGGGCATGACCACGGCGATGGCGGCACCGCTGCGCCTGGGCGACGAGATCCACGCCCTGCTCTACGTCGACCGGCTGAATGGCGCCAAGCCGTTCACCCGCACGGATCTCGAGTTCCTCGCCGCGGTCGCCAACCAGCTGGCGGTGCAGCTGGCCAACAACCAGAAGGTCGCACTGCTGACCGCCGAGGTCGAACGTCTGGCTGTCGCCCCGCGCCGCGCGGCGGTTCAGCTGGTCGGCAGCGACCCGGTGATGCAGGCGGTGCAGTCGTTCATCGCCCGTGCCGCACCCACCGGGGCGCCGGTGCTGGTGCTGGGCGAGAGCGGCACCGGCAAAGAGCTGGTGGCGCGGGCCGTGCATCAGCAGTCGAAGCGGGCCGACAAGCCGCTGCAGGTGGTGAACTGCGCCGCCATCGCCGAGAATCTGGTGGAAAGCACCTTGTTCGGTCATGTGAAGGGGGCCTTCACCGGTGCCGACGAGACCCGCCCCGGCGTCTTTGAACTGGCCGATGGTGCCACCCTGTTCCTCGACGAGGTCGGCGAACTACCCCTGGGTACCCAGGCCAAGCTGCTGCGTGCGTTGGAACAGGGCGAGGTCCAGCGGGTCGGCGACAGCAGCCTGCGCAAGGTCGACGTGCGGGTCATTGCCGCGACCAACCGCGATCTGGTTGAGGAGACGAAGGCCGGCCGCTTCCGCGAGGACCTCTATCATCGCCTCAACGTCCTAGTTGTCACCCTGCCGCCGCTGCGCGAGCGCCCGGCTGACATTGAGGCGCTGATCGACCACTTCCTCGTCGAGTCGTCCAAGCGGCTCGGCCAGGGCGCCAAACGCCTGGCGCCCGAGGCTCGCACCCTGCTGCTGCGCTATCCCTGGCCGGGCAACGTCCGCCAGCTGCGCAACGTCCTCGAACGGGCCTCAATCATGGCCCCGAGTCCGGTGATCCAGCCCGGCGACCTGCCGGCCGAGGTCTCCGCCGCCCCGGCCACGGTGCAGGTCGATGCGCTCATGGCCACCCTCGCCGAGGTCGAGAAAACGCACATCATGCGGGTTTTGGATCGATGTGGCGGCAACAAGAAGCAGGCTGCTGACATCCTGGCGATCGACCGGTCCACGCTCTACGCTAAGCTCAAGCAGTACGGACAGGGCTAGGCCGGGTCCGGATCGCAGCTTGTCCGTCGCCGGCAGGCCCTCTACCGTGGTATCAGGGGGTCCGTACATGAGCGACAACGAGGACGGCATCAGCCAATTGCTGGAGATCCGTGACCTCGGCCCCAAGGGCTGCGAGGTCATCGTCACGGTGGTCAACGAGTTCGAGGAGCCGCTCTACGTGCGCGGTGGGGTGGTCACGGTCAGCCGGAACGACCAGGATCTCGGCCAGCACCGCCTGTCCTTCGACCGCATCGTGGCTGGTAAAATCGAACTCGGTCAATACGAGATCGCCCATGGCCGCTTCCACATCGCCGTCGAGGGTGGCGCCCTGGAGCTGCACTGCCGCGCGCATCTCGACTGCAGCCGCGGCGACGGCGTATCGACGAAGCGGATCTCGCGCCGGATCAAGACCGGGACGTTCCGCCGGCAGTCTTGAATCTCAGATCCCGGCCGAGCGCATCGCCGGCACATAGGCGTGGTCGATCTTGAGGATGTGGTGGCGCAGCCAGCCGCCAAGGAACTCGGTGACCTCCATGGTCTTGAGCACCTCACCGCGGTCGAGCTTGGCGCGCAGGTCGCCGACCTGGCCGAGCAGCGTCTTGTGCAAGCCGCGATGGCGTTCGATGTCGGCGTAGCGAGCACGTTCCATCAGGCCCTCCTCCTCGGCGAAGTGCTTGACCGTGTAGTCGGCCAGGAAGCCAACCAGTTCGATGACCTTGGATCGACCTGCCCCCGACATCATGGCGCCGTGCAGGGAGGCGACGCGGGCGAACAGTTCGCGGTGCTGAACATCGATCCGCTCGACGCCGGTGGCGTACTCGGCCGACCACGCCAGGGAGACGGTACTGCTGGAGGTGCCGGCTGGCTTGAGTCGGGCGATCAACGCAAAGGTCTTCTCGGAGGTGCGGGCGAAGCTGCCGGTGGTCAGCTCGCCGCGGGCCTCGTCGAGACGCTTGGCAGCGATCAGATCGAAGATCTTGCCGACCTCGGCATGGAAGGCTTGATGGCGTTCAACCAGCTGGGCGAAATCCCGATGTTTCGACAGCTTGGCGTGTTCGGCTTCCAGGCACTTGCCCAGTTCGCAGGCGCACGGGTTCACCGCCGTGGCCCGGTCGGGTAGCTGCTTGCCATTAATCCCGGCGAACAGCTTGGTCCGCCAGGCGATGTGGGCGCGGATGACGCGATCGAAGAATTCCGGCGGTACGCCGTGATCGACATCTGTCGCTCCGCCCAGGTCAGTCAGCACCGTCTCGCTTGCCTCGACCGTTCTGGCGGCGAGGTCGCGCACCATGACCGTCGACATGGCGGCCAAGGCGGCGTCCTCGCTGACCCCGGCGATGTCCTTGGCGATGGCCTGCGCGCCCTGGGCGGTGCTGGCGATGGTCCGGGTCATCTCCTGGGTGGTGGCGGCCTGCTCCTCGACCGCGCTGGCCACCGTCTGCTGCACCTCGTTGAGCCGGCCGATGCGCTGAGCGATGGCGTTGATCGCAGTGATGGCGGCGGCGGTGTCGGCCTGGATGGTGGCGATGCGCTGACCGATGTCGGCGGTCGATTCGGCGGTCTGACGGGCTAGGCTCTTGACCTCGCCGGCGACCACGGCGAAGCCGCGTCCGGCCTCGCCGGCGCGCGCCGCCTCGATGGTGGCATTGAGCGCCAGCAGGTTGGTCTGCGCGGCGATGCCGCTGATTGATTCCACCACCGTGCCGATGCTCTGCGAGCTTTCGCCCAGGCGCTTGACCGCCGCCTCGGCGTCGGTTGCCAGACCGGCCGCCTCGCTGGCGATGCGCGCCGCTTCGCTGGTGGTCCCGGCGATCTCGCGCACCGTCGCCGACATCTCCTCCGAGCCGGCGGCGATGGTCTGGGTGTCGCTGCTGACCCGCTCGGCCGCCAGGCTGACCGTGCGCGCGCGTTCCGTGGTCGCTTCGGCCGTGCTCAGCAAGTCGACGGCGGCGGCGGCCAGGGCGATCGAGTCTTCGCGGGCGTTGCGCGCAGCGGTGACGATGGCTGGGGATGGCCCGCTGTCGACGGCAGCCCGCTCTGGTGCCGGTGGAGTCACGGAGGTGGCGCGCAGTGCCAACCAGGCGCTGAGGCTGGCGATCACGACCGCCATGGCGATCCCGGCAGGCGACCAGGCCGGCGTCCACCAGGCGATCGCGCAGGTGAGGATCGGTCCACCCGCTGCTGCGAGGATGAGGATACGGCGCTGGTTCATCAGAAACTCCTGGCTGGCTACCAGGACTCTAATCGCACGGGGTATCCAGGTCCAGATATCGATAGGTTGCATAGGTTTATAAAAACCTATAGTCCATTCATGCCCCTGCTGGTGATCCGCACCCACCACAGCCCGTTGGAAGGCTCGCGCAGTCCGCAGGCCTGGGGCGAGGCGCTGGCCACCCACAACCTGCCGGTCGCTGTGCTTGCCGACCGCGACGACCTCGCCGGACTGCCGGCGGCGCTGGCGAGCTGGGGCCGCGAGCGGGTCGCGGTCGGTGCTACGGTGCGCTGGCAGGGGGACGATGTCGTGCTGCTGGCGCCGGCGGCGGACGGTTATCGCAGCCTATGTCGGCTGCTGACCTGGAAGCATGCCGAGCCTGAGGCCTGGGCTGCGGGCAGACTGCATCCCGGTCTCGACGGACTGGTGGCGCTGGTGCGCGGCGGTGTGCTGGCGTGGAGCGCTGCTGGCGCCGAGGTGTGGTGGCGCTCGCTGGCCGTACCCGACGACGGGCCGGGTAGCTGCCCGGCGGCGGCGGTCGCCGAGCTGGCGCACATCGCGCCAGCCGACCGCGCCTCGGCACCGGTGCTGACCCGCCTACGCGAACGCGAGGGTCGGGCGATGGGTGCCGACGGCGACCTCTCCCAGCTGCCACACCTGCGCGCTGCCTACGCCGGCCGCGCCGACCTGCTGGCGGCCGGTACGGCGCTAGCTGCGCGCTGCACCTACCGGCCGGGTGGCGCCTGGCACATGCCGCCGTCGCTGCACGCCGACGCCACGGGCGAGCTGACCCGTCGTGCCACCCACGGGGCGCGGGCACGCTACGGCGAGCCGCTGCCGGCGGCGGTGCGCGAGCGCCTGGCGCGCGAGCTGGCGGTGATCGCGCAGAAGGACTTTTGCGGCTACATCCTCACCGTTGCCGATCTGGTCGGCGGTCGGCGCACCTGCGGCCGCGGCAGCGGTGCCTCTAGCCTGGTGTGCTACTCTCTCGGCATCACCAACGTCGATCCGGTGCGCTGGAATCTGCTATTCGAACGCTTTCTGGCGCCGTCGCGGGCCGACCCGCCGGATCTCGACATCGACTTCCCCTGGGACGAGCGCGACGACGTGCTGCGTGCGGCGATGGCGACCTATGGCCGCGACCATGTCGCGGCGGTGGCCAACCATCTGCGTCTGCGTCGCTGGGGCGCGCTGCGTGCCGTCGCCCGTGCTGCTGGCGAATCCGACGTCGCGATCAGCGCGGTGCGCGACCGCCTGCGCGCGCAGGACCACTACGGTATCCCTGCCCGCCTTGATCCGCCGTGGCCGTCGCTGCTGGCGGCGGCTGAACGTGTGGTCGATGCGCCGCATCACCTCGGCCTGCACTGCGGTGGCATCGTCATCACCCGCCAGCCGGTCGGTGACCTCGCTCCGTTGCATCCGTCGGCCAAGCGCATCGACGGCGTCGGTCTGCCGACCCTGCCCTGGGAGAAGGACGGCACCGAGGCGATGGGCCTGGTGAAGATCGATCTGCTTGGCAACCGCGCCCTGGCGGTGGTGCGCGACAGTATCGCCGATCTGCGCGCCATGGGCCTGGCGATCGACGAGCTGCGCTGGCAGCCGGCCGACGACCCACTGACCCGTTCTATGGTGGCGCGCGGCGACACCCTCGGCTGCTTCTACATCGAGAGCCCGGCGATGCGTCAGCTGCAGGCCAAGGCCGGCAGTGGCGAGTTCGACAGCTTGGTCGTACACAGTTCGATCATCCGCCCGGCGGCCAGCCGCTGGATCGACACCTACCTCGAACGCCTGCACCAGCACCGCCGCACCGGCCGCCTCGATCCGGCGTGGTTTCCGCATCCGGCCATGCGCGAGCTGCTGTCCGAAAGCTACGGCGTGCTGTCCTACCAGGAGGACGTCATGCTGGCGGCGCAGCGGCTGGCCGGCTTCGACGACGCGCAGTCCAATGCCCTGCGCAAGGCACTGGGGCACTGGGACACCGGCACGCGGCTGACCTGCTTCGCCGAGGCCTTCCGTACCGGCTGCGCTGCGCGGGGCATCGACGCCGCGGTGGGCGAACTGGTCTGGGAGATGATCGCGTCGTTCTCTGGCTACTCGTTCTGCAAGGCGCATTCCGCCAGTTACGCCATGGTCAGCTTTCAGTGCGCCTGGCTGAAGGCGCATCATCCGGCGGTGTTCCTTGCCCGCGTCGTCGCCAACGAAGGCGGCTTCTACGCCCCCGGCACCTACCTTGAGGACGCACGCCGCCGTGGTGTCGCCATCCGCGGCCCGTGTGTACTGCGCAGCGTGTGGAAGACTGCGCCGGAGGGGGGCAGCGCGATCCGCTGCGGCTTTCATCTCGTGCCGCGCCTCGGCCAGGCCACCGCCGCCCGCATCGTGCGCGAGCGCGACCGCGCCCCGTTCGCCGGCCTCGCCGATCTGCGCCGGCGCTGCGTCCTCGACACCGCCCGGCTGGAGGCGCTGCTGCACGCCGGGGCGCTCGACGTACTGGCCCCGGACGCATCTCCGGCGCAACGCGCCTGGCTGGTCGAGGCCCTGGCGGTGCGCCCACCGCCGCGCCTGCGCGAGGCCGATGCTGACGAGCAGTGGATCGACCTGGCCATGGCCCGCATCCCCGACGCCGACCCGGTGCCGCCGCCGCTGCCGGAGCGCGATCCGCGCCCGGAGCGCTTGCGCTGCCTCGGCTTCCTGCCCGAGCACCACCCGCTGCTGCTGCAGCTGCATCGTCTGCCGGCCCGCCGGGTGCGTGCCGCCGAGCTGTCCGCCGTCATGCGTAATCGCCAGGTGACGATCATCGGCCTGCCGATCACCAGGAAACAGGTCGACGCTGCCACCGCCGTCGGCACCAGGGCGATGACCTTCGCCACCATCGAGGACGAGACCGGTCTGGTCGAGACGGTGTGGTTCCCCGATGCCTACCGTGCCTACGGCAGCCTGCTCGACGGCGGCGCCCCGCTGCGCATCACCGGTCGGCTGCTGGAATCCTACGGCGTCCTTACCGTCCAGGCCGAGCAGGTCGGTCTGGTCTGACCCCCGGGACTACGCGCCGCTGGCGCGCTGCTGATCGCTGCGGATAAGTCCATCATGCCTATCCCCGTCCTCCGCTGGGGCATCCTCGGCGCCGGCTACATCGCCGACCGCTTCGCCACCCAGGTCGCCGCGCTCGGCGATCGCGCCCGGCTGCACATGATCGGCGCCCGCGATCCGGCCAAGGCCGCCGCCTTCGCGGCCGCCCACGGCATCACCCGATCTGGTTCCTACGCCGAGGTGCTGGCCGATCCGGCGGTCGATGCCGTCTATATCGCTCTGCTCAACCGCGACCATGCCGCCTGGTCAATCGCCGCGTCGCGCGCCGGCAAGCGTGTGCTGTGCGAGAAGCCGGCGGCGCTGACCGAGGCCGAATTGCGCGGCATGCTTGACGCGGCGCGCGACGCCGGCGTCTTGTGGATGGAGGCCTTCGCCTACCGCTGCCATCCGCGCTGGCTGGCCTTGCGCCGCGCTCTGCCCGAGTTGGGCGGGCCGCTGACCGCCCAGGCGACATTCTGCTTCCATGCCCCGACCAAACCACGCCTGCTCGATCCGCTCGGCGGTGGCGCGCTGATGGACGTTGGCTGCTATCCGCTGTCCTGGCTGATCAGCCTGCTGGGCGAGCCCGAGGCGGTGGGCTGCACCGCCCGCCTCGCCACCACCGGCGTCGACCTGTCGGCCAGCGTGTCGCTACGTTTCCCCGGCGGTCACGTCGCCACCGCTGTCTGCGGCTGTGATGCGGCCATGCCGCAGAATGCCATGATCGGCGGACCCACCGGGGCGATCGTCATCGACGAGCCGTTCCGCAACCGCGCCGGCGCGGCAATGCGCCTGCATGCCGGTGAGCAGGTCCGCGACCTCGCCTGGGACGACGACGGGGTCGGACTCTACGCCCGCGAGGCGCTGGGCCTGGCGGAATACGCCGACCGGCTGGAGCACCCCGAGATGACCTGGGCCGACAGTCTGGCCATCGCCCGCACCCTCGACACCTGCCGCGAGCAGGCCGGCGTGCGCTGGTCGTGAGGGACCTTCTCGAACGCCGTTTCCGCGCTGCCGTCGCCGCGGTCGAGCCGCGCAGCGCGGTCGCTGCGGCGCTGCGCGATGTCGCGCATGCCGGCCGCGTCATCGTGGTCGGGGCAGGCAAGGCCTCGGCGCCGATGGCGCAGGCGGTTGAGGATCACTTTGGCGCACGCATCGTCGGCGGTGTGGTGGTGGTGAAGCAGGACTATACCGCTCCGCTTCGCCGCATCGCCTTGCACGAGGCGGCGCATCCGGTGCCGGACGCAGCCGGGCTGGCCGGGGCACAACGGATCGAGGCGGCGGTGACCGGGCTGGACGTCGACGATCTGGTCGTGGTCTGCCTGTCGGGCGGGGCCTCGGCGCTGTTGCCGTCGCCGCGTCCGCCGCTGACCCTGGCGGATCTGCGCGATGTCACCGGACGTCTGCTGGCCTCTGGCTGCGACATCCACCAGGTCAACACCGTGCGCAAGCACCTCTCGCGCTTGGCCGGCGGCCGTCTGGCGGCGGCCTGTGCCCCGGCCCGTGTCCTGACGCTGGTGGTCAGTGACGTGCCCGGCGACGATCTGTCGATCATCGGCTCGGGACCGACGGCGGCCGATCCCAGCACCGACGCCGACGCCCTGGCCATCGTCGATCGGCATCTCCTGGGCGTGCCAGCGGCCGTGCGCGCGGTGCTGTCGGGTGGTGCCGCCTGGACCCCGAAGCCGGGCGATACGCTGTTCGCGCGCGTCGAACACCGCATCGTCGCCTCCAACGCCGTGGCGTTGCGTGCCACCGGCGCAGCCGTGATCGCACCGTCGCTCACCGGCGAGGCCTGGCAGGCGGCCGAGCGCTTCTGCGCCTGCGCCGCCGCGCAGCCAGCCGGCACGCTGGTGGCAGCGGGCGGCGAGACCACGGTGACGCTGGGTGACAATCCGGGCCTGGGTGGGCGCAATCAGGAGTTCGCCTTGGCGGCAGCGCGGTGGATACACCAGCACGGGGTTGCCATGACCGTGCTCGCCGGCGGGACGGACGGCAGCGATGGCCCAACCGATGCGGCTGGCGGCATTGTCGACGGAACCACCTGGCAGCCGGAGATGCTGGGGCATCTGCAACGGCACGACGCCTATCCGTTGCTCGCCCGCCTGGGCTGCCTGCTGACCACCGGACCGACCAACACCAACGTCATGGATCTGGCGCTGGCGATGGTCGGCGCGTGAGGGATCAGAACCGGTACGAGGATCCGATGCTGAACAGGAAGGACCGCACCGCGTAGCTGGCGTTGGGGTCGTTGATCTCTGGCACCAGGCCTGAGCCGGGCGAGGAGACGAAGCCGATGGTGTCGCTGAGCGTCCCGCTGGTGACGAAGGCGCCAGCTAGGGTCATCTGCAGTGGGCCCTTCTCCAGCGACAGGCCACCGGTGGCACCGAGCAGGTCGAGTTGGGAGAAGACCTCCGACTGTTCGACCGGACTGCGTTCGATGTAGCCGCCGGCATGCGCGTGCACGATGCGCCCGAACAGCAGGCCAGGGAAGCGGTAGCGCAGGCCGAGCCGGGGATTGAACACCGGGCGCAACTCGACTGTGCGTGCCGGCTGGGCGATCGACACGGTTGTGGCGGAACCGCCGCTGACTGTGGTGATGCTGCCGTCGGCCCGGTCGAATACCTCGATCCGGCGGCTGCCGGTATGCACCGACAGATCCGCCTCCACCTCCAGGCCAGGGATCAACTCGGGTAGCCAGGCCGCCCCGATGGCGAATTCCCAGGGCAGTGGCACGGCAAAGGCGGCATCATCGGCACTGATGCTGGTCTGGGTGGTGGTCGTACCATCGCCGCTGGTCGATGAGCCGCTGATCGAGCCCTGGCCCTGCAGTGCCACGCCTGGTGAGCGTACCAGGCCGCCGACCCGCCAGTTTCCGTACGTGCCCTGCAGGCCGGCGACTGCGCGCAGCGAGGTTTGCCGGCCACGCTCGGTGTAGGTCGCGGTGAGGACGGTGGTGGCATCCTGGGCCGAGGTGCCGGCGTCGTAGCGGTAGTCGATCAACCACCCCTCAAGGCCGGCACCGATGCTGAGGGACGGTGTAAGCCGCCTGCCCCAGGACAGTCCGAGGGCAGTGATTTCCAGGGTCGAGCGACCATCATCGCGGCGCGAGCCGGTCGGTAGGTCGGTACGCACCTCAAGACCAGCGGCCCAGGAGACCGGGCTGGCCAGGGTAAAGGCCCAGCCGCCTCCGCCGTCATCGAAGTGGTTGGCGAATCCGACCATGTTCGGTTTCAGCGCCAGGTCGTCCGCGCTGGCCGTCCCGCCCTGGGTGCGCGCGGCCACCCGGGTGTATTCAAGGACGTCGACGGTGCCGCTGACCGTCGGTGTGTTCAGGTCGGCGAGGCCCGCGGGATTGCAGTAGCCGGCGGCCGGGCCATCGATGCGCGCGAGGACGGCCCCGCCTTCAGCGATTCCCCGGTCGCCCACCGGCACGCGCTGCCAACTGAGCAGCGTCAGCACCTCCAGCTGGGCGGCCCAGGCGGCGCAGGGCAGGAGGAGGAGGACGACGTGGCGCACGCCCGATGCTCGGCCTGCGGAGGCCTGCGGTCAAGCCGGCCGCTGCACATGTATCGCCCAGTGGAGGTTGCCCTGGCTAGCGGCGTAGCAGCCTACCGCCATGCGCGCTGCGTTGTTGTCCTGTCTGGTGGCCATGGTCCCCGCCTCGGAGGAGCTGTTTCAGGCCTTCGATGCCCGTCCGACCTCGCCTGACGTGTCGTGGCGCACCTCGGACGAGGCACGCATCGACGCCGAGGCTGCGGACCGCGATGGATCGGGCAGCCTGCGTTTCGACCGCCAGCAGGTCGGGGCGTCCTGGCTGGGCTGGCGCGGCGAGCGAGACGAGGGCTGGCTCAACCTGCGCACGGTACGCTCGGGGATATCCGGGGACGCGCTGCTACCCTCCGGCGACTCGCCAGCGGGGACGTATCTGGATGCGACGACCGGTGCGACCTGGAAGCATCTGCTCGGCGGCGGTGACCTGATCGGTGGGGCCGCCAACGCCACCTGGCAAGGGCAGCCCGGCGTAACCGACGGCATGGAGTGGGGTGGCAACGCCAGTGTCTTCGGTCGTATCGGCTTGGGCGAACAGGGACGGGACGGCCTGCTGCTGGCGCTGAACTACGACGCCGACCGCATCATCTTCGCCGAGGTTCCGGTGCTGCCGCTGGTCGCCTGGCAGGGGGTGCGCGGATCCTGGTTCCTGCTCTTGGGCGTGCCCTTCTCGGTGATCACCTACCGCGATGCCGACTGGAGTGCGACGGTGGCGGCCGGTCCGCTGCCCGCCGTCAGTGCCGACCGCCGGCTCTACGGTCCGCTGCGCCTGTTCGGCGAAGCGCGCTGGACGCGGCAGCAGTGGCAGCGGGCCGACCGACCCAGGCATGATGACCGCCTGGAACTCAGCCATTGGGAATGGTCCGGCGGTCTGCGTCTGGCCTTCGGTCCGACAATGCGCTTCGAAGCGCTGGGCGGCGCGGCAACCGCCAGACGCCTTGGGGAGGGAGACACCGACCAGCGGCGTGATGGGATGGCGTTGCAGGCGGCGCCGTTCGCGGCCGTCAGGGGGCGAGTCACTTTCTAGGAAAATTACTGCGCGTACGTCTGACGGCAGCGCTTGCGGTCATTCCGACACTGGGGAGAAGATCCATGCCAGCTGGATTGCATGGTAAGTCTCCGATCGCCTAGTAGTCTTCTCAGATCACCGAATGGCCATGATTTTCCTGTCTGACATGGTGCTTGTGACTGGTCGCTTGGTGGCGTCTCTGGTATTCGCGCTGCTTGTCATCTTGGCTGGGACAGGCGTCCACCCAACGTCGCATTGCCAGGATCATGGCGACGCCGTAGCTGGCGGGGTACAGTTGCCCGACTCCACCGGAGATGGGGAAGATGACGGATTTTGTCTGACCTGCGACTGCAGCTGTCAGCCGTTCCAGGTTGGTGATCAGGTGCGGCTTTCCCTGACGGACTCCATGCCGCAGCGGTTGGCAGCTCAGGCGTCGACGGCCATGCCTGATGGTGTGGTCATCGAGGTAGATCCGCCGCCTGTTCGAATGTCCTGAGGATCGTCACGCCTGGGGTTGATGCCCCGGTGCGCTTCTGCGTCGGACCGCGTCTCGCGCTTCTCCGACGCTGACACCTTGTAACTACTCAGCCGGGGCCCCGTCGCGCAGCGATGGGGCGGGCGCCGAGTGGTGGTGGGCGGATATAATGGGCGAAGCCCATCCGCCCACGGTTTCGGAGCCGTGCGACGAAACCGAGCCGCGGCAAAGCCCGCGGGGGCAGAG
>JBBREK010000022.1:0-27280 GCA_038203025.1 Planctomycetota bacterium
CCCGCGGCCTTTGTCGCGGCTCGTTTGCGTCGCTCCGCTCCGAAAACGTGGGCGGATGGGCTGCGCCCATTGTATCCGCACACCGCCGCTCGGCGGCCGATCCTCGCCTACGGCTGCGGCCAGGGGGGCCTGGACCCGGCATATGTAGACCTGGATGTCTGTGTCAGCAAAACGTGTTGTTGATTTAACAAAACGTTTTGGTAGCATGTCGGCATGCGCCACGATCGCCACGCCCTGTCGCTGGTCGAAATGCTCATCGTCATCACCATCATCGGTCTGCTCAGCGGGCTGCTGCTGGGCACGATGAGCTGGGCGCGCGACATCGGCAGGCAGGTGACCTGCGCCAGCAAGATGCGCCAGATCGGGGTCGCCTTCGAGGCCTTCGCCCTCGACCACCGCGGGGTCTATCCGCCGGCTCAGTTGCGCTCCGGCAAGACCATGTGGTGGCTCTCGCCGCCCACCATGACCAGCGGCCAAGCCCAGACCTTTATCTCCCGCTACGTCGGTCTCAGCCCCTACGGCGACACGTGGAACACCTGGGACTCCTACGTCACGCCTTACATGGATGCCGATCACGCAAAAGACAAATGGGGGAATTCCCAGGCGCTGATGACCATGTTCCAGTGCCCGAGCCATCCGCGGATGGTCAAGCAAGACATCACCGGCACCTGGGGGCCGGCGGCCGGGCTCTACGCCAACTCCGAGTGCGGTGTGTCCTACGGCATCAACACCGCCTACCTCGACACCAACGCCTGTGATACCAGCTTCAATGCTGGCGGCACCGGTGCCTATCCGGAAGGCCGCGCCGGCTGGCCCGGATTCGGCGTCGGTATTCCGGGCGTCAACGACAACGCCCGCTACAAGCGAGCCATCGGCTCGCCGAGCAGCACCATCCAATTGGCCGAGCACTTCGGTCAGCCAAATTGGGCGCAGAACCGCGCCCTGTGGACCGAGCCGCCCTTCGCCCGCGTGCCGGTCGATCGCGACGGCAACAATCTGCCTGTGCCGTCATCGTTTGGCGCCTACACCGCCGGCTATCCGCTGACCGACAAGTTCATCGGCCACGCCCTGCTGGTGAACCACCGCGGCCGCTCGAACTATCTGTTCGTCGATGGCCGGGTCGAGGCGCTGAGCCCGTGGGAGACCTGCTCGGCCGATCCGACGCTGCCCAACCTGTGGACCGGGCGCTGATCAGCCCCGCGCCGGTGCCGACAGGTACCAGCGGTCCGGACGCACTTGGTCGCCATAGCCTGGCGCCCCGCTGAGCGTATCGCGGCCACCAGTGAAACCGTCCTCGGTCAGGTAGACCAGCTGGATGTACTTGAACAGGTCCCAGGGCCGCGCCCCGGCGATGTGGGCGAGCAGCTTGGCCCGTTCGGCAGTGGCGAGTTCGACCATCCGGTAGGGCAGCAGGGAATGGTGCGCCACCCACCAGCGGCGGACCGGATCGCACACCCCCCAGTGGGCACCGTCACGTACCACGTGCAGCTCGGCGGCGGCCTGCTCCGACCAGCCGTTGTCGACGAAGCGCACAATGGTGGCGTCGAGCAGGCGCAGCCCCCCGACGTGCTCGGCGGCGTCGCCAGCGATCACGCAGGTGAGGTGCTGACCGCACTGGGTCAGCAGCAGGCATGAGGTGAGGGCGGGCGAGCGGGTGGTCGCAGCCCCGGCCCTGGTGATCTGGTCAAGGGTCAGCACATGGATGAGTTTCGCCATCAACCCGAATCCAGCAACGCTGCGGGTTGTAGAGGTGGAAACTTTTTTTTCGTGATCGGTTTCCCCGCCGCCGGATCCTCAGTGCCATGAGGATACTGCTCATGCTCGCCGCCATCTTCGCCTCGGCCCCAGCCGCCGACTACCCCGCCGCGCCCGCCAACCCCACTGGACCGCTCGACTTCACCCTGCGCTCGATCGCCGGCCAGGACTACCCGATGAGCCAGCACAAGGGCCAGGTGGTACTGATCGTCAATGTCGCCAGCAAGTGCGGCTTCACCGGCCAGTACGCCGGTCTGCAGGCCCTGTACGTCAAGCACCAGGCCGAGGGCTTCCTCATCCTGGGTGTGCCATCGAATGACTTCCTGTGGCAAGAGCCGGGCAACGACGAGACCATCGCCGCCTTCTGCACGCGCGAGTACGGCGTCACCTTCCCAATGATGGCCAAGACCACGGTCAAGGGCGGCGACATCACCCCGCTCTACGCCTGGCTCACGGGAAAAAGCCCCTTCCCCGGCGCCATCTCGTGGAACTTCAACAAGTTTCTCCTCGGCCGCGATGGCCAGGTAAAGGCGCGCTTCGGCTCACGCACCGCCCCAGAGGATGCGGAACTCGTCTCCGCCGTCGAACGCGAACTCACCGCCAAGCCGTAGCCCAGCCCCTGGGGCAATGATCTTAGAATTGTCGTTCGTCGGATTGCGGTAGGGACGGCCATTTCGGGCCGCCCCCCGTGCGGATCCGTACGTGCGTCGTTAACGCATACGGCTCTTACATCGGGTGTGTGGCCTCGAAGCGTGCGCCCTGGTCGACCAGGCTGCCCGGATGCATGCAGCAGCCCGGCCGGCTGGCGCCGATGCGCCGCAGCGCCTGCACCAGAGTGCGCCGGCCAGCTGCGTGATCCTGCTCGACCAGCGGCAAGTCGAGACCGCCTGAGCTTTCGATCGCCGCCACCGGTAGTCGACCGATGGATGCCAGTGCGCCCGGGTCGAGGTTGCCCATCAGCGGGTTGATCAGCAGACCACGCCAGCGCCGGTCGGCGGCGGCGGTCTCCAGCTCCGCAGCCAGCCGATCGGGCGGACAGAACCGCTGGGTGATGGACACGCCGAGAGCGACCCCTGCCGCTTCGAGTCCGCGCTGCACCGCCGACAGATAGGGATTGGGCCGCAGCGCCCGACCTGTGCCAATGGTCAGGTAGAGCAGGCCGGTGTCGCTGCGCACCGAACCGCCGCCGGCATCGCCGCCGCCACCGACCCGATAGCCGTGCTCGGCAGCGAAGCGGCGGATGCGCTCGACCAGTTCGGGACGGACCAGGTGCGGTCGGCGCAGGGCGCGCGACGCGGTGATCGTGCTGACCCCGAAATGTGCGGCGATGTCGGCAAGACGCAGCGGCCTGGGCATCCGGACAGAATAGCTGGCCCCGCCGGTGGTGCCAGGTGACTGGCCATTGCCGGTGATGGCGGAACGAGAGTGGTCCTGGTGCCGACCGCTGGCACGATTTGGGATGATGCCCGGCCAAGGTCCCGCCATCCTCGCTGCGCTGATCGTCGCCGCGATCACACTGCATGCCCAAGAACCAGCAGTATCCGGCGCATCGCTGCGCTCCGGGCTGGCCATCATGCCCCCGCCTGACGAGGGGCATGTCGACGACTCCTTTCCCAGTATGGCCCGGCTTGATCTCGGCTATGTCGTCGATCAGACCCCCGAACGTCCAACCGGCTGGATCTACGGCGCCGGCCTCGCCCTCACCTGGCTGAAGGGACGCACCCGGCCGATCAATGCGTCGGATCCGACCATGGATTACGAGCTCACCGCCCTGCCGCTGACCGTCCGGCTCGGCCTGCGCCACACCATCACTGCCTGGCTGGACGTCGAGACCTGCCTGCATGGCGGCATCGGTCCGACCTTCGTCGCGCTGTCGCCGGGCAGATCGATTGATGGCAGCCATGATGGCGGCCGTAGCGGGAACACCCTGGGGTTCAGCGCCGAGTATGGTGCCTCGATCACCGCCCTGGTACGCTGCGACGTCCACTGGTCGGTCGGCGCGCAGCTGATGTACATCCGGGCCCGCCAGACCTTCGCCTACGCCCTGCGCGACACCACTGACGGGTCGAGCGAACAGCACACCCGCCACCTCGACCAGACCGGCCTCAGTCCGGCAGTCGTCGGCGTCTATCGCTGGTGACGCCGACGAGGCACGGCAGCAGCAGCAGCAGCAGCAGCAGCGGGATCACGGAGTCGGGGGTGGGGCAGAGGAGGGTACGGCCTCGGCCAGTACCTGCACCTGGCAGCGGATCAACGCCAAGGTTGGTTGCATGGTGCGTCGCGGATCGGCGGCGAGTTCAAGGTCCGCAGCCGTCCCGATGACCAGGATGTCCTCGTAGCGCGATCCAGGCACGGCGTCGGCCGGGGCGTGCAGGGTGATGGTCATCGGCATCCAGGCTCCGGCCTCGGCATGCAGCTCGGCGGCTCCCGGCGTGGCGATGGTCGCGTCCTCGATGGTGAATGGCGTGCGGTAGCGCAACCGGCGGACGGCGTCCCCCTCCAACGTGGCGAGATGGCGCCACTGCACGGTGGTCGGATCGCTGCGCCCGCGGCGGCGCACCAGCACGGTGGCGCTGCCGGCGCCACCCGGAGGCAGGTCCAGGCCTACGCGCGACGG
Source organism: Planctomycetota bacterium (assembly GCA_038203025.1). Taxonomy (GTDB): domain Bacteria; phylum Planctomycetota; class UBA11346; order UBA11346; family UBA11346; genus UBA11346. Next base: position 4,373 of record JBBREK010000022.1, read on the forward strand.
CACCGTGGCGAGCGGTGCGTCGGCCCCGGCATCAGCGCTGCTGCTGGTTGTCGTCTCGATCAGCAGCCGCGCGGCCAGGGCGAGACCGGCCCCCACTCCCGGCTGCGTCCCCGGACGCAGGGTCACGCAGGCGACGAAACGACGGTTCAGCCACGTGGATCCGGCCGGCACATGCAGGACAACGTGGGATTTGACCTCCGACCCGGGCGGCAGCACCAGCGCCGATGGAGCCAGCTGCACCCAGCCGGGATCGGGCAGCGGCTCGTAGCCCAGCTCCCAGGTGGACACCCCCGCGGCGGCCGGCGGCAGGGCATGCAACGTCACCGGCAGGGCTTCGCCACCCCGATTGCCAAGTGTGTAGAGCAACCTGCGCTCGGCCGAGGCGTCGACGTCGACGCCAGCCGGGATGTCGAGCGCCAACGCCATGGCTGGCCCCAGGGCGACCCCACCCTGGGGAGGACGCGCCGGTGGTTCGGCAGTCGTCAACAGCGCCCCTGCCAGGATGCAGAGCGCTGCAATCCTCACGGCGTCAGCGTTGTGGTGATCGTCTGGCTGAAGCCATTGCCGTTCCACCAGCAGGCAGACGCGGCCACAGTAGGCCACACCACGGACCCCGGCAAATAGATCTAACGCGAAGATCATCACCGAGCATGGCATGAAAGTCCGCTGAATTCAAGGAGTGGTGATATTTCGAAGGCGGGGGTTGGCGCGGTCGTTCAGCGCCGTGGCGGGCGCGGCCGATCGATCGGTACGGGTCTGTCGGTCCGCCACTGCTCTGGCACCCGGCGGCCGACCGACTGATGGCCGAGGCGGAAGCTGCGCGGCGTAGCCCCGAAGCGGGCGGCGAAGGCGCGGTAGAAATGTGCCAGACTAGCGAAGCCGCAGCCTGCGGCGATGGCGGCGATGCCTTCGCGTGAGAGCTTCAGCTGCCGGGCGGCGCGGTCGAGCCGCAGCCGGTTGACCAGTTCGGTAACGGTGCCTCCGTGCGCGGCACGCACCACCCGGTTGACGTGCGCGGCCGAGCGGCCGCACAGGCGTACGAGTTCGCCCGGACCGGCGGCGAGGTGCTCGGGGACGGCAAGGCAGGCGATAGCGCGCTCCAGCCATACCGGCTGCTCGACGCGACGGGCATGCCGCCGCAGCAGGCGCAACAGATCGAGGAGGAAACCATCGGCAGCGAGACGGCTGGTATCGCCGGCGAGTTCCTCTGCCGCCGTCTGGAGCTGCTCCATGCCGGCCGGCGGGAGGGCGACCTGCACAGGCAGCACGGCATCGCCCCAGGGCCATGTAAGGAGATCCGCAGCCAATCGCGCGGCGAGTCCATGGAGCATCTCGCTGCGCAGCGTGACGTTGACCATGACGAAGCCAGTGGAGGTGGCAAAGGCGTGCCGGTCGGTCGGCCGCAGGATCGTCAGCGTGCCCGGTACGATGCACTGCCTGACGTTATTCACCGTGTGGATAGCTTCCCCATGCTCAATCCAAAAGACCTCGGCGAAGGCATGGTCGTGGAGGTCATAGGCATCGCCCGGTTGGTAGTGCAGGCGCACCACCTGGATCCAACGGTCACCACGCAGACCTTCGGGGACGGGGATGCGGCGCATCGTTGGAGGGTAACTTCTTGGTCGCCGTCGGGCAAGCCGTCTATGCCCCGCCGCAGAGCATGCCGCCATGCAGCCCGCACCCCTCGCCCTGCGCAGCGCAGCCTGCCTGCGCCGCCATCCCGCCAACCCCGTGCTTACCGCCCGCCAGGTGCCCTTTCCGGCCACGCTGGTGTTCAACGCCGGCGTCGCCAAGTGGCAGGGCCGCTACCTCATGGTCTTCCGCAACGATGTCGATCCCGGTGGACCGGACGCGCGCGAACAACTCACCCACACCAATCTCGGTGTCGCCGAATCCAACGATGGCGTCACCTGGTGCGTCCGTCCTGAGCCGTTGCGCATGCCCAACGCCGCTGCCTTCGGACTCGACGACGGTGATCTACGCCGGGTCTATGATCCCCGCCTGCATGTCCTCGACGGCCGTCTGGTGTTGTGCCTGGCCACCGACACCGGGCATGGTGTGCTCGGCTCGGTGGTGGCGGCGAACGATGACCTCAGCGCCTTCGAGGTGCTGTCCACCACCCTGCCCGACAACCGCAACCTGGTGCTCTTCCCCGAGCGGATCGGCGGGCACTACGTCCGACTCGACCGTCCTTTCCCGGTCTACGGCCGCGGTGGACGTGATCGTTTCGACATGTGGCTGTCGCGCTCCCCCGATCTGCGCCACTGGGGTGACCACCGCCTGGTCCTCGGCGTCGAGCACGTACCCTGGGCCAACGACAAGGTCGGACCGGCAGCACCCCCGATCCGCACCGACAAGGGCTGGCTATGCATCTTCCATGCCGTCGACCGCGACGAATCGCGGGGCAAGCACGGCTGGGAGAAGGCCTGGAAGAAGCGCTACTGCGCCGGCATCTGCCTGCTCGACCTCAACGATCCCTCCAAGGTCATCGGCATGAGCAAGCAGCCGCTGATCTGCCCCGAGGCGCCCTACGAAATCGACGGCGGCTTCCGCAACCACGTCATCTTCCCGACCGCCGCCGTCTGCGAACCCTCAGGCGAGGTCAAGATCTGGTACGGCGCCGCCGACACCGTGGTCGCCCTGGCCACCGCCCAGGTCGATGACCTGATCGCGCTCTGCACCGCTCCACGCTGAGTCAGCCTAAAGGCCACAGTGAGTTCGCGGTTCGCGGTTGCACCATCAATCACGAACCAGGTCGGGGTTACACTTGGTCGCCCGTTTGGTGAACATCATCAACACACAACACGTGTCGCCACAACCGCGAACCGCGAACTGCGAACCGCGACAACTGGGTCAGTACACGTTTCAAGGCAGACAGGGCGTCCTCAGCCGACCGGACGACGCCAGCCGCTGCCAGTAGTCGGGGGCGGCACGTAGGCGGCCGTCCGGTGCGATTTGCTGGCCTCACCGCGCTTGGTGCGGCTGCGCGCTTCGGCCAGGGCAGCGTCGACCGCTGCGGTGAACTGGGCGTAGGAGCGGAAGCGCTGGTGGGCCTGCTTGGCCAGGCAGCGCTGGATGACCAGGTTGGTCGAATTGCCGATCGGTGCGATGTGACCGGGATCCGGGATCGGCGCCTCCTGGTGCATACGCAGCACCTGTTGGACATCGTCGTGGTCGTAGGGCAGCACCCCGGTGACGAAGCGGTAGAGCATCACCCCGAGCGCGTAGACGTCGCTATGGAAGTCGAGCTGCTCACCACGGATCTGCTCGGGCGACATATAGGCCGGTGTGCCGGCGATGTCATCCGGCCGGTGCACACCGGTGCACACGCGCATCGGCGCGCCGTAATCCTCGCCGTCAGCAATGTCGAGGAACAACGCTAGACCGAAGTCGATCAGCTTGATACTGGAGCGTTCGTCGACCACGCCGTTCTGGGACTGCAGGATGAGGTTGGCCGGCTTGATGTCGCGGTGCACCATGCCGACGGTGCGGTAGCAGTAGTCGAGGACCAAGGCGGTCTGGCGCATGAGGTGCAGGCCGACCTCCTCGGGCAGATGGGCGCCGCCGACCAGCAGCTGCTCAAGGGCGCGGCCGCCGATCAACTCCATCGCCACCCATTGCCGGCCATCGTGCTCGCCCCAGCCGGCGCAACTGGGCACACCGGGATGAACCAGCTGGCAGATCAGCTGCACCTCGCGTCGGAAGTGCTTCAACCCCTGTGGATTGGCCGCCAACGCGGGACTCATCAGCTTGAGGGCGATCTCCCGGCCGGTGATGTCCTCGCGGGCGGCGTAGACCTCGGCCATGCCACCGCGGCCGAGCAGGCGCTCGCAGCGGAAGTTGCCGATCTGGCAAGGTAGGGTGAGGTCCGCCATGCAGTGAGCATCGCGATCGGGACGGGCAACACCAGTCCAACACCCCTGAAACGCAGAAACCCCGGCCATCGGGCCGGGGTTTCTGGCGATCGTCCAGACGTCTGACGTCTACTCGGACAGCGTCGGGGTCTGGCCATCGGCCTGCTGGTCCTTGGACACCTCCTCGCGGATGCCGGAGAGGCTGGCCTTCAGTTCGTCGAGCGACTTGTCGTAGTCGGTCTTGCGACCCAGCGGGATGATGCGCGGGGTGATGAAGATGGTCAGATTGCGCTTCTCGACCGTCTGCCGCTCTTTGCGGAAGAAGAAGCCGAGCACCGGAATGCTGCCCAGGCCGGGCACGTGGCCGTTGCGCTTGATGTCCTTGTCCTTGAGTAGGCCGCCGATCACCGCCGTACGCCCGTCGCCGACCATGATGATATGCTTGATCTCGGTGGTGCTCTTCTGCGGCAGCTGGATCGACGACTCGGTCGGGGTGCCGGCGCCGACCTTGTACTCGGTGAGCACGGCTTCCGAGTTCGAGGCGTCGAGACTGATCTGCACGTAGCCGTCGGCCGAGATGTGCGGCCGCACCTTGATGCGGATGCCGTCCTTGACCGGGCTGGTCTGGGCTTCCTTCAGGGTGCGGACGGTCTGGCCGTTCTCCTGGGTGATCGACTGCTCGGCGAAACGCAGTTCACGGCCGATGATGATCTCGGCCTCGGTGTTGTCCAAGGTGAGGATCTGCGGCGACTGGATGATGTCGGTGCTGTCCAGGGTGGCGATGGCTTCGAAGACAGCGCCGGCGCCGAGCAGGCGGCTGTTGGTCGGGCCGGTGGCACCGCGGGTCAGCGCCGACTGGGTGGTCCAGGCGCCGGTGGCGTTGCCGAAGGGGCGGAACTCCTGGGCCAAGGTGCCGATGTTCTCGATGTCGAAGTTCAGGGTGATCGGGTCGAAGCCCAGGCCCTGCACGTCGGTGGTCGAGTAGTCGACGAACTTCATCTCGATGAGCACCTCGCGGGTACGCGTGTCGAGCTGCTCGGCGAGCTTGCGCGCCGCGTCGATCGCCACCGGGGTGCCGGTGAGGATGAGGCTGTTGGAGACGGCGTCGACCTGGATCGAACCGTCGCCCATGGCGGGCTTCAGCGAATCGCTAAGCGCCTTGGCCTCGCCGTAGTTGACCCGCAGCACATAGGTGCGCTGGTCCTTCTGCAGCGAGCTTGGGCTGACGATGCGGATGATGTTGTATTCCTGCTCGATCCAGGCGAGGTCGACGGTCTTCACCACCACGTCGAGGGCATAGCGCCACGGCACACCCTTGAGGGTCATGCTCAGACGCTTGCCGCTGCCGGCGACGTCGCCGGACATGATGATGTTGACGTCGGCAGCGCGGGCGATGGCTTCGAGCACCACCGGCAGGCTGGCGTCCTGGAAGGACATCGAGACCTTGGGGGGGCGGGTCAGGACCCACACGCGCGGGCTCTTCCGCTCGATCACCAGGTCGTACTTGGCGGCGATACTCTCGACCGCCTCCTGCCAAGTGACGTTGGCCAGGCGCACGGTGACGCGCGGCTGGTCCTGCTCGTAGCAGACGATGTTCACGCCGGCGCGCCGGCTGATCCACTGCAGCACCGTCTCCAGCGGCTTGTCGCTGGTCTCGATGGTGACGGTCTCCGACAGCTGGGCCGGGGGAGCCGGGGCCATGACCTCGCTGGCCCCGATGGCGGGGATGCCGAGGGCGAGGAGGACCAGGCTGGGAATCGCAAGGCGGCGCAGTCGCATATGGATGTCTCTGTGGGCGATGGGCGGCGAGGTGGTGGCCGGATGGCGGCTCAGGGCTTCTTTGCCCGGGCGGTCTGATCAACGTAGACAGGGAATTCGAAGCGGCGGCGGCCGAAGACGAAGCGGAAGTCGACGCGATCCTGGTCGATGTTGATGACCGCACAGTCCTTGACCCGGTCGTTGACCGAGAGGGCGCGGTTCTCGCCTTCGACGATGGCCATGCGCATGCCGTCCTGCGACCACAGGACGCCGAGCACCTGGATCTTCAGCGCCTCGAAGGCCGCCTGGGCGTCGTCGCGCACCTTGGCCTCCTCGGCCTGGGCGCGGTAGGTCTTGATCGACACCAAGACGGCGGCCACTTCGGGACGGGCGATGTGCGGCTCGAGTACCTTGAGCGAGCTGTCCGCCGCCTTCATCGCCTCTTCGTAACGCCGGCCGGCGACCATCTGCCGCACACGCTCCTCTTCCGACTTGGCCCAGGCGACCAGCTGGGCCAGGTCGTTGCCGTCCTGAGGCTGGTCACCAGGCTTACCGCCAGGGGTCGAGTTCTTGGGCTCGATGGCCTTGATTTTCGCCTGGTGTTCTGCGGTCAGCAGGGCCTCGAGGTCGACCAGCACGTCGGGACGGTTGATCGGAGCGCGAAACACCCACTTCTCCTCCTCGGCGATCAGCTCCATGGCGGTGAGGCGCTTCGGAGCGGGCGGCTTGGCGCCAGCCCGGACTGGTTCAGTGCCGGCTTCGCCGGCGTGCAGGGCGGTGGCGGCCAGGACGGCAAGGATGCAGGGCGCGGAACGCATGTCAGTTCCTCCTCGCCCCGGTCGAGACGCCGGTGGTGTCGATGTAGGTGACGATGCGCAGCTGGGCGGTATGCGGCTTGGCCTCGACCTTGTTGGTGTCCTTGTTCACCGCCACGCCGCCGCTGGTGAGCTGGATGCCCTCAATGGTCATGAACCGCTCGTTCCGCTCGACCAGGTTGATGAACTGGATGATGCCGTCGAAATCGGCAGTGACGGTGGTCTGGTATTCGACCGACTTGTAGTCTTGGGCCGTGCTGCGGCCCTTGGTCGGCGTGGCCTCGCGGATCGACACCGACTTGACCAGCAGCGCCCCGGTCGAGGCGCCGACCTGGCGGCCGAGGTCCTCGATCAACTGGCGGACCTCAGCCTTCTGTGCATCAGTGGGCAGGCGTTTACGCGCCGCATCGATGTCGGCTCGCATGCTCTCAAGCAGCTTGTTCCGCTCATCGAACTTGGCCGCGATGCGGTTCTGCTCGGCGATGGCCGTGTCCTTGGCCGCGATCTGTGCATACAGCGCAGAGGATTCGCCAACCCGGCGCATGAAACCGGGGATGCCCGGATCGTCGCCCAGGCGGCGCAGGCTGCCAAAGAGGAAGTAGATCACCACACCAGCCAAGACCACGGTGGCGGCACCGATGATGATCAGCCAATGCTTACGTGGCAGGTTCTTGAGCTGTTGCAGGTTCACCGCTGCACCCCCTGCACTGGCGTCAGCTGCTTCACCCGACGCCACTCGAGCGGCAGGTCGGTGACCACCCGGTCGATGTCGGCGACCGTCTTCGGCGTCTCACCCTTGTACGGATCCTCCGAGCGGCCAGTGAAGCCGTTCTCGCGCCAGAAGCGGCTGAGCTCGACCGACTGGAAGAAGGACTGCACGTAGTCACCCGCCTGGTCGCGCTCTTCGCCGACTAGCTTGAAGTTGGCACGGAAGGAGAACGACACTGCTTCGCCTGTGGCTTTCGCACCGCGCGTGGCAGCGGCAGCGGCAGCCGGGGCGATGGTCAACCCAGTGCAGCGGACCTCGTAGCCCTCGCGCGTCCAACGGCTGTCGCCATGCTGGGCAAGCATATTGGCGAAGTCGTTCAGTGTCCTGGCCCAGAACACCTTGCGGGTGATCAAGCCGGTGATGGTCTTGTGCAGCTTCTCGAAGGCGGCGATCTGCTTGTCGACCTCCTTGACCTTGTCGGCAGCCGCCGTCGCCACGAGCAGTTCCTGCTCGCGCTGGGCGAGCAGGTCGGTGGCAACGCGGATCCGGCCGAACTCGATCCAGGCCCAGGTGGCAACCAAGGCGATGATGAGGGCGATGCCTGCCGCCGAGGCGAGCAGAACCGGGTTGATCCCGGAACTGCGGGACCGGCGGAGTTCCGGCGGCAAGAGGTTGATGAGGATCATCAGGCGTTCCCAGATCGTCCCGTGGCGGCCATGTCTGCATCGGGAGGGGCGTACCGACGGCACGCGGACTTCCCGACGTTGGGCAATCTAGGTGACCGGAATCTCGGTGTCAAAGGTCCAGTCGCTGGAAGGCCTGAGGGTGGCGAGTCAGCCGGCGGCATCGTCCCACCGCCGTCCGATCTCCAGTTCCGCTGCATCGGCCAGCCGTTCGGCCTCTTCTGGGGCACAACGCAGGGCCGCGGCGAGCTCGGATCCGGCCAAGCCGCCACGCCAACGCAGCTCCAGGGCCATGCGCTCGGTCTCCTCGAGGCCGCCAACCAGCCGGTCAAGCCGGGCCAGTGCCTCCTGGTCCCCCTCGCCGCCGCGCTGGGCCGACCACGCGCCGTCAATGGCTGCGTCGGGATCCTCACGCGCCCAACGCAGCGCCAAACCGGCCCCGGTGCGGCGGAACCAGGCGGCGAATCCGCTGGGCTCAGTCAGTTCTGACTGCTGCAGCCAGGCGGCGACCACCGCCTCGCCGACCAGTTGGTCGACGATCTCCGGCCGGCGCAGCCGGGCTCCGAGGTAGGCGGCCAGGCGCGGGGCGTGCCGCCGGCACAATGCCGCCCAGGCGGCGTGATCGCCGCCGCGCGATTCGGCCAGCAGATCGGTATCGCTGCGCGGATCCGCCATCGCTCAGCACACCCGCAGGGTGATGATCTGGTACGGCAGATAGGGCAGTCCGAGTTGGCGCCGCGGGCCGCGCACCGGCTGGCCGGCGGGCAGGCGGCGACCGAGGAAGTCGGTGCACACCGCCTTGGCCGCAGCGCTGGCGAGGATGATACGGGCCTGGCCGCGACGACCGGCCACCTCGTGCAGGCGGATCTCGTGGCCGCCGTCGGCCAACGGCCGGACCCAGGACGGCACCAGCGAGCCAAGCTCCTCGAAGGCCACTGGTGGCGGCGTCATCGCCCCGCCAGCGACGACCAACAGCGGGGTGTAGAGCAGCTCGGCGCTGGCGGCGGTGCAGGCACGACCAGCACCGGCGACATCGCGATGCGCGCCGATGGCAAAGCGCAGGCGGTGGACCCCGCGGTCGGCGGTCAGATCGGGTTCGCTCGGGGCGCGCAGCAGCGACAGGCCGAGGTCGCCGTCGCGGCAGGAGAATCCATACTTGGCCTCGCTGACCATGGCCAGACCGGTGCCGTCGTCATCGGTCACCGCCGCCCAACGGCTGGCGGGGACCTCCCACATCGCCTCGTCGCGCGCATCGCCGGGCTGCTGCGGCCGGGCCACCGAGCCGAAGGGGGCGCCGAAGCGCGCCTGCCGGCCACGGAAGTCGGTGGGGCAATGAAACTTCAGCAGGCGGTGATCCTCGCGCCAGTCGACCTCCAGCTCGACCTGCAGCCACGGACTGCCCGCCTCGAGGATGTAGGCGCAGGTGACGCGCGAGGCGGTGCCGAGCTGCGCCGAGCCGCGCAGCACCGCGCGCACCGGGCCGTGCTCGGCCAACGACAGACGCATCGCCGGGTGGCCGGCGAGCGGCCGGCGCAACGCATCGTGGTCGATGTCCCAGGCGTCGAAGCTGGCCGGCACATCGTGGTACAGCGCCAGTCCGGCCGGCGCGGCCAGCGGCAGGTTGACGCCGTCGACGGTGAGACCGGCTAGCCGTCCGCTGCGGTCGAAGGCGGCGCGGACCACGCCGTTGTCGAGTAGACGCGGCGTGGCCTCGCTGCATCCCGGCAGCGCACGCTGGCCGTCGGCGCGGGCCTGCGGCAGCAGCCGTTCGGAACCCAGGCCGGGCAGGTCGACAATGGCGAGTGTACGACGTCCCTTGCCGCCGCTGCTGCTGCCGACCGTCTGCACCGGCAGGTCCAGGCCGTCGGGCGTACGCAGGGCGGCGACCGCCCCGGGCAGTTCGACCACCGAGCGGCGCGCCAGCGGCAGCGGGTTGAAGGCGAGGTGACCAGGATGGTCACCGGCGGCGGCGAGTTCAGCGCGGGCCTCAGCGGCCACCGTCTCGGCGCGACGGCGCAGTTCGCTGCCCAGCTGGCGGTAGACCAGGCCGATCGAACTGCCGGGCAGGGCGTCATGGAACTGGCCGAAGGCCAGCCGGCGCCAGTTCTCCTCGCCCAGCGGCGCGCCACGGGTGGCGACGCGCACCGCCTCGTGCTCCTGCAGGGCGCGCTCCAGCGCCCGGTAGGCCGCCTTGTAGTCCGACTGGGTGGTGTAGGTGCCGCGGTGGTATTCGAGATAGAGTTCGCCCTGGTAGACCGGTAGACGCTCGCGCACGCGTTCCATGCGGTCGAAGAAGGCCTCGGCGCTGGTCCACCTGGCCTTGGGCACGCCGGCGAGCGAGGACAGGCGCCGGGCCCGGCCGAGCATCTCCTCGGTGACGCCACCACCGCCGTCGCCATAGCCGATCGGGTTGATCATCTCGCCATGGACATCGGCCTGGCGATGGCCGCGCAGGGTCTCGGTCAGCTCGCCGACGCTGGCGTTGCCGTTGTAGCCGGACGGTGAGGTGGTCAGGTGGGTGAGCACCTCGCTGCCGTCGTGGCCGCGCCAGCGGAACGAGGTGTAGGGGAAGCGCGTCACTGCGCTCCAGCTCATCTTGGTGGTGTAGAAGCGCTCGACCCCGGCCAGACGCAGGATCTGCGGCAGGGCTGCGCTGTAGCCGAAGACATCGGGGATCCAGCACACCGTGCTGGGCGTGCCGCGCAGCTGGCGGAAGCGCTCCTGGCCGATGAGCAGGCTGCGCACCAGCGCCTCGCCGCAGGGCAGGTTGTTGTCGGGCTCAACCTCAAAGGCGCCGGTCGCCTCCCAGCGGCCCTCGGCGATGCGCCGCTTGACCGCCCTGAGCTGGGCCGGCGAATCCTCGCCGATCATGCGGAACAAAGCTGGCTGGCTGGCAGAGAAGACGAACTCCGGCCAGCGCTCCATCAGCCGCAGCATCGAGGCAAAGGTATGCTGGCCCTTGCGCCGGGTGACCAGTTCCGGCCACATCCACACCAGATCGATGTGGGCGTGGCCGATCAGCGCCGCACCGGGCTGCCAGGTCTCGGCGGGGAAGCGGGCGAGCACCTGCGGCGCACCGGCGGCCAGCGCCGCGACCCCTGCGGCGGCAAGATCGCACAGCTCCTCGGCGGCGCTCAGCAGCTGGCGGGTCAGCGGATCGAGGCGGTCGTGCGGGGCGTGGAAGCCGATCCACGGCGGGGCGAGGTGCTCGCCGGCCAGGCGCACGGTGATCAACTGCTCGACCACCTCGAGATCGAACTGCGCCTCCCACAGACGGCGGTCGCGCACCAGCAGCCGGCAGGCGTCGAAACGGGCGCCAAACGCATCTATCTGCCGCATGCCCGGTGCCCACAGGCCCGGGGTCGGGTAGAGGCCGACGTCGATGTGCAGGGTGCAGGCGCGGTCAGGTAGCGGCATGACGGGATGCGCCCCATCAAGGCCGGTCCACGGCTCGCCGTCGAGGAACGCCGTGGCCTCGCCCTGGCAGCGCCACTCGAGGAAACGCCGGCCGCGTTCGCCGGCGCGCGGGGCGGGGATGCGCACACGACACCAGCGCTGGTGCCAATCACCCTTGGCGGGACCGAAGACGCTACCCGGTTTCAACGGGCGGTAGGCCAGCCGGGCGGCCTGCGCCGGCGAGGCGTGGTCGGCCAGCAGGCTGGCGACCGGGGCGGCCTCGACGGTCAGGTCCTGGCGTCGCAGATCCCATGGCGCCCCGGACTGCAGGTCCTTCAACGCCTTGCGCAGGCGGTCGATGGTCAGCTGGGGGAGGGGATTGGTGATGCGGGGCATGGCGCGCGGACGATACGGCCCGGGCCGCTGGCGCCATCACCCCCCTGCCGCAGCCGCCGCGTCATCGAGGTACCACAGCGTCCCCTCGCGCGGCAGCAGGCTGGCGGGACAGGCGGGATCCGGCCCCCGACGCCACGCCGCCAGGGTCCAGCCCTTGGCCGCGCCCAGGCACAGGACGACCCTGGTCCGCGCCCGAGCGATCACCGGCAGCGACAGGGTCAGCCGGCGCGGCGGCGGCTTTGGCGAGTCGGTGACCACGAAGCAGTCGGACAGTTCGGTCAGTCCCGGATGGCGCGGGAACAAGCTGGCGAGATGGCCGTCCTCGCCCAGGCCAACCAGGCAGACATCGAGCCGTCCGTCGCCCGTCGCCTGGCGCAACTGGCCAGCATAGGTCTCGGCGGCCGCGTCGAGATCCGCCGTCTCTGCCGGCATCGCCAGCACCTGGGCCGGTCGCGCACCCCCGGCGTCCCACGCCGCCAGCGTCGCCGCGTCGTTGCGCTCGGCCTGGCCCGGCGGCACGGCGCGCTCGTCAAGCCACAGCAGGGTCAGCCGCTGGCGCACGAACGGGGCGCAAATCCGCGCCAGATGCGTCAGCACCGGCCCCGGCGACCGCCCGCCCGGGATGGCCAGCGTCGCATGTCCACGCGCCGCAGCGGCGGCATCGAGCAGTGCATGCAGGGCTTCGGCGACGATGGCAGGACTGTAGGGAAGCATACCGGCTTGTCCGGGCCCAACCCGGCCGCGCAACCTGCGGAACCGCGAACCGCGAACCGCAAACCGCAAACCGCGAACCGGGGCAATGGCAGGAATCAGCACCTTGCCCACCGCTTCCCAGCCCCCAGACTTCCCGCCCATCCCTGGAGATTCCCGTTTGATCGGACGTCGCCGCAGCCGCATTCCCATCCCCCCGCCCGAACACGCGAACCGCGCACGCGTCAACGAGAAGATCCGGGCTCCGCAGATCCGACTGATCGACGAGAAGGGTGAACAGGTCGGCGTGATGACGGTCGAAGAGGCGCGCAGCCGCGCCGTCGCCGCCGGTTACGACCTGGTCGAGGTGGCGGCCGACGCCAAGCCGCCGGTCTGCCGCATCATGGACTACGGCAAGTACCTCTTCGAACTGCAGAAGAAGGAGCGCCTGGCCAAAGCGCATGCGCACAAGTCCGATACCAAGGAAGTCCGCCTCAAGCCGTTCACCGGCCAGGGCGACTTCGATATCAAGGTCAAGCACGCCCGTGAATTCATGGGCGAAGGCCACAAGGTCGCCATCCTCCTGCAGTTCCGCGGCCGCGAGCTGGCCCACCGCGAACTCGGCATCGCCATCATCAAGCGCTTCGCCGTCGCCCTGCAGGATCTCGGCAAGATGGAGCAGGAGCCGCGCCTCGAAGGCAAGCGCATGCACGCGCTGATCGCTCCCGCCCAGAAGTCGTAATCTCCGCAGGTAGCGCATGCGTACGCTGATCGCCGCCGCCGCATTCCTGGTGCCGCTGTTGCTGGCAGTCGGCGTCGGTGCCATGCTGGCTGGCAGCGGTGGGGAAAGGCCGCGTCTGAACGGCGCCATGCTCGGCGAGCTGCGCGAGTTCGCCGGCTCGCGCGAAGCCCTGCTCGACCACTACGCCTGCCGGCCCGGCGAAACCTCCGACGGCATGCCCCATCTGGCCCTGGAGCGCTTCGACCGGCGCGGCTGCGACGCCGGCGGCCGGCCATGGTACCGCCTGGCAACGACCAGTACGCCGGTGCCCTGCGGACTGCTGCAGCGCGCCTCAGATCCAGCACCGACAACCGCCGTCCCCCCCCTGGTCGATGGCGCCCGGCCGACCCTGATCCTGCCTCTGACCCAGCACTGGTCATACTGGGATGTCGTCCCGCCCGTCTCGCGCCCAGCCCACACACCGCCCAAGAGTCCTTGAACGGCCCAGGTATTTGCCATGCTCCCGCGCTCCCGCCGGCAGCCCGGCGCGGCTAGCCTATCGGCGGAGCACACATGGCCCTGAATCTCATCAAGACGCGCAACTTCGGCATCGTCGCCCATATCGACTCGGGCAAGACGACCGTTTCCGAGCGCATCCTCTACTACACCGGCAAGAAGCACAAGATCGGCGAGGTCCATGAAGGTGCCTCGACCACGGACTGGATGAAGGAGGAGGCCGAGCGCGGCATCACCATCACCGCCGCGGCCGTGTTCTGCAACTGGAAGGACATCTACATCAACCTGATCGACACCCCGGGACACGTCGACTTCACCGCCGAGGTTGAACGCTCGTGCCGCGTGCTCGACGGCGCCGTGGTGGTATTCTGCTCGGTCGGCGGCGTGCAGGCCCAGTCCGAGACGGTGTGGCGCCAGGCCAACAAGTACAAGGTGCCCCGCCTGGTCTTCGTCAACAAGATGGACCGCATGGGCGCCAACTTCGAGCGCGTCGTCGCCCAGGTGAAGGAGCGCCTCGGCGCCAATCCCTGCCCGATCCAGATGCCGGTCGGTTCGGCCGAGGACTTCAAGGGCATCATCGACCTGCTGGCGATGAAGTACTACACCTTCGAAGGCGAAAACGGCGAAGACCAGATCGAGCGCGAGATCCCCGCCGAGCACCTCGAGGAGGCCAAGAAGCAGCGCGAGCGCATGATCGAGATCATCGCCGGCGAGAGCGACTCGCTGATGGAGAAGTACCTCGAACACAGCACGCTGACCGACGCCGAGATCATCGAGGGCCTCAAGCATGGCTGCGCGACCTTCAAGCTGCAGCCGATGTTGCTCGGTTCGGCGCTGAAGAACAAGGGCGTCCAGATGCTGCTCGATGCGGTGGTGGCCTACCTGCCCAACCCGATCGAATCGCACAACATGACCCAGTTCGAGTTGGACGATGTGCTGAAGGCCAACCCGATCGAAACCAGGCCCGATCCCAAGGCTCCGCTGCGCGCCATGGTCTTCAAGATCATGAGCATGCCGCAGCTTGGCGACGTCTCGTTCGTCCGCGTCTACCAAGGCCAGATCAACGAAGGCGACCAGTTGGTCTGCATGCCCTCGGGCAAGACCGAACGCGCCAGCCGCATGGTCAAGCTGGTCGGCGCCGCGCCGTACAAGATCGCCGACTCGCCAGCCGGCGATATCTGCGCCCTAGTTGGCCTGAAGAATACCCTGACCGGCGACACCCTGGTCTCGCCCGGCGACCTGAAGCCGATGGTGCTGGAAGGCATCACCTTCGCCAAGCCGGTGATCACCATGGCGATCGAGCCGACCTCGAACGCCGACAAGGAGAAGATGGCCTACGCTCTCGCCCGCCTTGAGCGCGAGGACCCCACCTTCAAGAAGTGGACCGACCCCGAGACCAGCCAGCTGATCATCGCCGGCATGGGCGAACTGCACCTCGAGGTGTTGTCGCACCGCATCCGCGACGAATACAAGGTCAACGCCATCGTCGGCAAGCCCAAGGTCAGCTACCGCGAGACCATCACCAAGTCGATCGAGATCCGCGGCAAGCACGTCAAGCAGTCTGGTGGCCGCGGCCAATACGGCGACTGTATCCTCGAGATCCGCCCGCTGACCTCCGAGGAGAAGGCGGCCGGCCACGAGATCATCTTCGAGGATGCGATCCGCGGCGGCACCATCCCCAAGGAGTTCCGCGGCCCGATCGAAGAGGGCGTGCGCAGCTCGCTGCAGCGCGGCTTCATCTCCGGCTACCCGACCATCAACGTGCACGTCAAGCTGATCGACGGTTCGTACCACGACGTCGACTCCAGCCAGGAGGCGTTCATCGCCGCCGGTGCGCTCGCCATCCGCGAGGCCTTCCCCAAGCTCGGCTGCGTCGTCCTTGAGCCGTGGATGAAGGTCGAGGTCGAGACCCCCGACCAGTTCACCGGCACGGTGATGGGCTCACTGCAAGCAAAGCGCGCGATGATCACCGAGTCGCTCGACCGCGGCGTCAACAAGATCATCCGCGCCGAGGTCCCGCTCGAAGGCATGTTCGGCTACACCACCGACCTGCGCTCGATGAGCCAGGGCCGCGCCAGCTTCACCATGGAGCCGGCCGAGTACAAGCAGGTGCCGAACGCCCTGGTCGCGGCCATCTCGAAGAAGTCCTAGAAGTCCTTACTGTAGGACAGCGCGCCGCTGGCGCGCTTCGAGGATAGAAAACGCAAGCACCCCGCCTGGATCAGGCGGGGTGCTTGCGTTGAGGCTTGGTGCGCGCCAGCGGCGCGCGGTCCCAGGTTCCGAAACTACGCGACAACTTCGAAGCGCTGCTGGGAGGCGGCCTTGCCCTGCTGGAGCTCGGCCTGCGCACGCTGCGGCTGCAGGCGCTCGTCGACGCGCTGCTGCTTGCTCTCGCCGGTCTCTTCTTGGGCTGCGAGTTGACGTGCCTGGGGCGAGACCTGGGCCTCGTCGACTGGCGCCGGGCGCTTGGCGGCGGCAGCGGCGACGCGCTGCTCGGCCGGAGCCTGCTGCTGCTGCGGCTCGCGCAGGGCGGTGGCCTGGGCATTGGAACTGGTCGGATTGATGGCATCGGCTTGTTGCATGGCTGCCCCCGGGATCTGACTGATACTAACAGGTTCCGTGGGCGCAGGGAAGCAGCATCCGTGAGCCAATGGCCGCGATCCAACAGTTACAGTGACAAAGACTTACCGGCCTGCGTAGGCCATGAGAGCACGAACACCGAGCCTTCCGGGCCGGTCGCGGCCAGGGCCAGATCGCCACCCTGGCGCTGCTGGCAGCGCTTCGCCACCGTCGCACCCAACCCCAGACCACGCGTCTTCCCGGTGACGAAGGGCTCGAACAGGGTCTCGCGGATGTGCTCCGGTATGCCCCGGCCGGTGTCGCGGACGGTGATGCCGCCTTCCGTGACCTCGACGCGCACCGCCCCGCCCTTGCCGCAGGCCTGGACGGCATTGCGCACGACGTTGAGCAGCGCTTGGCGACTAAGTTCAGCGTCGCCATGCGCGACGCCCGTGCCATGCCAGCTCAGCGTGACCGCAGCGACCTCGGCATCCGGCCGCGACAGGTCAGTGCAGGTGCGGGCCACCGCCGCCAGGTCGATTGGGCGATCCGCGGAGGGCCGTTCCCGGCAGTAGTATAGCAGGTCGGTTACCAGATTGCCGAGGCGGCTGACCTCGCCGAGGATGGTGTCGACCAGTTCGACATCGCGCGGGTCTGCCAGCGCCTCACGCAGCAATTCGGCGTTAGCGCTGATCCCGGCGAGCGGGTTGCGGATCTCGTGCGTGACCGTGGCGGCCATACGGCCGAGCTCGGCCATGGGCGTCAGCTTGGCGAGTTCACGGCGCAGGCGGCGGCGTTCCGTCAGCGGTTCGGTCTCACCAGGCAGGACCGGATGCGGTCCGCTTTCGTCCATCATCCTAGAAATCGCAGTTCGCGGTTCGCAGTTCGCGGTTCGCGGTTGTAGCCACACGTGTTGGGTGTGTTGAGGGTGTTCACCAAACGGGTGACCAAGTGTAAACCCAATATGGTCCGTATGCGATGGTCCAACCGCGAACCGCGAACCGCGAACCCACTGCGGCATGTAGGCTCATCCTGCTGCCTCGCCGTCGACGCCCAGTTCCTTGAGCTTGTTGTAGAGCGTGGTGCGGTTGATGCCCAGTCGCTCGGCCGCCTTCGACTTCTGCCCGCCGCTCTCGGTCAGGGCGGCACGGATGAGTAGAGCTTCTACCGTAGCGAGGTTGCGCAACTCGGGCGGCAGGACGATGCTGCCGGGAGGGAGCTGGGTTTCGGGTTTCGGGTTTCGGGTTTCGGGAGGGACGGACGCTTCGCGCAGGGCGGCGGCCTGATCGCGCACCGGGATGATGACCTGCTCGTCCATAGGCAGGTCGTCAGGGCCCAGGTTGTCGGATTCGGCACAGATCACCGCCCGTTCGACGGCATTGGCCAGCTCGCGCACATTACCCGGCCAGTCGTAGGCGCGCATCGCGGCGCGGGTGGCATCGGTATACGCCGCCTGTGGCCGTCCGAGTTCACCGGCCAGCCGCGCCAGCAGATGGTCGGCCAGGGGTAGGATGTCGTCGCGCCGATCGCGCAGCGGCGGCACCGGGATGGGCACCACCTTGAGGCGGAAGTAGAGATCCTGGCGGAAGCGTCCGGCAGCGACCTCGGCGCGCAGGTCGCGGTTGGTGGCGGCGACCACGCGTACATCGACCTCGACGTCAACCAGCCCGCCGACGCGGCGGAAGCGCCGCTCCTGCAGGGCCCGCAGCAGCTTGGTCTGCAGGGCCAGCGGCATCTCGCCGACCTCGTCGAGGAACACCGTGCCACCAGAGGCGATCTCGAACAGGCCAGCCTTGCCCTTGCTGTCAGCGCCGGTGAAGGCGCCCTTCTCGTAGCCGAACAGCTCGGCCTCAAGCAGATGCTCGGACAGAGCGGCGCAGTTGATGGCGACGAACTCCTTGTCGGCCCGACTGCTGCGCTCGTGGATGGCCTTGGCGACCAGCTCTTTGCCGACTCCGCTTTCGCCCTGGATCAGCACCGTGGTCGAGGGGACGCCGGCGACGCGTTTGACCAGCGCCAGCACCCGCTTCATCTCCGAGCTCTGCGCCACGATGCGGCTGCGGCCGTCGGACTTGCCCGACAGTCGCTTGACCTGGCGACCGAGGGACTGCTTTTCCAGCAGGTTGCGCACCGTGGTGCGCAGGCGCTCCAGCGGGAAGGGCTTCTCGAGGAAGTCAGCAACCCCGACCTTCAGCGCCTCGACCGCCAGGTCGACCGAGCCGTGCCCGGTCAGCAGCACCACCGGCAGGTCCGGGTCGATGTCCTTGAGCCGGGCTACGAGATCGAGTCCCGAACCGTCGGGCAGCTTCTGATCGAGGATGCACAGGTCGGGATAGGCCTCGCGCGCCAGCTCCAGGGCCTGCGCGCAGGTCTCGGCCTCGCGCACGTTCAGGTCTGCGAAGGCGCGCACCACCGCGCTGCGGATGGCGGGTTCGTCGTCGACAATCAGGATGGTGTCAGGCAATTGCCGCTCCATTGCTCCAGGCGGGTGGGGGCAACGCCCTCACCCGAGGATCTTGCCGAGCTTCTCTTTGAAGCGCTCGGCGGTGAACGGCTTCGCCAGGTAGTTGCTGGCCCCAGCGAGGACAGCATCCTTCACCTTGTCGGCCGAGCCCTCGGTAGTGATCATGATCACCGGCACCTTCTTCTCGGGGTCGAGCTTGCGGATCTCCCGCACCATGGTCAGGCCGTCCATGTTGGGCATGTTCCAGTCGGACAGCACCAGATCGATGCCGCCAGCCGCGAACTTGTCGAGTCCCTCCTTGCCGTCACCGGCCTCGACCACGGTTACATCGTAACCGCAATCCTTGAGGTTCTTGATCACAATCTTGCGCATCATCGCGCTGTCATCGACGACGAGAACGGTCTTAGGCATGCATTCCTCGCTGGTGCAATGGTGTATTCCGGCGGTGGCCAACACGCAAGGCTAGTGTGGGATGGA
This sequence comes from Planctomycetota bacterium, assembly GCA_038203025.1. GTDB lineage: Bacteria > Planctomycetota > UBA11346 > UBA11346 > UBA11346 > UBA11346. Next base: position 23,411 of record JBBREK010000022.1, read on the forward strand.
TTAGTGCTGCAAGCGGCCCGGATCGGCCCCCGGACCGGCCGGAATAGCGCCGGGTAGCCCGCGCGGCGGGGTGGCCAGGGCGAAGCGCTCCCAGGTCCAGACCGCCAGGCGCTCACCGCTCCAGACGATCGACGGACCGGCACCGGTGATGGTCAGGCCAAGGACCTTGGCGAGTCCGCTGCCCTGGGCCTCCAGGCCGACGCCCGGGGCATCCAGCTGCAGATCGACAACTGACGCCTGTGCCCGGTCGAGGGACAGGGCTGGCGCGGTGGCGGCGTGGAGGCGTACTGCATCGATGACCAGCGAGCCCGAACGCACGACGACCTGGCCGTCGACCGTGCAGTGCTGCAGGTGCAGGTCGGCACGGTCGGCCGTCACCGGGCCGACGATGCGGCCGGCACTGACGTTGAGCAGGCCACGGTCGCCAACCTGGACGCGACCTTCGACCTCGGTCTGACGCAACGAGATGGCCCCGCCACCGATGGTCAGCCCTCCGTCGAGCCGCGCATCGATCAGAGACAGCTCGCAGGCACCGACCGTCTCAAGGGCGACGGCGCCAACGCCGCCGCGCAGGTGCACGCCTTCAAGTCGGGCATCAAGTAGGCCCGGTTCACAGAGCACCGCCGGGCCACCAGCCGGACCGGTCAACTCGACCCCTGGACCGGCAGCCCGCAGGCGCAGGCCACGGTGGCCGGCGCCGAGGCGGATGGTGCCGGCATAGGTGCCAGGCAGCAGGACGATGGTGCGCTGACCCGCGTCCGCCTGGCCAATCGCGACCAGGGCGGCGGCGAAACCGGCGGGGTCCACCGGAGCAGGACCACCCCGCGACAGGGCCCAGCCCATCGCCCCGGCGGAGACCAGCGCCACCAGGGCAACGGTCAGCAACACCCGTCTGCCGATGCCGGTCGGCCGGGGCGCCTGACCGACCGTGGGCACTGTGACCGGCGGCGGCGTAGGCTGCGCAGGCGGCGTGACCGTAGGGGACTGCGGGGCGGGCGAGGCGGACAGGGCTGCGACTGCAGACGCGGGCGCCAGCGCACGGACCCGCTGCAGCACCTCGGCCCAGGTGGCAATGCGCGCCGACCGCCGCTTCTGCAGCATGGCCCCAAGTAGATCGACCAACGGCTCGTCGACCCCGGCCTGGCGCAGCTGGTTGAGGTCGACGTTCTCGGTCACCTGCTTGTACATGATCACCGCCGAGCTCTTGCCGCTGTAGAGCGTCTGACCGAGCAGGGCGTGATAAAGGGTGGCACCAAGCCCGTAGATGTCGGCTCGCTGATCGACGTCGTGCTCGCCGCTGGCCTGCTCGGGACTCATGTAGTGCGGCGTGCCCAGGGCCAGACCGGTGCCAGTCAGGCCACCGCGCGAGAGGTCGGGATCGCCTGCGTCCGGGCCCATGCGGGCGAGACCGAAATCGCAGAGCTTGGCGCAGAAGGGCTCGTCGACGCCCGGGCGCGGCGGACCAACCAGGATGTTGGCCGGCTTGACGTCGCGATGCAGGACGCCGTGCGACCAGGCGTTCTCCAACGCCTCGGCCATCTGCCGCAGCACCACTGCGGCATGCGCGGGATCGAGCCTGCCCTTCTCGATCAGCCAAGTCTTGAGGCTGGGCCCTTCGACCAGCTCCATGAGGATGTAGCGCGTACCCAGGCTCTCACCGGCCCCAGACACGCCGACGATGTGCGGATGCACCAAGCGCTGCATCGCCCGGCCCTCGCGCAGGAAGCGGCGGACATACTCCTCGCTCTTGGCCAGCTTGCCCGAGAGCAGCTTGACCGCCACCATGCGGCCATCGGGGTGGGCGGCGCGGAACACGTCGCCCATGCCGCCGCTGCCCAACCGGCCCTGGATGACGTAGCCGTCTACCTCGAGGGCGCGGATGGCCGACGAACTGACCGAGCGGCGCAGGTCGCGGGCGTCGCCCTCGGCGAGGAAGCCAAGGTCCTGCAGCAGGAAATAGACCCCATGGTCGACGCCGCGGTCAGCCAGCGTCTTCTGCTCGGCCTTGGCGCGCTCGACCTGTTCGGTCGTGACATAGCCGCGCGAAAGCGCGAGCTGAACGAGGCGGTCGTCCTCCATTCCTTCCTATGTACAGGCTGCGCGCCGAGGTGCCACTCCCCGCCTCCCCGCCTCCCCGGACGCCTCCTCCCCGTCCTGCCGTTGCCGTCTCCCCGACAGCCCCTAGCCTCCGCCGACATGACCGACCCGCAGCCGGCACCCGCCAAGCCCGAGAACGCCCAGGCCCCCGCCGAGTGGAAACCCGAGCCGCGCACGTGGACGTGGAAGGACCTCTTCACCGCCCCGATGCTCGCCTTCAAACCGAAGTGCATGCTGGTGTCGGCCGTCACCCTGGTCCTGCTTGGCCTGTGGATCCACCTCTTCGGAGCGATCAGCCCCGATCTCGGCAGCTGGTGGTGGCCGGTATGGAGCGGATTCCTCCTCGTCGGCTTGGCCGTCTTCGGACTCGGCGCCACCTTCGTCGCCATCTTCATGAAGGCGGATCTGCTCGACGATGAGTTCCTCTCCTTCAGTGAGGCGATCGGGCAGTTCAAGGGTCGCGCTCTGGCCGCCGTGCTGGTGCCGGTGTTTCTCGTCGTCCTGGTCGCCCTGGCGCACGGCCTGCTGATCTGGTTCCCGATGTTTATCGGCTCGATCCCCTACGCCGGCGGCCTGCTCTACGGACTGCTTTACCCGCTGGGCTTCTGCGCTGCGATCTTCTGCCTCCTCCTGGCACTCGCCGCCTTGTTCAGCCTGTTCGTCTTCCCGGCCATCGTCGCGGTACGCCGTCACGGCTGGTTTGACAACGTCGTCGACACCATCGAGGCGGTGGGCACGCGGCCGCACATCCTGGTCGCCAGCCTGGCCCTGACCCTGGTTTTCATGATTTTCGCCTCGGTGACGACGCTCTTCGCCGGCACCTACCTGCGTCAGGTCGCCGCCGCCCAGCAGACCTGGGGCGCCGAATCCGGCCGCTCCGACCCCAGCCGGGTCGAGGACCGGGCCCAGGAGATCTCCAGCCGCGGTCTCGGCTGGGTGGTCAATCCGGTCGAGATCGGCACCTCCATCGTCGGCGTCCGCCTACCTGCCGGCCCGCAACCCGGCTACTTCGGCCTGCGCCAGGAGACCGAGGGCTTCTACCGCTGGGGTTCCGGCCTGATCGCCGGCTTCTGGCAGACCTTGATCGGCGCCCTCGTCCTCGGCTACTGCCTCAACCTGTTCATCGGCGGCGGCATGCTGACCTACCTGGTCGTACGCGAGGACGACTACTGGGATGACGAGGACCTCGAGGATCTCGACAAGCTGGCCAAGGAACTGGAAGAGGAGGCCAAGCGCGAAGAAGCCGGCCAGCCTGCTGCTGCATCAGCACCAGCCGCTGCGCCAGCGCCGGCAGCGCCGGCCCCAACGCCGCCAGCCGAGGCAAAACCCGGCCCTGCCGACGGCACCTTGCCGACGCAGTTCATCCCGCCGCAGTAAGTTGGGGGCTTCGCCCCCACGGCCTTTGTCACGGCTCGTTTTCATCGCTACGCTCTGAAAACGTGGCGGCATCGGCTGCGCCGATTCTATGCCGCCACCGCCGCTCGGCGGCCGGTCCTCGCCTACGGCTGCGGCCAGGACTTCGCCCTGGACCCCACACGATTGACGACTCGAAACGGTCGGAGCGTGTGCGTCGTTGGCAGCGCAGGCGTCAGCCGAGCATGCCTCATTCGACGTCGGACGCGCAAGACGCCACCGTAAGGAAGCGGGGGTCCGGGGCGCGGCCAGCTGCCCCGCAGGGGTAAACGAGGGCATCCGCGCAGCGGACGCGAGTCCCCGGAAGGGGAGTCGCGCCGAGAGAAAGGGGGCTCCCCTGGTCGGGGGTCCTAGGCAGGG
>JBBREK010000023.1:0-27218 GCA_038203025.1 Planctomycetota bacterium
TGTGGGCGCCGTCGCGGGCTGGCGCCGGGGATGCGCGCCACCACCACCGCCTCGACGCCGAAGGTCCGCGCCTCGGCCACGGCCAGGGCGGCGCGGCGGCGGTCGCTGCCGATCATGCGATCGCACAACGCCGTGCGGGCCAGGGCCGCCAGCGGCGGCAGCTCGGACGGGATCGGGGCCATCGCCTGCGCGGTCATGAAGTCGGTGCAGGCGAGACGGCCACCGGCTTCCTCCAGCCATTGCAGCACGCGCAGGTCGGCGACCGGATTCATCCACAGCACGCGCACCGCGTCACCCGGCAGCACGCCGTCTCCGGCGGCGACGCGGGCGCTCACCATCGCCAGGATGCTGTCGAGCAGCGCGCGGCAGCGCGCCAGGTCCGAGCAGAAGTGCAGGGCGAGGATTTCGACCAGCAGCAGCTCCAGCGCCGGCAAGGGCGCGACCGGAGCCGACAGCACCAGCTGACGGATGGTCCGCACCTGGGCGCGCACCACTTGGGCCGCCTGCGTCGCGGCGAGGAGTGCGGCCGGATCAAGCGGCGCACCGGTGGCACGCGCCAAGGCCTGGCGGAGGCGTTCCAGCTCGCGCTCGATGGCGTCGGCCGAGGCCTGCGGGGCCGTCTGCCCGTCCGGCAGCACGACCGTCGCCTCGCCCGGATCGGGGGCGCGGAAGGCGGGCAGCTCCCACCACAGGATGTCGCGGCCGAGGCCGGCGAGGCGCTGGGCCACGGCGGAGAAGTCATCGCAGGTCGCCCCGACCGCGCAGATGTCAAGGTCCGGCTGCGGGAAGTCGCTGTCGAGAGCGTAGCAGCCGAGCAGGGCGCGCACCGGGCAGAAGCCCTCGCCAATGCCCAGGCGGTCGGCGGTGGCGAGCTGCCCGCCGGCGTGGCGCTGCAGGCAGGGCAGCCACCACGCTCCGTCAGGATAGAAGGCGACCGCGCCAGGGATGGCGGCGACCAGGATCGGCACCGTGCCCAGGTCCTTCATCGCCCCGACGATGAAGCCACCGGCGGCGCGCAGCGCGCGCAGGCGCTCCTCCTCGGAGAGCACGAAGTCCCACAGCGCGATGCACGCCGGATCGGGATCGAAGCGCAGGTCGGCCAGGCGCAGGTCGCCACTGGCATGCCAACGGCGCAGCAGCGCAGCGGCGGGATGCGCGAGATCGACGCCAGCGATCACGACAGCATCTCCACCAGAGCCTCGACCCGGGTCGCTAGGCGCGGCCGGGCGCCGGCCTCCTCGCCAGCCTCGGCGAGCACCACCGGCAGGCGTCCCCAGTCGTGCAGCCGCGGGCCGACCGCGCGCCACAGGTCACACCACGGATCCGGACGCAGGATCACGGCGCGGATGCCACGCTCGGCGATGCCGCGTTCCAGCCAGGCGTAAAGCAGACTGTCGGGCCGGCGGAAGGCGTCGGGGATGGCGAGGAAATAGCAGTCGACCAGGGCGGCGAGCGGATCGTCGACCGCCAACCGCCGGTCGCACGGCGCCGCCAGGCCGCGCTCGCCGCCTTCGCTACCATCGAGAGCGATGCGCGCACCGCAGGTCTCGATCAAGTCGTGCAGGCCGAAGGCCGACGGCAGCAGCGGCAGCGGCCCGCCAAGCAAGGCGACGGGCACGCGGCCATCGGCTGGGGCCGGCGTCGGATCAACGGACGGCACCGAGCCATCGGCGGCATAGCCGGCCAGCGCCTCGGCGGCGGCGCGGGCGGGCAGGCAGGCGCAACCGGCGCGCAGCCGGGCGCGGCGCTGGTCGTGGTCGAGCAGATGCCCGGCGAGATCGTCAGGTTCGTGCCCGCCGTGGCGGACGAGAAAGCGCGACAGGCGCAACAGCTCGTCGCGGTACAGGCGTGCGGCGTTGGCCGTCGTCCAGGTCACCGACAGGTTGAAGCGGAAGGTCGGTTCCGCCCGCTCCTCGGCGCTGCGCCGCATCTGGTCGCAGCTGGTGGTCAGGATCAGCAGGTCGTCTGCCTGCGGCGACCGCGCCAGACCCTCGGCGGTGGCGCAGCGGCCCTGGTGGCAGTCGGCGGTAGCAGCAGCGGTCGTCACCACCCGCACCGGCCGGAGACCATGTGCGGCAATGAACTCTGGGGGGATGAACGGCGACGAGCTGACGACGAGCTTCACGTCGCCGCACTGACCTGCTCGAACAGCGCCTCCAGGCGCACGGCGATGCGCGCGGTGTCGCCTGGCGCGTAGTCGGTGCCGATACGCAGGTAGGGCAGGCCGAGTTCGCCGCATAGCCGCCGCACCCGCGTGCTTTCGACGTCGTAGGTCAGGCAGGCCTGCCACACCACCTCGACCACGCACTGGGCGCGGAAGCGCGCGGTCAGCTCGCGGATCAGGTCGAACCGGCCTTGGTTGGGCGTCATCACCGAACACGGCAGGTGCAGATAGGCGTCGGCGATGGCGGCGAGCGGGTCGGCGGCGTCGGGGTCGATGGTCACCGCCAGCGGCTTCCAGCCCGAGCAGTGTTCCTGCGCGACGATCAGACCGCCGTGGCCTTCGATCAGGTCGACGACCTTCTCGGCGCCATGCGGCACCGGCACGCCGGTGAGCAGTACGCGCACCCCGGAACGGCCCGGCCGGGCCGGCAGCTCGCTGAGCAGCCGGCGGTATTCCGCGAAATCCTCCGGGTCGGCCGCGGCCAGGCTGCGCAGGTCGAGGACGTGGCGGCCGCTGATCGGTGGTGCGTCGGTGGCCATGAGCAGAGCAAGCTCGCGGCGCAGGCGGCGCTCCTCCTCCATGGTGCGGATGCCCTCGCGCAGCGCGGCTTCGCCGATCGACCGGCTGATGAGCGTTTCGAGCACGGCGTGCAGCCGGCGCACCTCGGACAGCCACAGCCCTTGCGAGGCGGCATCAATGCGTTGCGGCAGCTGCATGACGTGCAGCGGCCGGCTTTCGGCCATCAGCTCGTACATCTTCTTCTTGCCGTCGCAGGTGGTCTCGCCGACCACCAGGTCACACAGCTCAAGGAATGGGTTCGACCGTGTCAGGTGGTAGCCGTAGGTCGACTTGATCAGCGGGCAGAGGTTGGCCGGCAGCTCGGCCTCGGCCGGCGCGACCATGGCGTGCGAACCGCCGCACAGGCACACCGGCACGCCGCCAGCCGCCAGGATCAACTCGCGCGGGGCGAACTCGCAGAGGATCCCGACCACCGGCCGGCCCGCGGCCTTCGCCGCCTGCACCCGCGCCAAGGCGTGGTCGAGCTGGCCGGCGAAGCGCGGCGACAGCTCGGCCACAGCAGCCGGCTTGGCCGAACAACAGGCCGGCGCGGCGGCCCGGCAGGGGTCGCCACGTGGAGCGGGAGGCTGCGCGCCGCAGGCCATGTCAGGGCTTCCTTGCCACGACCATGACCTGGGCCAGGCCGCCGGCCTTGGCCACGACCAGCGCGTGCTGCATCTCGCCGATGATCGCCGCCGCCATCGCCTGGTCGAAGCCGATGATCGCCAGCGCGTCCCAGGTGTGCTGAGTGGTGATGTCGGCGAGGTAGCGCTCGATCGCCGGGACGTAGCGGCCGGTGTCCTCGCACACCGTGACGCGCAGACCGGCGGCCGCACAGGCCGCGGCGTAGTCAGCGGCCGAGAACAGCTCGGGGAACTTCATGAAGGCGAGGAAGCGGTCGGCGTCGGCCGCGGCCGGACGCTGGCTTCCCCAGCACCAGTCGGTGCAGGCCAGAGTACCGCCCGGCTTCAGCAGGCGTGCGGCCTCGGCGACCAGCGCACCGCGCTCGGGCACATAGCACCACGCATCCTCGCCCCACACCAGGTCGGTCGAGGCGGCGGGCAGGCCGGTGGCGATGGCGTCGGCGTTGACGAAGCGGATGCGGTCAGCAACACCATCGCGGCGATTGCGCGTCTCGCCCAGGGCGAGCTGCTCCGGCGTCATGTCGACGCCGACGCCGCGGCCCAGGCCGTGCAGCTTGGCGAGGAAGCGCAGACCGGCTCCGCTGCAGCAGCACAGGTCGACGGCGCTCAGCCCGGGCTTCACCCCGGCGCGGGCGGCGAGAGCCATCGACGAGGCGAAGCCGTCGATGTGGATCTGCTCGCCCATGATCAGCTCCCACAGGCGTCCTTCAGCGCCGGCGTAGACGGTACGGACGGCGGTACGGTTGTCGGTCATGTTGGTTTTTTCTCGGTTAGTCCGAAACGACGGGTGATGCCGTTCTGGGAACAGACGGCCATGCAGTCGCCGCAGGCGATGCACTCCGGTCCACCGACCTCCTTGCGCACGTCAAGGCCGGCTGGGCAGACGCGGTCGCAGGCGCCGCATTGGATGCAGGCGTTGCTGTCGATACCCATGCGGCTGACGGCGAAGCGCGCGGTCAGCCCGTAGAAGGCGCCGAGCGGGCAGAAACCGCGGCAGAATGGCCGGCTGGTCAGCCACATCAGCACGATGAAGGCGCCGAGGATGCCCAGACGCAGGGCGTTGCGTCCGGTATATGCCGAGGACACCTCGCCGCGCGCCAGCTGCGGCAGCACCACAGCCTCCAGCGTGCCAGCAGGGCAGGTGGTGCAGAAGTAATGCAGGCCGGCATCCTGGCGCACCACGGCCAGACGCGAGGCGACGGTGAGATCAGCCTCGCCCAGCCGGTTGGGGATCTTCACCGCCGGCAGCACCAGCTCGGCACCTGGTTCGACCACCTGGTCGGGGAAGGCCTGCGGCAACCGCTCCAACTCGGTGCCCGACGCGTCCTTCCACACCAGATCGAGATCCACGCCATGCACCGCCTCGGGCGACGGGTTGCGCACCGTCACCACCACCGAGATGTCGTTACCGTCCTTGTCGACCCTGGGCTTGTCGATGGCGAGGAAGCCGTCGACGTGGAAGCCGAAGGCGAAGGGCAGCAGGACGACAAGCAGCGCCAAGCAGGCGTACTTGCCGTAGCGCCACCAGCGCGGCAGGCGCAGCTTGGGTCCGGGGATGCGGTGCAGCAGATCCTGGAACAGACCGAAGGGACAGACGAAGGCGCAGACCAGGCGTCCGGTGAGGATGCCGACGGCCAGTACCGTGCCGATGGCCATGGCCGGGAAGGCGTGCATCGCCGAACCGAAGGCGATCACGCCGACTGGGCAGGCCGTGGTGGCAGCCGGGCAGCCGTGGCAGTTCAGCGCCGGCCCGCACACTCCGCGCAGGGCGACGACCGGCCGCAGGTTCAGCACCGCGGTGCTGAACAGACTGGCGTAGAAGCGCGAACGGCGCCACAGGCTGACCTCAGGCATCGGCGCGCTCGTTTGGTGAGTCGTTTGGCTGATTGTCCCCGGTAACGGCACGCGTCACCTGTGCTAGTTGCCTCATGTCTTACAGTCTTTGAGCTGCACCTGCCCCGGCGTCAGCGGGGTGTAGGCGTCGAACAGCTCACCCTTGATGCGCACGTAACCGTCGACCGAGGCGTCGAAAGTGAAGGTGGTGCCGTCGGCGAAGCGCGTCTCGCCGGCGACCAGCGGCCGGACAGCGTGGCGCTCGGCAAAGACGCCCCAGGCGATCAGCCCGAGGGCGAGCACGAGCAGCGCGATGCGGATGGTCAGCTTCAAGCTACCCCCTGCCGGGCGAGCACCCGGTCGTTGCCCACCCGCCTGGTCAGTCCGTCGCGGTCGCAGGCGTCGAGGAACTCGACCGCGACATTGCGCGACAAGCCGGAGGCGGCGCGGAACTCCGGCAAACGTAGCGTTCCCGCATTGTGGAGCAACGTCATCGCAACCGCCTGCCAAACCTTCCAGGTCGCCGACCCGACGACGTGGTTGCCGGCCACCCGCAGCTCGTCGGCCTCGCCGCACAGACGCAGCAGCTGGGCGGTCTCGCGTTCCTGCAGGCCAAGCACGCCGGGCAGCTCGCCACGCGGTTCAATGCCGGTGGCAAGACGGCCGAGCAGCAGCTCGCGCGCCGCCGCTAACCTGGCCGGCAGACGCGGGGCGCGGCCGGCCCGGGCGAGATGGCCGTGGATGACGGCCAAGCCCTGCCCGTCGCCAAGTGCCGCCAGGGCGGCGAAGCACGGGGCCGGCACGCCGACCACGGCGCAGGCGGCCTCGGCAGTCAGGCCATGATCGTCCGGCCGAGCGGCATGGTGGCGGTCGACCGCGGCGGACAGCAGCGCCGCCACCTCGGACTGTCGCGGGACGATCAGCCACCAGCCCGGTCCAAGGGCACGCAGCAACGGATGTGCGCCGGGATCCGCACCCGGCACACCGATCAGCCGCACCGCCTCGGCCTGCGCCAGCACCGCCGGCACGCCAGCGAGGAACTCGCCGCCGGCGCTGTCGCCGGCCTCGCAAAGCCGGGCCGCCTCGGCCAAGCGGGCGAGCAGCGCTGGGTCGCGTCGCGTCATCGCCGGCGGAGCCGTGCCCACCACCGGCCCGCCCCCGACCGTCACCGACGGAGTCAGGGCGCGCACCAGCACGCGATCGCCAGCCGCCAACGCCACCGGCTCGCTCAGACGCAGGTGGACCAGCGCGTGGCCGCCCGGCGGCAGACGCTCGGCGTCCAGCAGCCGCGCCCGCGCCAGCACCGCGGTCGTGCCGGCGTGCAGGCGCACCTCGGCCAGACGCGGCAGCACCAGCGCCTCGGCGACGCTCTCCAGGCGCATGACGATCTCGCTGCTCGGTCGGTACCAGCCCGGTGCGGCCACCACCGTGCCGCGCGGCACGTCTGCCAGCGCCACGTCGCGCAGGTTGAGCGCCACACAGGTGCCGGCGCAGGCGGCGGCATCGCTGCGCTTGTAGATCTGCACCCCGCGCACCGCCGTGGGCATACCGCCGGGCAGGATCTCCAGGGCGTCGCCAGGAGCGGCGCTGCCGCTGGCTGGGATGCCGGTGACGACGGTGCCGTGGCCGACGACCTGGAACGAGCGCTCGACGCTCAGGCGGAAGGCACGGCCATCGCGCGGCCTGGCCGCGGCCAGCGCGACGATGCGCTCCAGCCCGTCCCACACCTGCTCCAGCCCGTCGCCGGTCTTGGCCGAGCACTGCGCGATCGGTGCGTCGGGAAAACCAGCGCGGGCGAGGAAGGCCGCGACCTCGCCACGCACCTGCGCGATGCGCGCCGGGTCGGCCAGGTCGCACTTGGTGATGACGGCGAACAGCGGCGGCCGACGCAGCACGTTGAGGATGCGCACGTGCTCGGCGGTCTGCGGCATCACCCCTTCGGTGGCGGCGACCACCAGCAGCACGGCGTCGACCGCCGTCGCCCCGGCGACCATGTTACGCAGGAAGTCTTCGTGCCCCGGCACGTCGACGATGCCGAGGACGCGGCCATCGGCCAGCCGGCAGGGCGCGAAACCGAGATCGATGGTCAGCTGACGGGCGCGCTCCTCGGGCAGGCGCATGGTCTCGCAGCCGGTGAGCAATTTGACCAGCGCGCTCTTGCCATGATGGACGTGGCCGGCGGTGCCGACGATCACCGGCAGGATGGTACGCGCCTGGGCCATCAGCCGTCCCAGCAGGCGCGCACCGCCTGCACGACCAGGGCGTCGTCCTCGGTCGCCACGGTGCGTGGGTCGAGGACCACGGCGCCGTCGTGCACGCGGGCGAACACCGCCGGCACCCAGGCGCGCAGCCGCGCCGCCAGGGCGTCGGGCTCACGGCCGGACAGCCGCAGCACGGCGGTGGGCACGCCGGCGTCGGGATTCGTGCCGCTGCCGACGTAGCTGATATCGGCGGCGATGCCGGTCGTCAGGCCGGGCAGGCCGGACAGCGCCTGGACGAGGGCCTCGGCGCGCACGCGCAGGGCGGCCGCGTCCAGCGCCAGCATGCGATAGAGCGGCAGTTGCCGCCACGAGTCATCGAGGAAGCGGGCCAGCGACGCTTCCAGGCCGGCGAGGACATGCTTGCCGACGCGGAACATGCGGGCGAACGGATCGGCGCGGATCGCGGCGATCGCGGCCTGCGAGCCGACGATGATGCCGGCCTGCGGGCCGCAGATCAGCTTGTCGCCGCTGAAGCAGGCGGCGTCGACACCGGCGGCGATCGAGGCCGGCACGGTCGGCTCGTCACCCAGGCCGAACTGGGACAGCGGCACCAGCGCCCCGCTACCGAGGTCGTCGAGGCAGCGCACGCCATGCTTGCGCGCCAACGGCACCAACTCGGCCACGCCCGGCGTCGAGGCAAAGCCGCGCACGCGAAAATTGCTGGTGTGCACGTGGATGATGGCGCCGGTCTCGGGGGTCAGCGCGGCGGCATAATCCTTGAGGTGGGTGCGGTTGGTGGTGCCGACCTCGACCAGGCGGCAACCCGACATCGTCATCACCTCGGGCATGCGGAAGGCACCGCCGATCTCGATGATCTGCCCGCGGCTGAGGAGGCACTCGCGCCCGCCGCACAGGGCGCGCAGCATCAGCATGGTCGCAGCGGCGTTGTTGTTCACCACCGTCGCCGCCTCGCAGCCGGTCAACTCGCGCAGCCAGCGCTCGACCCGCTCCTCGCGCAGCGAGCGCGCCCCGGTGCCGATGTCGGCCTGCAGCACGCAGTAGCCGGACGCAGCATTGGTCAGGGCGCGGGCGCGCTCGTCCAGCGGTGCCCGTCCGAGGCCGGTGTGCAGGATGATGCCTGTGGCGTTGATCGCGCGACGACCCTCGACCGACAGCGCCCGCTTCAGGCGTAGGGCCAACGCCCCCGGCAGATCCGCCTGCGGCTTCCGCCCGGCCTTGATCGCCGCCCGCTGGCCATCAAGCAGCGCGCGCAGTTCGCAGCGCGCGACGCCAGCGCCGTAGGTGGCGCATAGCTCGCGCCCGGCCAACGAGGCGAGCACGTCGCCGACCGCCGGCAGCGCCCTGAGTGTATCCCCAACGTCAGTCATGGCTCAGGAGGCCTGTGGGGCCGTCCCCAGCAGTCCATCGCGCAGCGATGGCGGGCGCCAAGGGGCGGTGGGCGGATACAATCGGCGCAGCCGATCCGCCCACGATGTCCGAGCGCAGCGAGGACATCGAGCCCCGACAAAGCCCGTGGGGGCAGGCCCGCAGGGCCGTGGGGGCGAAGCCCCCAAACTGCTGGGGGGGACGGGTGGGAGGCGAACCCACCCCGGAGCCTTGCGGCCCCCACAACGGTTTTGTAGACCGTGAGCGCCACCGGGCGCCCAACCCGCCCATTAGGTTTGGGGGCTTCGCCCCCACGGCCCTGCGGGCCAGCCCCCACGGGCTTTGTCGGGGCTCGGCTAGCTCGCTGCGCTCGGCAAGCCGTGGGCGGATCGGCTGCGCCGATTGTGTCCGCCCACCGCCCCTCGGCGCCCGCCCCTTCGCTGCGCGACGGGGCCCCGTCGCCCCCACGGGCTTTATCGGGGCTCGGCTTGCTCGTTGCGCTCGGCAAGCCGTGGGCGGATCGGCTGCGCCGATTGTGTCCGCTTACCGCCCCTCGGCGCCCGCCCCATCGCTGCGCGACGGGGCCCCCCGGGTTGCGTGGGGTCATCGCGCCGCATCCGTGAGAAACGCTCCGGCCGGCGCACCGCCGAAGGCGACACCCAACGCGGCGGCTTCGGCTAGCTCGGCGTCTGTGGCGCCGGCGGTGCGGGCCGCCTGTTCCTGCGCCACGAGACAGGGCGCGCAGCGTTGCGCGATCGACAAGGCGTAGGTGATCAGACGCTTCTGCTTGGTGTCGAGCGCACCTGGGGCCATGACCTGGCCCATGTAGGTCTTCCACGCCGCTAGAGGGTCTGCGCCGGCGATGGGCGCACAGCACGGGGAGGGAGCGGGGGCGCAGCAGTCGGCCATGGTGTTTGGCTTTCGCGGAATGACGGCGAGGTGTCCGCCGGACTGGGCGGCGACGACGCGGCCGATGACCACAGCGCCGGGGACGCGGGCCCGGTAGGCGGTGACCTCGCCGGGTGGCAGGACGGCGAGGATGCCGCCGCTGGTCTCGGGGCTGAACAGCACCGCCTGCTGCGCCGCATCCAACGCCGACAGGTCGGTGCACGCCGGATCAGCGGCCTCGCGATTACGCTCGACCGCACCGGGGATGACGCCGGCGCGGGCCAGCTCTAGGCTGCCGGCGAAGAGCGGGATCGCCTCCCACCACAGCTCGACGGCAGCGGCGCTGCGCTTGGCCAGCTCGCCAAGATGACCCATCAGGCTGAAGCCGGTGACATCGGTGGCAGCGCTGGCCCGGCACGGGATCAGGGCCTCGCCGGCAGCGCGGTTCATCGTCTCCATCGCCACCGTCACGAGGGCGAGCTGCACCGGATCGGCGCGACCCAGGGCGTTGGCGAAGACGTGCAGGCCGCCGCCGATCGGCTTGCTCAGGACGATGGCGTCGCCGGGCCGCGCTCCGGCGTTGGTCCTCGCCTGGCCGTGCGGCACCGTGCCGATGACCGCGAAGCCGGCAATCGGCTCGTCGCTGGCGATCGAGTGGCCGCCGATGCACGGCACACCGACCTCGGCGAGGGCGCGGAAAGCGCCGTCGAGCAGCGCCCGCAGGCCGCTGCCCGGCAAGGTGTTCAACGGCCAACCGACAATGGCCAGCGCCGCCTGCGGTCGGCCGCCCATCGCCCACACGTCGCTCAGGCTGTTGGCGGCGGCGATGCGGCCGAAGCTGGCCGGATCGTCAACCGGCGGCGGGAAGACGTCGACTGTGCAGACGGTGTCGTCGGCCCCGCCCAGGTGCATCACCCCGGCATCATCACCGGTGTGTCGCCCGACCAGCACGCGCGGATCGGGCAGGTCGGGCAGGCCGTGCAGCAGGCGTTCCAGCTCGGCCTTGGCGATCTTGCCAGCGCAGCCGGCGGCCTTGATGTGCCGGGTCAGGCGGATCGGCGCGCCATCCCCTGCGGGACGTTCGCCGGCGCACGGGCACAGGTCGCGTTCAACCAGATCGTCGCACGGGCAGGGCTTCCTGACATCGCAGACGCAGTGGCCGAGATCACGGGAACGCCCCATAACCACGGCGCGGCGCGCCGGATCACGCATGGCTCGGCCGGATCGCGCCTAGCGCGGAACGTCGAGCGTGCCGGTCACCGGGCCGAAGCCCTCGATGGTGGCGCGCAATTCGACCTTCATCGGTCCGTCGGCGTTGGCTATGTCCTGTGGTACACTCCCGGTGTACGCGCAAATGCCACCGCCTCACCCATACTCCATGGAGCCGATTTGTTTCCCGTTGACGTAGACCGAGGGCAGCGACTGCCATCGGTAGTCGAGATAGCGCTCGCCACCGACGCCATGCAGGGCGATCTGGGTGCCAACCGCAAGCTTGCCGTTGACCATCTTGGCGTCAAAGCCCATGGCGAACGGGCCGCCGTAGGCGAAGACGGGCTTCTGCTTGGCGTCGGCAGCTTCGGAGGTGAGCTGGAACGGGGCCAGCTTGTCCGGGATCATCGCCGCCATGACCTTGCCGCGGCCGTCGACGACGACGCCATGCAGCAGCTTGTAGGTGCCGACCGGCAGCTTGATCACATCCTTGGCGCCGGTGACCACGGTGACCAGCGAGCCGTCCTCGCTGGCGATCGCAGCGTGGCCGGCGGACTGGCCGGTGAAGACGAAGGTCAGTGGCACGGTGGCCGATGCGTCGGGGGAGAACGTCGCCGTGCTGCCTGCCGCCGGCAGCTCGTCGATGTTCCACACGCCCTTCTTTGTGGCGATGCGCTTGGCAATGGGGGCAAAACACGGGGAGTTGCCCAGCGAAACCACATCGTCCTTGTCGATGTCGCCGTCCAGGTCGTCATCGAGGAACTGGATCTGGTCGCCATCCAGCGGACCTTTGCTGGTGCTGGCCGCGCGCATAGCGAAGAACGAGTCGAGCTTGCTGACGTAGGCGTAGGGGAAGGCGACCGGCAGCTTGCGCTTGTCAGCCAGCGGCACCACGGTCGGCGCCAGGCCGTCGTTCTGCTGCTTGAGCGTAATCGGGTTGCCCTTCTCCGGCTTGAGCGCGAAGACCTTGCCGTCGCGGTTGACCTGGAAGTTCAGGCTGACGCCGCCGAGGGTGACCGTCTGGTCGTCCTGGCCCTTGGCGAAGACCGCACGCTGCATCGGCAGGACGACGCCGGTCTTGGTCACGATCTGCAGCCAATAGTTGCCCTTGTTGGCGGCGGTAAGGACGCTGGGGGTCATGACCGCGGTGGGCACCGGCACCGGAGCCAGGCTCAGGCGGACCGTCTTGCTGGTCGCGGCGCCGTCCGCAGCGCACGCCACCGTCAGTAGACTCGGCACCAGGCCGAGGCTCAACACGCGCAGTGGGGAAAGAGACATGGTTCTGACGCTATCAATACGCTTGTCTGCGTCTAGCGTCTCGCGCCCCCCTGGTAGAAGCTTCGCTCAGCCGTCGCGACCACGCCGCCATGATGCCAACCATGCCCCTGCAGCCGATCCTCGTCCTCGGCCCGACCGCCTCGGGCAAGAGCGCCCTGGCCATCGCCCTGGCCGAGCGCCTCGGCGGCGAGGTGGTCAGCGCCGATGCGTTCGCCGTCTACCGCAGCATGGACGTGGGCACGGCCAAGCCGACCACGGCCGAGCGCGCCCGCGTGCCGCACCACTGCGTCGATGCGTTGGACCCTGGCGAGCGCTGCGACGCCAGCCGCTGGCTGGCCATGGCCGAGGCCGCCATCACCGACATCACTGCGCGCGGCCGCGTGCCGGTGGTGGCCGGCGGCACGCCGCTCTACACCAAGCTGCTGGTCGAGGGCATCAGCGCCGGCCCGCCACGCGACGAGGCGCTGCGCACCGAACTTGCCGCTGGCGACCCGGCGGCGCTGTGGGCCGAGCTGCAGCACGTCGACCCGACCTACGCCGCGCTGCGCCATCCCAACGACCTGCGCCGCATCGTCCGCGCCCTGGAGGTCTTCCGCCTGACCGGGGCGCCCTATTCCAGCTTCCACACCACCGACGGCGGCCGACGCACCGACCTGCGCGCCCTGCAGCTCGGCCTGCGCTGGGACAAGGCGGTGCTGCATGCCCGCATCGCCGCGCGCACCCAAGCCATGTTCGCCGCCGGCTTGGTCGAGGAGGTGCGCCGGTTGCGCTCGACGTTGTCGCGCGAGGCGCTACAGGCGGTCGGCTACAAGGAGGTGGTCGAGTTCCTCGACGGCCGCCTCGACCTGCCCGGGTGCCTCGCCGCGGTCGAGTTGGGCACGCGCCATCTCGCCAAGCACCAGCTGACCTGGTACCGCCGCTTCGCCGACCTCGTCTGGCTGCCCGGCGACGCGCCCGATCTCGCCGACCAGGCTGAGGCCGAGGCCCGGCGATTCCTGGGGTGGACCGGGCCAGCGCAGGGTCACGCTGTCGCCACGCGATGAAACTCCTGATCGTCGAGTCCCCGAACAAGATCGCCAAGCTGAAGCCCCTGGTCGGCGCCGGCTTCCGCATCGCCGCGTCGTTCGGCCACATCCGCGATTTGCCGATGAAGGGTGGCATGGCCATCGACTTCCGCGATGGCCGCGTGCTGCCACACTACGAGCCGCTGGAGAAGGGCGCGCGCGCCATCGCCGAGCTGACCAGCCTGGCCAAGGTCTGCGACGAGGTCTGGCTGGCCACCGACCCCGACCGCGAGGGCGAGGCGATCGCCTGGCACATCACCCAGATCATTGGCGAGCACCGCTACAAGCGCGTCGCCTTCCAGGCGATCACCGCCGCGGCGGTCAAGCAGGCTCTGGCCAGCCCGCGGGATCTGGACCGCCATCTGGTCGACGCGCAGCAGGCGCGCCGTGTCCTCGACCGCGTCGTCGGCTGGTTGGTTTCGCCTACCCTCAAGGGCCTCGGCCGCGACGCCAAGAGCGCCGGCCGGGTGCAGAGCGTGGCCCTGCGCCTGGTCGCCGAACGCGAGCTGGAGATCCGCAAGTTCAACGCCGTCGACCACTTCGTCCTCGCCGCCAAGCTGGAGCGCGACGGCAGCCCGCCGCCGTTCACCGCCCGGCTGGTGACGTGGAAGGGCGAACTGCTCGGCACCCGCCTGACCGATGCCGAGATCGCGCAGCGCTCGGTTGCGTGGTGCCGCAAGCAGGGCTGGCTGGTCCACGCCTGCGACCGCCGCGAGGTCGAGAAGCGTGCGCCGCCGCCGTTCACCACCGCGACCGTGCAGCAGGCCGCCTCGGTGCAGCTCGGCCTGCGTCCTGACGCGACCATGCGGCTGCTGCAGTCGCTGTTCGAGGACGGCCACATCACCTACCACCGCACCGACAGCGTCGCCCTGGCGCCGGAAGCGATCGACGCCGCCCGCGCGCTCATCCGCACCGCGTTCAAGCCTGCCTACCTGCCGAAGTCCCTGATCGTGCACGCGACCAAGAGCGCCAACGCCCAGGAGGCGCACGAGGCGATCCGTCCGACCCATCCGGAAAGTGGCGCCGACGCGGTGACGGGCGACGCCGGCGACCTCTACCGGCTGGTGTGGAACCGCTTCATCGCCTGCCAGATGAGCAGCGGCCGCGACCAGTTGACCACCATCGACGTGGCCTGCGCGCCGCAGGCGTGGAACGGCGGGCCGATGGGCATCTTCCAGGCCAAGGGCGTGGTCGTGCAGTTCGACGGCTGGCGCAAGCTGACCGCCGACGCCACCGAGGAGAAGCGCCGCAAGAAACGGACGGGCAAGGCGAAGGCCGGCGAGGACGAGCCGGAAGACGAGGACGAGGACGTCGCCCTGCCGCTGCTGGAGCCAGGCCAGGCGCTGACCCTGCTCGACCTGCTGGCGCAGCAGAAGACGACCCGGCCGCCGCCGCGCTTCACCCAGGCCTCGCTGATCAAGCGTCTGGAGAAGGAGGGCATCGGCCGCCCCAGCACCTACGCCGCGATCATGGGCACGCTGCTGGCGCGCACCTACGTCACCGACGAGAAGCGGAAGCTGCACGCCACGCCCCTCGGCCTTACTGTCAATGGCTTCCTCACCCGGCGCTACGCCGGCAACTTCATCGAGCTGGACTACACCCGGCGCATGGAGAACGAGCTGGACAGCATCGCGCGTGGAGAAACCCCGTGGGAGCCGGCCGTCACCAACGCCGCGCAGGGCGTGTTGGTCCTGGCCCGCGAAGCTGGCCTGGACGGTCCGGGTCTTGGGTAAGCGCCCAGCGCTGGCGGGCGCCGAGGGGCGGTGGCGGCATAGAATCGGCGCAGCCGATGCCGCCACGGTTTCCGAGCCTGCGAGGAAACCGCGCCCCGACAAAGCCCGGCGGGGGTAGGCCCGTAGGGCCCAGGGGGCAGCGCCCCCAAGCTGAGCTTCAGCGCAGCTTAGCCAAAAGCGGCACCATGTCGCGGCCGACCTTGGTCAGCTCATAGGCAAAGGTGTTCTGCGTCTTCCAGCGGAACTCCGCACCCGTCTGCTGTGCCTTGATGACGTAGGGCCAGATGTGTTCGAGTTCAGCCTTCTGCTGCGCAGCGCTCATCGTGCCACGGGCAGCGACGGTGCCACCCACGACCAGCTCGCCGAGGTCGTTCTCGATCGAGCCGAGGCGCTGCAGTTCGCGGGCGAGGTCCTCGACGCGCACCGGGCCGTGGTGGCGGGCCATGGCCAGGACGATGTGCCGGCCGCGTTCGGAGATGGGTTTGACCGCCATGCGTCAGGACGCTAGCGGCGGCAGGCCCAATTTCGACCGCTGATCCACGCTTAGCTCGACAGGTGTAGCTGAACCGCCGTCGCGCAGGCGCTCCCACAAGGCTGCCAGGGCGGGCGGGAACGGCGCCTCGATGCGCAGCTGCTCTCCGGTCATCGGATGCGCACACTCGACCACCCAGGCATGCAGGGCTTGACCGGGCAGTTCCGCCACCGCCGCACCGTAGACCCAGTCGCCGACCAGGGGGTGGCCGTGGTGGGTGGCGTGGACGCGGATCTGGTGCTGGCGGCCGGTGTGCAGCTCCAGCCGGATGATGGCATGGCGGCCGTCAGCGGCGACCGTCTCGACGTGGTATTCGGTGCGGCTCGACTGGCCGTCCGGCAGCACGCCACGACGGATAGTCTGCTCGCCCAGTGGGCCAATCGGCTCGCTCCACTCGCCCTCACACGGGTCCGGCACACCGGTGCAGATCGCCTGGTAGGCCTTGCGGATGGCGCGCTGGTCGAGCTGCACTGCCAGGCGCTGGTGCGCGGTCAGGTCGCAGGTGGCGATGACGATGCCGCTGGTCTCGCGATCGATGCGATTGAGCAGCCGTACCTCGTTGGGGTCGATACCCTGCGTCACCGCCCAATCCTGCAGCTGGTTGAGCAGCGTGCCCGAGAGCTGCTTGCCGGCCTGGTGCGCCAGCTGGCCAGTTGGCTTGTTGGCGAAGGCGACGTGGCGGTCGTGCCACAGCAGCGTCAGCGGCGGTGGCCGGTGGCCCTCATCGGCTGGCGGCGCGATGCGCAGTTCGACCTGCCGACCGGGCACCACCTGCCACTGCGCCCCGACCACCTGCCCGTCGACCAGGCAGCGGCCGTCCTCGCACCATTTCGTCAGCAGCTCGTCGGGCCAGCGCGGCCCGACGGCGCGCAGGTAGCGCGGCAGGAACCAGCCGAGGCCGTGCCGGCGGCCGGTGGCGAAGCGAAAGACGCGCTCGCCGCCGTCGCCGACCCGCCGCTCGACCTTGATCTCGTTGCGGATCAGGGCGTGGATAGGTGCGTCAGGATGTTCCGGCTTCAACATCTGGGCCTTGGTGCAGACCGTGGGGCGAGCGTTAGCGAGCTATGGAACCTGTGTGCTGGACGGAGGCGGCGAACGTCTGTGAGCCAACCGTGGCCGGTCCAGGGTGGGTAGCCCTAGTCGGGGGTTCCTAGGGGGGGCGAGCCCCCCTAGGAGGCAGAAGGCCGCATGGTCGGGAACAAGATCACGTCGCGGATATTGGTCCGGCCGGAGAACAGCATGACCAGGCGGTCGATGCCGATGCCCTGGCCGCCGCAGGCGGGCAGGCCGTGGTCCAGCGCAGTGCAGTAGTCCTCGTCGATCTTGCCGTCGACGATGCCGGACTCCTTGTCCTTGGCCGCCGTCGCCTCGGCGACCTGACCGCCGAAGCGCTCGCGCTGGAGGTCGGGATCGTTCAGCTCGGTGTAGGCGTTGCCAACTTCCATGCGGCACATGAACAGCTCGAAGCGCAGGGTCTTGGCCGGATCTTCCGGGTGGGCCTTGCACAGCGGGGTCAGCCAGGTCGGCTGGTCGGTGATGAAGGTCGGCTCGGTCAGGTGCGGTTCGACCAGATGCTCCCACACCTCGTTGGCCATGCGGTCGTAGGTGGCGAAGTCCTTGGGCTCGCGACCCATCGCCCGGCAGGCCGCCTCGACCGCCGGCTTGTCGTCGTAGTCGACGCCACCCAGGGTCTTCATCGCCTCGTGGTAGGTGAGGCGGCGGAATGGCTTGTCGAGATCGACGGTGAACTCGCCCCACTGCAGCGTGCGCGTGCCCAGCACCTTGTCGGCGAGGACGCGGAACAGCTCCTCGGACAGATCCATCAACTGACGGTGGTCGGCGTAGGCCATGTACCACTCGATCATGGTGAACTCGGGATTGTGCCGCGGGCTGATGCCTTCGTTGCGGAAGTTGCGGTTCAGCTCGAAGACCCGCTCCAGCCCACCGACCAGCAGGCGCTTGAGGTACAGCTCTGGCGCGATGCGCAGATACAGGTCGAGATCCAGCGCGTTGTGGTGGGTGACGAAAGGCCGGGCCGCGGCGCCGCCGGGGATCGGCTGCATCATCGGCGTCTCGACTTCCAGGAAGTCGCGGTCGGTGAAGAAGCGGCGGATCTCGCTGACCAGGCGGCTGCGCGTGACGAAGACGTCGAGCGACGCGTCGCTCTGCATCAGGTCGAGGTAGCGCTGGCGCGAACGCACCACTTCCGACAGCTCGCCGGCCTCGGCGCCGGCCTGGTGCGGCGGCGGCAGCATGGCCTTGCCCAGCACCGTCAGGCTGGTGACGAACAATGAGGTCTCGCCGCGCCGGGTGCGGCCGACCGTGCCTTCGACGCCGATCCAGTCGGCCAGGTCGAGGCTCTCGATAACCTTCCAGCCAGCCTCGCCGACGCTCTTCAGGTCGATGAACAGCTGGATGCCGCGCTCTTTCTTGCCCTCGGCCCCATTGATGTCGGCATGCCCGGCCAGGACCTGCTGGCGGTAGGCGTCAGCGCGCGAGCGGTCGTACAGCGTGGCGAAGACCAGCTTGCCGGAATTGCGCAGGTTGCCGATCCGGCCAGCCAGCCGCACCGCCTCCGAACGCGGGCTGTCGGGAGCGGGTCCGGCCAGGGCGCGGGCGGCAACGCAGCTGTGCGTGGCCGCGAAGCGGCTGCCAAAGGGATCCAGGCCGAGGTCGCGCAGCTTCCTGGCGTTGGCTGCCCTGGCGGCGCGGTACTCATTCTGCTCGGTGGTCGTCGTCATGGGGCGGGGAGCCTAGGAGGCGTCCCGGGCCGGCAATCGGCGAGAGACCGCGGGTTTCAGCCCGCGCTCCTTTCGCCCCTGGTCTGCCACGCCATTCCGCCGACACTCCGGCCATGTCCACCGTCCCCGCCGATCCTGCCGAATCCGAGCTGGTCGCCCGCCTCGCCACGGCCCGCGAACGCCTGCTCGACGAGCTGTCCAAGACCATCGTCGGCCAGCGCGCGGCGCTCGAACAAGTCATCCTGGCGATGCTCTGCCGGGGCCACGTCCTGCTCGAAGGCGTGCCCGGCCTGGCCAAGACGGTGCTCGTGCAGTCGCTCGGCCGCTGCCTCGACTGCAGCGCCGGCCGGGTTTCGTTCACGCCCGACCTGGTGCCATCCGACATCACCGGCGCCGACATCATCCAGGAGGATCCCGAGACCGGCCGGCGCCAGTTCGAATTCCTGCCCGGTCCGATCTTCGCCAACCTGGTCCTCGCCGACGAGATCAACCGCTGCCCGCCCAAGACCCAGGCGGCGCTGCTGGAAGCGATGCAGGAGCGCCGCGTCACCGTGCGCGGCCGCGGCTACGAGCTGCCCGACCCCTTCGTCGTCCTGGCGACGCAGAATCCGATCGAGCAGGAAGGCACCTATCCGCTGCCCGAGGCCCAGCTCGACCGCTTTTTCTTCCTCGTGCGCCTCGGCTATCCCGCCCGCGACGAGGAGATCGAGGTGCTGCGTCGCACCACCACCGGCTCCGCCGCCGAGCTGCGCCGCGTGCTCTCCGCCCGCGAGGTGGTGCAGCTGCAGGATCTGGTGCGCAGCGTCCCCGCCCCCGACCCGGTGCTGGCCTACGCCGCCGACCTCGCCCGCGCCACCCGGCCGGCCGACGGCCATCCCGAGGCCCGCCGCTGGCTGAGCTGGGGCGCCGGCCCGCGCGGCGCCCAGGTGCTGGTGCTGGCGGCCAAGGCCCGCGCCCTGCTCGACGGCCGCTTCCACGCCAGCTGCGACGACGTCGCCGCCATCGTCTTGCCGGCCCTGCGCCACCGCGTCGTCCCAAGCTTCGCCGCCCAGGCCGAGGGCCTCGACGCCGACGCGATCCTGGGCCGCATCGTCCCGGAAGTGAAGCGGTCGTGACGGGTTTCGCCCCCCCCTGCGAACGGCCTTGGCCTGCGCGGCGAAACCCGAAACCCGGAACCCGAAACCCGGAACCGGAGCAATGACGCTCCCCGCCCACTGGCACGAACAGATCCTTCCCCGCCTGGCGCGCGTCTCGCTGACCGCGCGCCTGGCGGTTGAAGGCTTCCTCGCTGGCGAGCACCGCTCCAACCGACGCGGCCAGTCGATTGAGTTTGCCGGCCACCGGCCGTATCTGCCGGGCGACGACGTGCGGCGCATCGACTGGCCGCTGTGGGCGCGCAGCGACCGGCTCGACGTGCGTCTGTACGAGGAGGAGAGCCAGCTGCGCGCGATGATCGCCATCGACGCCTCCGGCTCGATGGGCTACGGCGGAGCCGAGTCCAAGATCGAAGCGGCGCGTACCCTCGCCGCCGGCCTGGCGGTGGTGCTGGCACGGCACGGCGATGCCGTCGGCCTGGCCGTGCTTGGTGGCGGACTGCGCTCGCTGATCCCGCCGTCGGCGACACCGGCGCATCTGATCAACATCCTCGAGACCCTGCAGGAGGTGCGGGCCAAAGGTCCCGGCGGCTGCGGTGAGGCCCTCGCCGCCCTGGCCCCGCGTCTGCCGCGCCGCGGCCTGCTGGTGCTGATCACCGACGCCTGCGAAGACGCCGGCGGCCTGCTGCGCGGTCTGCGTCTGGTGCGCGCCCGACGCACCGATGTGCGCCTGTGGCACCTGCTGCACGAGGACGAGGGCGGCTTCCCTTTTGCCGGCGATGTGCGCTTCCTCGGTCTGGAGGGCGAGCCGTCGCTGGCCCTCGACGCCGACCGCGTCCGGCCGTGGTACCTGCGCGCCCTCGCCGGCCACCACGCCGAGCTGGCCGCCGGCTGCCGCGCCGCCGGCATCGACCTGCGCGGCTTCCGCGCTGGCGACGACGTGGCTTTGGCGATCGCTGGAGCGCTTCGGTGATCGCCACGGGGGCGCTGTTCGCGGTTCGCGGTGCGCGGTGCGCAGTTCCGCCGTCCCGCAGTGGCGCGGCAGCGCCCAACCGCGAACCGCGCACCGCGAACCGCGAACTGGGGCAATCCCCTTGATCGAGTTCGCCGCCCCCTGGCTGCTGCTCGCTGCACCAGTCGCCGCAGCGCCGGCGCTGCTGCATCTGGTGCGCTGGCGCAAACCGCGCGAGCTGGGCTGGGGGGCGATGCGCTTCCTCGCTGTGGTCGCGGCCGAGCAGCGTCGCCGGTTGGCGGTGCAGGATCGCCTGCTGCTCGCCCTGCGCACGCTCGTCCTGCTCGCCGCCGTGCTCGTCGCCGCCGGGCCAGCCTGGGTCGAACGCAGCCAGGCTGGGCCGGTGCTCGAACGCGGCGGCCGCGTCGCCTGCGTGCTGGCCATCGACGACAGCGCCGGCACCGGCGCGGCGCAGGGCGACGCGGCGGTGCGCGAACTGGCCCTGGCCTGGCTCGACACCCTGCAGGACGGCGACGAGGTGACGGTGTTGCCGCTGTCGCGGGTCAACGAACCGGCGGTTGATCCGCTGGTCGACCTGGCGGCGGCGCGCGCCCAGATCGAGGCGGTGCGGCCATCGGCGCTGTCCGCCGACCACCCCGGCCTGCTGCTCGCCGCCCTCGACCGCCTGCACGCCCACCTCAATCCCCACGCCGAAGTGGTGCTGGTCGCTGGCGGCCGAGCGGCCGGCTGGCGACGCGACGATGTCCGCTGGAGCGAGCTGGCCCGCCGCCTGGCGGCGCCGACGCACGGCAGCCGCGACCGACCGCATCTGGTGGTGCTGGAGCCGCCGACCTCGGCGGTCGCCGACCTGGCGATCACCGCCATCGATCCCGGCCTGCTGCGCACCGCCCCACGCGGCCGCGTGCCGCTGCGGGTGACGGTGGCGGCGCGCGGCGGGCGGGTCGCCGGCGCCCCCCTGCGCATCGACCTCGACGGCCGGACCATCGAGGAGACCCTGGTCGCGCCGACGCCCGACGGCGCCAGCGAGGTGTTGGTGCGCCTGCCGCCGCTCGATCCCGGCGACCACATCGTCGAGGCCCGGCTGATCGGGGCTGACGACGCCTTCCCGCTCAGCGATCGGCGCGCCACCGCCCTCGTCTCCGAGGCGCGCGTCGGCATCCTCCTCGCCGAGGCGGTGCCCGGCCGCGGCCTCGACGGCAGTCTCGGTGCAGTAGCGGCGGCGCTCGATCCCCAGGACGGGGCCGATCCGCTGGCACCGTTCGCTCCGCGCCGCATCGCCGCCAGCCAGTTGCTCGATCCGGCACGCGTCGAGGAACTGCTCGCCGACACCGGCGCCGTCATCCTCGGCGGCGTGCCGGCGCTCGACACCGGCGCCCTCGCCGTGCTCGAACGCTTCGTCGCCGCTGGCGGCGGACTGCTTGCCATCCCTGGCCAAGCAGTCGATCCGGCACACTGGACCCGGGCGTGGTACCGCGGCGGCGACGGCATGCTGCCGGGTCCCTGCGGCCTGGTCCGCGACCACCGCCCGCCGATCGGCGCCCACATCGTGCCGGGCAGTGCCCATCCCCTGGCCGAGCTCTTCGCCAGCGCCGGCAGTGCCGCCCTCGCAGGACTGGGCGTCACCCGATCGCTGGAGCTGCCGCTGCCCGGGTCCGGCGCCCCGCCCGATGCCGCCGCGCCACTGCTGCTGGACGATGGCACCCCGCTGCTGCTCGAACGCCGCCGTGGCCAAGGCCGCACCGCACTGCTCGCCACCGCACTCGATGGCTCGTGGGGCGCCTTGCCGTGGCGCGCCGCCATGGTGCCGCTGCTGCGCACCCTGGTCGCCGACCTCGCCGCCCGGCCGACCCCGCCGCGCACCCTGGCACCTGGCCAACGGCCGGCCTTCCCGCGCGCCGACGGGGTCCGTCTCGACGGCCCAACCGGTGAACTGCCCCTGACCACTGGTACGTGGGATGGCCGGACGGCGCTGCTCGGCCCGGTGCTGGCCGTCCCGGGTGCCTACACCCTGCTCGCGGCCGATGGGCGGGTGCTGGCACGACGCGCCTGCGCCGCCGATCCGGCGGCCTATGACCTCTCACCGACCACGCCCGCTGATGCCGCAGCTGCCGACATCCTCGGCGTTTGGCGCGCCACCTCGCCAACCGCCGCCATAGCTCTGGTCGCCGGCGGCCAGCGCCACGGCTATGAGGTGTGGCCGTGGCTGGTGGCCCTGGCCGTCGCCGCCCTGCTCGCCGAGGCCTGGGTGTGCGGGCGCGCCGCCCGGCTGGAGCAGGAGCAGGACCCATGAGTCTTAATGCCGCCGTGGGTTCGCGGTTCGCAGCTCGCGGTTGGACGATCGTTTACGAACCGTATTGGGTTTCCACTTGGTCACCCGTTTGGTGGTTACCATCAACACACACAACGCGTGTCGCAACAACCGCGAACCGCGATCCGCGATCCGCGAACGGGGATCGCTAGGATGAGCGGCCCCGCCCTGGAGTTCCTCGGCTGGCCGCCGCTCGCGGCCCTGGCCGCGTCGTTCGCCGTCGCCTGGCTGGTCCTGCGCCTGCGCCGTAGCGAACACGCCACGCTGCCCTCGCGTACCGTCCTCGGACTGGGAGCCTTGCGCGCCGCCGCCGTCGTCCTGCTGGCGACGGCCTTGGCCGAGCCGGCCCTCGCCTGGACTGTCCGGCGCAGCGAGCCGCCAGCGGTCGCCGTGGTCATCGACCGCTCCGGCTCGATGGGCCTGGCTGATCCCGGCCTCGAACCCGAGGCGCGACTGGCCGAGGCCGTGGCCCTCGGCCTGATCGAACCTGGCCAGCGGCCGGATGCCGCGGCGCGCGCCGCTGCCCTCGCCCGGCAGGCCGCTGCCGACGGCACGGTCGCAGCCGACCAGGCCAAGGCCCTGGCCGGCGAACTGGCCGGCTCGCCCGAGTTGGCGACAGCCCTGACCAGGCTGGCGGCGGCGGCACCCGGCAAGGTGCGCGAGGCTGCGAACTTCGCCGATCTCGCCGAGCGTATCCAGGCCGAGGCCGACGCCGCCCTGGTCGCCGGGGCGGCGCCCGACAGCCCGCTCGGTTCCGCCCTCGCCCACATCGGCGCGCTGCCGCGCCGTGATCGCGCCGCCGCCATCGCCGAGCGCCTGGCGGCGCGCCTGCCGCAGACGGTGATCGACTGGTTCGTGCTCGACGAACGGCTCGTCCCGGTGCGCGCCGACGGCCTGCCTGCGGCACTCATCGGAGAGGCGGCGACCGATCTCGGCGAGGGCCTCGCCGCCCTCGCCCGTGGCTGGGCCGGGCGCGGCCATCCCGCCGGCTGCATCCTGCTCTCCGACGGCCGCCGCACCGCCGGAGCCGACCCGGAGCCGGCGGCGCGCGCCCTGGCGGCCCGCGGCGTGCGCCTGCTGGCGGTGGCGATTGGCGATCCCACGCCACCCCCCGACGTGGCGGTGGCGGCACTGGAGGCGCCCAGCGAAGCGGTGGCCAGCGAGCGCGTGCATCTCACCGCCACCGCGCGCGTGCCACCCGGAGCCGGTTCGTGGGAGCTGGCCTGGCTGCGCGATGGCGCCGAGCAGGCCCGCCAGGCGGTGAAGCCCGATACGGCCTGGCAGCAACTGTCCGCCGACTTCCCCGCCGGGGCCGCCGGCGTCGCGTTGTGGGAGGCACGGCTGACCCCGACTCCCGGCGAGGAGCGCGGCCTCGGCTGGCTGCGCGAGGTGTGGACCGGGCTCGCCGGTCCTGGCCTGGCCACGCTGCGCGCCGATCCGCGCTGGCCAGACCATCCCGACGAACGCGCCGTGGTTGCCGCTCCGCTGTCGATCGATCCGCGGCCACTGCGCGGCGACCGCCTGCGCGCCTGGCTGCTGCCGCCGCGCGACGGCGACTATGTGCTCTGGCTGTCGAGCGACGACCAGGGCGAACTGCTCCTGGCCGAGGACGGCGACGCTGCTGCTGCTGCTGCCCGGCCAGTGGCGCGGGTCGAGACCTGGAGCCAGCCCGAGGAATGGGACAAGGAGCCCGGTCAGCACAGCGCCACGGTGCGACTGCGCGCCGACCGGCCGGCCTACCTCGAAGCGGTGGTGGTCAACGGCAGCGGCCCGTCGCACATCGCCGTCGGCTGGACCCGGCCCGATGGCCGGGTCGAACGGCCCCTGCCACTGACCGCGCTGGTGCCATGGACCGCGGCCGGGCCGCCAGCGCGCGGCGCAGCGCGGCGCGAGGCGACGGTGGCCAACAACGCCGCCGCTCGCGCCATCGCCATCGCCGCCGCCCCGCCGCACGTGCTCGCCATCGACACCGCCCCGCGCTGGGAGCTGCGCCACGCCATCGCCGCCCTGGAGACCGGCCTCAACGCCCGGGTCGAACGCCGCTACCGCGCCGTGCTTGGACCCGGCATTGCCCTGGTGCCCGACCAGACCGCCCTCGACCAGTTCGACATGCTGCTGCTTGGCGATCTGCCGCCGGCCGAACTGGGCGCCGAGGAGCAGTCGCGCATCGCCGCCTTCGCCACCCGCCGCGGCGGCTTCGTCGCCGTGGTCAGCGGGCCGCGTGCCATGCCGGCGGCCTATGGCCTCGGGCCGCTGGCGGCGCTGCTGCCGGTACGCTCCTCGGCCGCCGAAGCCCTGCCCGAACCGGACGCCGGCATCGCCCCGGCCGACGCCGCCGCCCGCATCCTGCCCGGCTTCGATCCGGCCTGGGAAACCCTGCCTGCGCTGCCCTGGTGGATCCGCTCGGCGGTGCCACGCCCCGGCGCCGAGATCGTGCTGACCATGCACGACCGCACCGGCTCGCCGCTGCTGGTCTGTGCCGAACACGGCGCCGGTCGCGTCGCCTGGCTGGGCAGTGATGAACTGTGGCGGCTGCGCGCCGCTGGCGGCAGCGACAGCGGCGGCGGCAGCGGCAGCAGCAGCAGCCTGCACGCGGCGCTGTGGCTGCGCCTGGCGCGGTGGGGTCTGGGTGCGCGCCTGTCCGGCGTTGACCGCCGGCTGCAGGCGGCACTCGACACCGCGGTGGCGGCACCGGGTCAGACGGCCGGCCTGCGTCTGCGCGCCACCGACCAGAGCGGGGCCCCAGCGGCAGCGCCGCGCACCACGCTGGTGCGCATCGGCGTCGATGGTCGTCCAATCCCCGGCAGCCGACGCGAGCTGGCCCTGGGCGCGGTGGCCGACCAGCCCGGCACCTGGACGGTATCGGTCAACAACGCGCAGCGGCCGCTGACCGAGGGCCGTTGGCGCCTGACCGCCAGCATGCCGGAAGGCCCGGTCGAATCACGCGAGCTGCTGATCCGCTCCGACCCGGGCCGCGAGGCCCTTGAGCCGGTGCTCGACCGCGCGGCCCTCGACCGCCTGGCCGCCGCTACCGGTGGTCAGGCGGTGGGGCCGGACGGCCTCGACCCCGCGATCGCCGCCTTCGCCGCGGCGCTGACCCCGCGCACCGTCTCGGTGCGCCACCGGCTGACCTTGTGGGATGGGCCGTGGTGGCTCCTGGCGCTCGCCGTGGTGGTGCTCGCCGAGTGGACCTGGCGCCGGCGCCGGGGGTTGCCATGAGCCTAAATGCCGCAGTGGGTTCGCGGTTCGCGGTTCGCGGTTGGACCGTCGTTTACACACCATATTGGGTTGTGACTGCTCAGGGGCTCCGCCCCCGCGGCCCTGCGGGCCTGCCCCCACGGGCTTGGTCGCGGCTCGGTTACGTCGCACGGCTCCGAAACCGAGGGCGGATGGGCTTCGCCCAGTATCTCCGCCCACCGCCACTCGACGCCCGCCCCATCGCTGCGCGACGGGGCCCCCGGCCTGAGTTGTTACCGTGGGTTTACACCTGGTCACCCTTATGGTGAACAACCGCAACACACCTACCACGTGTCGCTACAACCGCGAACCGCGAACCGCGAACCGCGAACTGCGATTTCTAGGATGAGCGCGCCCCACCCGGATTGGCCACCGGTGCTCGGCGACACGCTGCGGCGCTGGGCCCGCCGGCAGCGGCGTCTGCGCGCCCTGCGCGCCGTCGCCACCGCCGTCGCCACCGCCAGCCTGCCGATCACAGCCGCCATGGCGATCGACCTTGCTGGCGACCCCCTGCCCTGGCTGCGCATCGGTCTGGCCGGCAGCGGTCTGATCTGCCTGGTCGCCGGCCTCCTCGTCGGCCTGCGCCGGGTAAGCGCGGCCTGGACCTATCCGTCGGTCGCCCGCGAGGTGGAGCAGGCCGCCGGCTTGACCGGCGAGCCGCTCTCCGGACCACTGCTGCTCAGTCTGCATCCCAGCCCTGGGCACAGCCGCTGGATGGCGGGCCGCGCCCTGGCCCTGGCGGCGGTCTGCGCCGACGCCCTCGACCTGCGCCGACTGCTGCCGTGGCGGCCGACCGCCCCGGCGTACCTGCTTGCCGCCGGCACCATCGCCGTCCTCGCCACCGTCAGCCTGGCCGAACCAGCGGCACACGCTGCGGCGGTGCGCGCCCTGGTGCCCTGGCGAGAGCTGCCCGCCCCCGGCGACCAGCTGCTGGCCGCCGAGCCAGGCGACACCTGGCTGGCCCCAGGCGATGCGCTGGACATCGCCGTCTCCGGTCAGCCGGTGCCGCTGATCGCCGAGCTCGACTGGACCGACGGCCGCAGCGAGACGCGGCCGCTCCTGCCCGATGGCGCGGTGCAACGCCTGAAGATCGACCACCTGCATCGCGCTCTGCGCTGGCGCGTACGCGGGCCCGGCCTAGCCAGCTCCTGGCGGACCGCCAGTCTGGTCGAGGTGCCGACGCTCGCCTCGCTGACGCTGCAGGTGTCGCCCCCAGGCTACACCGGCCTGCCCGACGAGCGCGTCCAGGGTGGCGACGCCACGGTGCTGGCCGGCTCCGATTGCGCCGTCGACGTGGTGCTGGAAGGGCCGACCGCCGCCGCCGCGGTGCTGGTCACCGGCGGCGGCGAGGTGCCGCTGCCATTGGCGCCGTCGC
>JBBREK010000024.1:0-27040 GCA_038203025.1 Planctomycetota bacterium
GATGGCGGCGGACACAGCGGTTGGAGCCAGACCATGGGATCGGGCAGTACGCCCAGCCTGCCGTTCTGGGACTGGCTGCTGGCCCAGCGGCTAGGCCAGACCCCGACCGGGTACGGCGGCACAGGCACCCCTGTCGTCACCGTCCCCACCGTCGCCACCGGCGTCACGCTGACGCCGACCGCCGTTACCTTGACCGTGGGTCAGACCCAACAGTTCACCGCCGTGGCTGTGAACTCGCTCGGTGTGGCAGTCTCGCCCCAACCGTCGATCACCTGGGCCACCAGCTTCGGCGGCAAGATCACCACCGCGGGCCTGTTCACCGCCTACACCGCGACCAGTGCGGCCACGGTCACCGCGACCATCACCGGCACGAAGCTCTCGCGGACTGCCACCGTGAACATGGTGATCAAAGGATTACTGCGCAGCCGCCCGGTGGATACGACCACACCCCGTCCGCCGTACGGCTACGTCGACTACCTGCCCGAGGGTTATGATCCCGCTGCCAGCAAGCTCTGGCCGCTGGTGATCTACCTGCCGAACATCACCGAGGCTGGCGATGGCACGGACAGCACCGCCAACGGGCATCAGCTCTACGCCAAGATGGTCAAGCACGGTCCGCTCTACCAGGTGGATAGCCAGCATTGGGACTTCCCAGCCATCGTCATCGCGCCCCAGGTGGTGACCAACTGGGCCAAGCCGCTGAACGTGAAAAACGTCGTCGAGTACGCCAAAGCTAACTACCGGGTCGACAGCAACCGCATCTACATGACCGGGCAGCTGGAGGGGGCGAACGGAGCGTTGCGTTATGCTGTGGCCTATCCGGACGATCTGGCGGCTATCCTGCCGATCGAGATCTCTGCCCCCACCAGCGTGGCGCAGGCAACGGAGCTCAGCAATCTGCCGATGTGGGCGGTGCACAGCTTCGCCGATCCGAACGTCGCCCGCACCATCTCCATCGACTGGGTCGACGCTGCGGCGACCGCGCTGGAGGGCGGCGCCTCGGACAGCATGGCGACCTACCCCGGCTACGGCGGAAGCCGCGACCGCTTTGCCGTCGACTGCAACGCAGCGACCGGCAAGCCGCTCAATGACGCAGGGGACATCACCACGATTCCCTCCGCCAGCCTGGTTACGGGAAGCACCACGGTTATGTTCGCCTCTGGGACCAGATTCAGCAGCAACATCTTCGCGATGTGGAGTGGCAGCGACGCGCAGCCCTTCGCCAGGGTAATCGTGGCTGGTGAATCGGTGGTCGGCACCTCGGCCCGCGGCTACCCTGCGTCGCTGACCTTGACCGCAGCGCGTAGCGGGCCGACGAAGTCGGCTACGGTGACGATCCAGACCCCCGTCGGCTACACCGCCACCGCCTATCGCGCCAGTAACGGCACCTGGGCCTGGAGCCGCCATCAGCTGTGGACCGGGACGGAACCCGACCAGCACGTATTGACCCTGTATCCTGACCAGGCGGCTGAGGCCGGCTGGATGAAGACCTGGGCCAACTGGAACGTGTGGAACTGGGTGTTCCGCCAACGACACGCTCCGGCCGGAGCGGGGTGAGTCATGAGCCGCGTCCATCCCTATCTGTCGCGTTCGCAGGCAGCCTTCACGCTGATCGAGCTGCTCATGGTCATTGGCATCATGGCGCTGCTGGCCGGCTTGCTTGTGCCAACGATCGCCCTGATCCGGCGGGCTGCACAGGAGACCGCCTGCCGCAACAACCTGCGCCAGGTCGGTCTGGCGGCATTCACCTACGCTGGCGAGAACGCCGGCTACCTGCCGGCGGTGGAACTGCCAGCGATCGCCAGCGGCCGGGTGTGCTGGGCCTACACGCTCAGTCCGTACCTCGGCCGGGACGACCCGCCTGATGCCCAGGCGGCAAGCTGGGCCAAGGCGACCTGGTGCCCCGGATTCACGCGCAGCGATGCCGGCGCTGCCTGGGATTCCGGCTACGGCATGAATGACCGGCCCGGACAGAACTACACCTCGCTGCAGTACAGCGTGTCGGCGCCCAGCTTCACCTGGGCGTCGCCCGACCCCAACTTCGTCTTCTGGCAGTTAGGCAGGATCACGCAGGTCAGCGGGCGGATCCTGGCTGGTGATGCGTTCATGCGTACCGACCACGTCCTGCGGCTGTTTCCGGTCGCCGGCCAGTTGCAGTTCACCACCTGGGACTTCAGCGGCGCGGCCACGGCCACCGACCGCTGCAACGGCGACCCTCTCCGCCATCGTGGCAAGGCGAACTACGTCTTTTGCGATGGCAGGACCAGCGCCGTATCCGCGGCCAATGCGGTCATCGGCTTGAGCAGGCCAGGATCGCCGACCTTGTAATCGGGGTCGTCCTCAGCCCGCTGTGCGGTGTCGATGATGTCGGCAACCTTCATCTCAATCATTGCCTCATAGATGCCGCGCATGCGGGCGTAGGTGTAGCCGGCGCGGCCATCGAGGAACCCAAGTTTGGCCACGTACAGCAGGAGGAACTGCAGGGTGGGACGGAACGGCAGACGGTGGAACAGTTCCTTCTGGTGATGGCGCCGCTCTTGCGGACTGCTGCCGAACAGGGCCTTGTGCAGGCTGAATGACGAGCCAGAGGCGCGGTCGGTAATGATCTGCTGCGCCTCCATGCGGCTGTAGCCGTTGTGGCGCTCGAACCACTGGTCGATGCCCTTACTGAACGGGAAGTGATCGAGATGGCCGGCGGCGTCACCGATCGGACCGTCGACCAGGGTCACCGGGTTGACCAGTCGCTCGTAGCGGACCTGCAGCGGCTTGAACAGCCGGATGTAGGATGAGGTCGCCTGCACATGTTTGAGCCAGCGGCCCATAAAGTGGTCGCGGCGCTCGATGCGGAAGGCCACTCGATCGCGCGGGTACGCCACCGCCGCAAGCAGGCCTTCGTGCAGCTCCGGCGTTACACGCTCGTCCGCATCCACGTAAAGGACCCAGGGATGGCGGAAGGGCACGTGCCGCAGGCCCCAGTTCTGATGCGCCGACCAGTTGTCGAAGCGGCGGCGCGTTACCTGAGCGCCATGCGCCTTGGCGATCTCGACGGTCCGATCGGTGGACAGCGAATCGTAGACGTGGATATCGTCCGACCACGAGACCGCTGCCAGGCAGGCCGGCAGGTCGCGCTCCTCGTTCTTGGTCAGGATGAGAACCGAGATCATGACTGGATTCCAGTCATGGTCCGGGGTTTGAGCAGACGGCAAGGGTTGCCCGCGCACACCGACCACGCTGGCATGTCCCGCACCACGACGGAACAGGCACCAATAACGGTGCCATCACCGATGTTCACCCGAGGACCGACGAAGGATCGCGCACAGACCCACACGCCTGCGCCGATAAGAATCGGGAACATCACCAGCGGCATGCCTGGCGTGGTGTAATCATGCGTCGCCGTGCACAGGTAGACGTACTGGCTGATGGTGGTCTGTTCGCCGATAGTGATGGGCGCGAAGTTATAGACCTCGACCTCCGGTCCCAGGGTGCTGCCCTCGCCCATGATCAGGTTCCACGGCATCCATACCCGCACTCCACCGCAGATCAGGCAGGACGGGGCGATCCTGGCGCCGAACAGGCGCAGGGCCCAGATACGCGGGATACTTCCCAGACGCCCCCACAGCGTCCAGAACAGGGGGGTGAATAGCCCCCAGGCCACCCGGGCAAGCTTGATGCGCAAGGGCCACACGGACCGCTGGTCGGCCGCATCGAGGGGAAGGGGTGGGGCAGTCATGGTAGACGATGGCATGGGATTCCTTCAGTAGACGTAAGCGAGATCGAGGCTGAACAGCAACCGGTCGTAACCGCCGCCGGCGTCCTCCTGGACCCGGACCGCGGTACCGCGTAACCGGGCAGCCAGGCCCTCGGCCAGGGCGTACTGGCCGGAGAGCGAGCCCTGGAGGATCCGCCGCTGGAAGGCGGCGCCATCCTGGGTGATGCCGCCATCACGGGCCTCGGCGAAGTCGATAGCAGCTTCGCAGGCGAGACGGTTGCTGAGTTCAAGATGCGAGGACAGTTCACCACCCAGGCTCCAGGTGGCGTTGCTGGTCAGGCTGTCGGTGAGATCGCTGTACAAGCGGGCGCCCATGCGGTCACCCTCCCGCCAAGACCAGGTGCCGCCGATATCCCACCACGGCGCCAGCACCAGATAGTCGTCGTTGGTGGCATCGTGCAGATAGTCGGCGGTGTAACCACGTACCTCCATACCCGCCTCAAGATGCAGGTTGGATCGGGCCGATGCCATCAACACGCAGCCGCCGGTGGTGGTGAGCGCGGTGCAATCGTTGAAGCGATCATTGACCGGATAATGCACCACTTCGCCGCGCGCGGAGAGGAAGCCGCGGTCATCGCCCTCGGCGAGTCCGACCCACAGTCCGAGGTCGCCGGTGATGTGGTCGCCTTGCCGGTCGTCGAAGGTGTTGGTGCCCTGACGGTAATCGATCCGGTTCACGGTCAGGGACGCCTCCTCCCACCACCCGGCGCTGTCGTGCCCAATCCACGTACGGACCCGCGTATGGTCCTGGGCGACCTGTTCGCCGGTGGTCAGCAGGGTCGCCTGTGAACGCCGCCAGACCGCGTCGCCGCTCCAGGTCAGCTCTGGCGCGATGCGCTTGAAGCCGCCGCGCAGCATGCCGGCAGCAGTGTCCAGTTCGGTGTGCTGTTGGTAATCAAGGCGTTCCATCTCGGCATCGACGTTGGCGTCGAGTCCGGGCCTGGGATGATAGCGCACGAGGATCCCGGCGAGTCCGCGGACGTAGGTGTCAGAACCGCTGTCCGGTGCCGGCGGCACCACCGGTAGGCTGTTCCAGCCGCCGCCGAGCAGCGCCTTGGGATGGATCTCGAAGCGACCTTCACCATCGCGCAGATTACCGGCTGGAGGGATGAAGATGCCGCCGACATCTACCGGAGCCATCAGCTCGGCACCCGTCGCAGGGACCGCCAGTGAAATGACAAAGAGCAATGGAGGCAGTCGATGTGACCGCGATTGTCCTAGGGTGTAGAGCGAGCACGACATGCCCTGGGGATCATGCTACAGCCGTGGCTGATGGCAGAGGGGTATACGCCTACCTTGGCACCTGCCCGGCGGTGAAGCCGCTGACCACCAGAACATTCAGGCCGGCGGCCCGGGCTGCGGCGATGCCGGTCGACGAATCCTCGAACGCCAGACTGCCGGCGGCGCAGGCGTGTAGGCGTTCTAAACAGCGCAGATAGCCATCTGGCGCCGGCTTAGGCAGGGACACGTCATCGCCGGTGATGATGCAATCGAACGCATCAGCGATCCCGAGGTGGGCTAGCAACAGAGCCGCATTGTCGCGCGAAGCGGTGGTGACCAGACCGGTGGTCCAGGCGGGGTGAGCGGTCCGCAACAGGGTGACCAGCGGGGCGTTCACCCGCACGGTGGCAAGGTGACCGGGATACAGCACCTGCTTACGCTGGTGGATGCGCAACAGGTGCTGCTGGTCGACGGTGCCAGCCAGCAGCGGCAGGAAATTGCGCCAGTGACCGCCGAAGCATGGGGCGAAGGCCTCGCGCGAGCAGGCGATGTCGGATTCGGCTAGGCTGTCGCGATAGCTGCGATAGTTCGCCTCCCAGGTGTCGACCAGGGTCCCGTCGAGATCGAAGATCAGCGCCGATTCAGGTTGCATCGAAGCGCGCGTGAAAGCGGTTGTGCAGCACCACCAGGGCGGCGTAGAACAGGTTGGCGGAGGTCTGTCCCTGCCTGATCTTGTAGGGCATCATGCGCGCGTAGTGCACCAGTTCATGAAAGCAGACACTGCGCAGCCCGGCCTGGCCGAAGTGTTCAAGCACGAAGCCGTCGAGCCTGGCGCACAGCTCCTGATAGGATCGGCTGATGGCATGGCGAAATATCACCGTCCGCCCCTGCACTCGGCAGCTAGATTCGCGGCAGAGAAATTCATAGCCGAAGTGCAGGGACTGGCGGAGCTTGGCGAAGTCGATCATCTCCGATTCAAAGAGATTCACCGGATTGGGATCGATGAGGTAGTAGCCGGCCTGCGAGCGTGGATCGACGATGATATTCTCAACCGTCAGGTCGCCATGCACGGTGCAGGTCCGGTCGCCAGTCAGCCGTTCAGCCAGGGCGGCCTCGTCGAACCGGTCGACGAACCAACCCAGGTTGAGACAGGGCTTGTCGTTGATCAACAGCTCTTCCGGCGCGGCAAGGACGGCGCAACGCGGTGCCTGCAGCACCAGGTGCAGGTTGGCGAGGTACTTCTTCTGCAGATAGGCGGAGACGCTACCTCGGGCGGTCATCCGCACGGTGGGCTGATGCAGGCGGTCGTTGACCGTATCGAGCAGCGAGCGGAGCAGTCTCCAACTGGTGTCGACATCGTGGCTATGGATATAGGTAAACAGATCGTCGGCTGCGACCGAATGTGGCATGTCGTAGGAGAAGTAGCCAGCAACGTCCTTCGTCGCGAGGATGCGGGTGGTCGGCACACAAGCGGCGTTGTCGCTCAGCCAGGCATGCTGGATGCGTAAACGAGCTGCATCTGCGCCAATGGCGTACTTGCGGTAGAGCAGACGGTCCTGGCTTAGGGCCAGCATGGTGATGGCGTTCGATCCGCCTGAGACATTACGCACCACCGAGATGTCTTGGTTCTGTTCCAGAAGGGTCAGCACGGCGCGGTTATCGTACGAAGTGAAGAACGATTTGAGGTAGAGGTGCTGGTCGCCGGCGTCAAGGAATGGCAGCAGCCGAACGTGCTCGCGCGCGGTGAACATGCCATCGAAAGTTCGCGTGATCGATTGGTGGACGATTGGCATGGCCCGGAAGAGCCGCGACTGGATCAGGCCATAGAGCAGGATCAGCGCCAGCGGAGCGAGGAGGAAGGCGAGGTAGGTCAACTCGCTGCTGCCCAACGGCAGGCCCAGGGAGCTGCGCGACAGGTTGCTGAGCAGGTAGTGATCGGCGAGGAGGTGCAAAAAGTCACATGATTCATTCATGAACACCGCCTGGCTGACCAGGAAGAGTGCCGCCAGATAGGCCGACCACATGCCCAGGCTGTAAAGCGCGAAGAGCCCGGCCAGACGACGGCGGCGGGTAAGCATGCGCACAGCGGTGAAGAACGACCAGCAGGCCATCAAAAGCCAACGCCGGATCCGCTCATTGAATGGCGCAGCCAGGGCGAGGCAGGCGCGCTTGAGCAGCCAATGGTTGGTTGAGGCTAGCACCAGCACGATCAGGGTCAGGGCGCCTATCAGCAGCGACCAGCCCAGCGGAACGTCGAGCCAACCACGGAGAACCAGCACTGTCACTAAGGTGATGGCGACGAGCAGGTCGCACATGCGGTCGAGGACGATGGTCGACAGCGCGTGACTGAGCGGAAGCCCGCTCATGCGGGTGAGCATGCCGGCCCGTGCCAGCTCGCCGAGGCGGAAGGGAACCACGACGTTCAGGGCGTAGCCGATTGCGAGGGCGATGAACAGGTGCGCTTTACGCACGGTCTGGAAGGGGGTGATGAACAGACCCCAACGCGCCGCTTTGAGTACATGCCCGAGGAACAGGCAGACGATTGCGGCGATGAACAACGGCAGGTTATTGATCACGGGCAACAACTCAGGCCCGGGGCCCCGTCGCGCAGCGATGGGGCGGTCGCCGAGTGGCGACGGGCGGATATACTGGACGAAGCCCATCCGCCCACGGTTTCGGAGCCGTGCGACGAAACCGAGCCACGACAAAGCCCGTGGGGGCAGGCCCGGTAGGCCCGGCAGGGCCGCGGGGGCGAAGCCCCTGAGCAGTCATTGATCACGGTAGAACGCAAAGAGGTCGTGGTCGACGACCGCGGCTAGTTCCTCAGGGGTCCCGAACGACAAGTGCAGGTCGAGTGGCAGATGGTTTACTTTCAGCCCCTGCGCAATCAGGCTGTTGTACACCCCGCTCATGAAGAACTCGCGATAGGGACAGTTCTCGAGGTGGTGGGTGGCGGCAGCGACGAACGTGGTGCGGTCGCGGAAGAGATAGGCGCCGCATATGGCGTGATTGCTGGCCACCTGTTTCTCGATCGTGCTGGCGACATGGCCAGGTGCAGATTCGGTGAGATAGCTGAAGGCAGGATTATCAGAAGGGAATGAGACCAGGCTGCCGCCCTGGCCTAATGTGGCGCTGCTTCCTGATTTCACCCAGCGCACCAGGGCTTGGCTGTGGAACAGGTGGTCGCAGTCATTGAACAGTACAGGCCGGCCGTCGGCCAGATCGCGTACTCCCGCCAGGCAGGTGAGCACCGGGCCGTTGAGCGGATCGTCGAGTATGACGATGTGCGCCAGCGGGAAGAACGCGTGGATGACCGTGTCGATGCCATGCGCCTCAATGTGCCGGCGTAAAACCACGAAGGTCAAAGACGCCAAGGGCAGGCAAGAGGTCAGCGACGCTGCCGCCCAGTAGAGGAACGGCCGGCCCTGCAGCGGCACCAGCGGTTTGGGCAGATCGAAGCCGAGCGCGCGGAAACGCGCGCCTTCGCCGGCCATGGGGATGACGGCGTGCAGCATGCTCATGCGACCTCCGGTCTTGATGTAGTGGTGATCAAGAGGAGGAGCGGGAAATACCAGGTCAGGTCGCCCGCAATCGAACCGCTCACCTGGCTGCCGACCAGGCTGAGCAGGAATAGACCGATGATCAACAGACTGGGCGCGTCATCCGCTCCGCGGCGCGACCGCCACACGTAGAAGACCACAGCGAACATGGCGAGGAGCAGGAAGAACTCGATCAGTCCGCCGTTGACCAGCGCCTCAATCAGCACGTTGTGGGGATAGAAGAGGCCGTGGGCATAGCCACAGCCGGACAGCAGGGCCAACGGAGTGTCTTGCAGTAACTGCAGATGGTCATGGACGAGGGTGAGGCGGCCGGCCGCGCTGCCGCCATCCTCGGTCAGTGTGCCCAGTCGGTTGAAATCACTTTCCACACCAGCGATCTGCCAGGCGACGAAACCGGTGGCTAATGCCACTGCCAGTATTGCCACGGCCAGGACGCGCGCATCGCGTCGGATGCGGTTGGCCAGCAGGTGCGCCAGGGCAATGCCGGTGACCAGGACGGTGACCACCAGCGCCAGCCATGGACCGCGGGCATTGGCGGCGACCATCATGAGTAGGGCCAGGGGCAGGCAGGCGAGGGCGGCCAGCTTGAGTTTTGCCGGCATGACCTCGACGGGGCATAGGGCAGCGAGGGCGAAGACCCACAGCGCCAGGGTGGCATAGCGTCCACTGCGAATCGCCTCCAAGGAGAGGCCGGCATGCCAGCGACCGCTCTGGTACAAGCCGAGATCGAGGAGCCAGCGCAAACTGAGACCGAAGACGAAAATGCAGTCCAGTACGACGAGGATGCGCAGGACCAGAAAGCCATCGATGTGTTGTCGCCAGAGCAGGAACACGAGCATCGGCAGCAGCATCCACACCGACGCCTGCAATACCTGGTAATGCATCATCGGTTGAGGCGATGGGCTAATCAGGTTCACCACGATCCAGTGCGTCCAGAAGACCAAGCCGATGATCGACAGGGCGAGCAACGGTCCGCGCAACCCGGTGATGGCCTCGCGCGGGAGGCCCAGACGCATGGCGGCGATCCCGGCGAGCAGGAGGGTGGCGCAGGCGATGCTCGCGGTGATGGCGAAGCTGTTTCCGTCGGCGACGTAGGTTCCGACGAGATTGGCCAGCACCGGGCAGCCGGCGAGGAAGGCGAAGGCCAGCGCAAGCGCGCGGCCCGGCCACAGTGGGGTCAGCGGATTCATCGTCGCGTCATCCACGCATCTGCCAGACGCGCAACGAGAACGATGCCGACGAGATAGAGCAGCGTGAAGGTCACGCCCAGCCACATCGGCGGCGCCAGAGCAGGAGGGATCAGGTTGAGCGCCGCGCTGCCGACCGCGAAGGCGAGCAGCGAGTTGCGCCCCAAGGCGAGGATCGGCAGGCGGACCTGGGCGGCCTCTGTGCCCGCGGGATAGCAGCGCTGCGCTAGTCCTATAAGCGCCAGGGCGCACAGCGTGGAAATGAGGAAATAGGCGGGATGGCAGGCGCTGCGCAAGACCCGGCCAGTTCCAAGATACCCCTCGGCCAGCGTGATTGGACCAAGTAACCAGGCGCAGACGGCTACCCCGATGAGGCAGATGGCCACCAGCACCTGCACCAGCCTGCCACCGAGCGGGACGAGCCCCTGATCCAGGCGTTTGCGCATATGGTGGCCGAGAGCCATGCCGAGGAACACCACACCGAGGTTGTGCCACAGGGAACCGCTACTCCACATCGGGGGATGCGCGACGAGGAAGCCGCAGAGGAAGCCCCAGCGCGATTCTGCGGCCGGCCAGGGTAACAACGGCATCAGCGCAGCGCCGATCCAGATCACACCGACCAGGATCAGTGGAAACGCTGGACCCAGGCGTGGGCGCCAGAGTACCACCGGGATGGAGAGCAGGAGCGCAAAAGTGTAAAAGCGGAGGATCCCCGAGTTCGGCGTATCGATGAGATTGAGCAGGGCATCGGGCAGTTGCGCCCCCGTCAGCCGGCCGCTCAACCAGGCGCACAGCATGCCCAGTATCAGGCCCAGCCAGCACTCCCAGGCACGGACGGCCAGACGCCTGGCGACGGGCAGGGCGCCGTCGCGCTCGCGGCGGCGGACATAGACCAGTTCGAGCATGACACCGAAGAGCAGGAAAAACGTCGGCGTGGCGGTGTAGAACACAGCGTTGCCCGCTGCCTTAAGCAATCCAGGAGGCACAGCCGGCCAGACCGCAAAGACGGCGACAGCATGCGCGGCGAGCGCAGCCAGGATGGCGGCGCTGCGTGCGACGTCGATGAAAACCATGCGGCGCTGCGGCGTGCGGTTACCCGGAAGAGGCTCGACGAAGATGGTTGTGGTCATGGCGTGCGCGGAATAGAACTGTGCATGACTGACCGTATCTCGGCATTAGGTGTTCCACCCAACGGACACGGTGGGGGCATTCGCTAGTGTGGCCAACTGGCGCGCCGCGTGCCGACATACCATGAACCAACCGACCACACTCCTCATCATCCAGCCGGCACTGCCCGAGTACCGTCGTGGCTTCTTCACCTCTCTCGCAGAGCGCTGGCCTGGGACGGTGGTGGTTGCCCATGGCTGCGGCATGCCTGGCGCCCCGCCCAACGACACCGGCCCTGCACCATACCGGCGGATCGAGGTGCCGTGGTTCCCATCCAAGCTGGGTGCCCAGATGGATTGGCCCACCGTCCGTGATCTGGCCTCGGACGCTGCGCTGGTCATCGTGCCAGGCGATCCGCATGTGCTGCTGGCGCACCGCCTGCTGGCGATCCGCCGACTTGGTGGTCGGCGGCCGGTGGTGGCGTGGAGCCAGTTCCGCGGGGCCGACGCGCGCTGGCTGCCCTCGCTGCTCAAACCGTGGTGGCATCGCCTCTTTGACGGGTTGATTCTCTACACCCGGCGCGAAGCCGAGTACTACCTCCGGCTACGGCACAGCGCCGACCGCCTCACCTGGCTCGACAACGGCCTGTCGCGTCTGCTGCCGCCTCCGACGTCGGCAGATCTCACCACCAGGCACGCTTCGGGTCCGCTGGTGTGCCTGGGCCGACACGTCCTCAAGAATCGCTTCGACCTGGCAATCCAGGGCTTCGCCGCCTATCGGCAGGCTGGCGGCAGACGCCGGCTGCTGCTCATCGGCGATGGCCCAGAGACGCCGATGCTGCGTACCCTGGCGCAGCCGCTGGGCGACGCAGTCGGCTTCACCGGCGCTGTCTACGACCCGCCGACGCTCGACGCCTGGTTGCGTGGTGCCGCCGCGGTGGTGCATCCGCTGGCCATGGGGTTGTCAATTAACACCGCATTTGGCTATGGTCTACCAGTGCTTGCTTGCTCCGATCCACGCCGCCACATGCCCGAGTTCTGGGTCTGGCAGGACGGCCTCAACGGACTCGGATTCCCTGCTCCATGTGGTGACGAGCAGGCGGCGGTTCCGGGTATCGCCGTGGCCATGCGGCAGCTCGATACCATGTCCGATGCCGACTACGCCTGCCTGGCCCTGAAGGCCCACACCGTGGTCGCGCCGCTGACCACCTCTGCGATGGCCGACCGTGTACTAGGCCTGTGCCACTCGCTTCTCGCGCTTCCGTTAGGCGCCACCTGCTCTCCGGATACCAGCCATGCACTACCTTGAACTTGTCGCCTCGATCGATCCTCGCGCTGGCGGGGTAATCGCCGGCATAACTGCCCTGGCGAACGAGCGGGCAACGCATGGTGACCAGACCACGGTCGCCAGTCTCGATGCGCCTGACTCCTTCCTCCACAACGATCTACCATTTTCCTGGGTCGGACTTGGTCCGGGCCGTGGAAAATTCGCCTATGCCCCTGACTACACCCCATGGGTGCGGACGCACGCCCACGCATTCGACCTGGTCATCATCAACGGCCTGTGGCAGTACCACAGCTTCGGCGCCTGGCGGGCGCTGCGGTCACTGGGCGTCCCCTACGTGGTCTTCCCGCACGGCATGCTCGATCCCTGGTTCAATCGTGAAAATCCGCTAAAGCACCTGAAAAAGATGCTCTACTGGTGGTGGGCAGAGCGCCGTGTGCTGCGCGATGCCGCGTCGGTATGCTTCACCTGTGACCGCGAGCGGCAATTGGCTCGACAGTCATTCTCTCCCTACCAGGCTAGCGAGGCGGTAGTCGGTTATGGTGTCGATGATCCGCCTCCACTGGACCCGGGACAGGTCGCGGAATTCATTCGCCGAGTGCCAGCCGCTGCCAACAGCCGGGTGCTGCTATTTCTCTCACGCATCAACAAGAAGAAGGGCTGCGACCTGTTGCTGCGCGCCTTCGCTGACGTTTGCGCCAGCGATCCGCGCTGGCATCTGGTCATGGCTGGCCCCGACCTCGACGGCTGGCAGGCCGAGTTGCAGTCCATGGCAGCATCCCTGGACATCGCCCATCGCGTGAGCTGGCCCGGCATGCTCAGCGGGGCCGCGAAATGGGGTGCATTTCGCTGCGCCGAGGCCTTCTGCCTCCCCAGTCATCAGGAGAATTTTGGCATCGTTGTCGCCGAGGCTCTGGCCTGCGGCTGCCCGGTCCTGACCAGCGATCAGGTCAACATCTGGCCTGAGGTGATCGCCGGCGGGGCTGGTCTGGCCGGAGCTGATACCGTCGTCGGTATCAGCGGTCTGTTGGCACGCTGGATTGATGCCGGGGAGGTTGCCGCGGCGACATACCGCAGCAACGCCAGGCCGGTCTATCTGCGCAATTTCCACATCGCCAGCGCCTCAACCCGGATTGGATCGCTGGCCAGTCGACCTGCGAAAGACTCC
This sequence comes from Planctomycetota bacterium, assembly GCA_038203025.1. Taxonomy (GTDB): domain Bacteria; phylum Planctomycetota; class UBA11346; order UBA11346; family UBA11346; genus UBA11346. Next base: position 13,297 of record JBBREK010000024.1, read on the forward strand.
GGCTATCACCTAGGATCAGGTGTTGTGCGTACTTGAGGCCCACCCATCCGGGCGAATGCTCGGTCCAATTGCCGCCCGATCAGAGGTCTGACATGCATCGATTTTCTATTCTCTTCGTACTGCTGAGTCTGGCGACAGCCATGTCCGGCGCCGAACTGATGGCCGTGCCGTCCGCGTCGTCGGCGATGCTGTCGTCCAGCCCATCAGACGAGCCCCTCCTTACCGGTGATCTGCTGCACGTCGAAGTGTACGAGAACGCCGACCTGACTTGCGAGTTGCGCGTCCCGGGCGAAGGCATGGTACGCTTTCCGCTCCTTGGCCACATTGCGATCCCGGTCGGGATCAACTGTGATGCCCTCGCGCGCCAGTTGCAGAGTCATCTGGAATCCCGCTTCCTCAACCGCGCCCTGGTCACTGTGACGGTGAAGGAGTACGCGGCTCGCCGAGTCTATCTCATGGGCGGTGTGGCCCGGCCGGGCGCGCTGCGTCTGGACCCGTCTACGCCGGCAAGCGCCATCCGCCTCATCAGTGAGGCCGGCGGTCTCGTCGATGACGCCGATCGGCGCCGGATCATGGTCATGCGCGAGGTCGGGAACGGTGGCTCTATCGTCCTGCCGGTGCAGATGGATGGCGAGCAACCGATCGATGTGGCGTTGCTGCCCAACGACCTGATCCTGGTGGCCCGTCTCGGCCGCATCTATGTCAGCGGTCAGGTCAAGCAGCCTGGCAGTGTCCCCTTCGGACAGTTGAATCTGACGGTGACACGTGCGATCAGCCTGGTCGGTGGTTTCGACAAATATGCGCGCATGTCCCAGGTACGGCTGTTGCGCGCTGGGCAGCCGGCGCAGGTGGTCGATGTCGTGGCCATCCTCGCCGGTGACGGCGAGGATCCTGTCCTGGCGCCGGGCGACATGATCAACGTTCCTGAACGCCGGTTCTGAGGTGACTTTGACCCGTCCTGGTGGCCGATGACCCGCATTGGTTTCGTCCTCCCCGCGCATTACTGCTTCTCCCGGGGCAATGGGGTTCGCCAGGAGGCGTTGCTCAAGCAGCGCGGACTGGCCGCCCTCGGCCACTCGGTCGAGTTGCTCTCGCCGTGGACGGTCGTCGAACGCGGATCGCTCGACGTGGTGCACTTCTTCTATGGCGGCCTGCCACTGTCGGGCATCACCGCCGCGCGGCAGGCAGCACCGCGCCGGCTGGTATTTTCGACCACCATCGACTCCAACCAGAACCAGTTGTCCTACCGCTTGGCTGCCTGGCTGGGGACGGTCAACGGTCGCCTATTCAGCGTCCAGGGGGAGTTTCGTCGCCAGGCCCGACTGGCTGATGCGGTGGTGGTACGCTCGCGGCATGAGTATGAGCGGGTGGTGCGCGGACTCGGCATCGCTCCAGGCAAGGTGCATGTCGTGCATCTCGGCATCGACCTCGACGGTGTCGACGCGCTCCGCGCCGTGGCCACCGACCGCGAGGGCATCTTCCACCTCAGCGCCTTCGGTCAGCCGCGGAAGAATGTGCTGCGACTGATCGCGGCTGCCGGTCCCACCGGACTGCCGCTGACCATCGCGGGTCCGTGCGACGAGAGTAGCCTGCCGGCGATCCAGGCGGCCGCTCTGCCCTTTCCGAACATCCGCATCCGCGGCTTCCTCAGTGCCGCCGAACGAGACGATCTCTACTATCGCTCCCGCGTCTTTGTTCTGCCCAGCCTACACGAGGGCACCGGCCTGTCGGCGCTTGAGGCCGGGGCGCGCGGATGTGAAGTAGTCATTACCAGAAACGGTGGTCCGCCCGACTACTTCACCGGCTTCGGCCGTCTGATTGATCCATTTTCGGTGGCGGAGATCCGCGCTGCGATCATCGCTGCGCACGCCGATCACGCACCGGCACGGATCTCCGCGCACGTCGCACACAGCTTCAACGTGCGGATCTGCGCCGAGCATCTGCTGGCGATCTACCAGGCCTGATGCCGGTGACGATCCCCTGGATCCTGGTCGCGAATGCCATCAACCGGGTTCTGACCGTCGCCACCCAACTGGGAGTGGGGTTCCTGCTTGTGCCCGAACAAGTCGGCCTGTTCGTGGTCGCAGCCGGGATCGCCGGACTGTCGACCCCGTTCCAATCTGCCGACCATGCCCGCCTGGCGTTGCAGGATCGGGAACATCCGTCGGCTACCGCCGGCATCCTGCGCAACTGGCTACTCCTGGGATCGCTAGGCAGCTGTGTGGTTGCCATAGTCGTGCTGCCGGCGGTGGGCCTCACGGTTGCTGTCGCCCCACTGGCCTGCATCGCCATGCTTTCGTTGTTGCGGGTGATGGCCAACCTGCGTATCAGCCTCCTGTCGCTGTCGGGGCGCAGCGCTGCCATCGCGGTAGTCACCGTCTGCGAATGCTCTGCGCGTAGCCTTGTCTTGATCGGCTCGGCGCTGCTTGGTGCGGGGATGTGGAGCCTGGTGTTCGGCGAGGTGGCAGCGGTACTAGTCTCGGTCCTCCTACTTGCCCGGTTCGAGCCCGGACCGCCAGCCGGCGGTTGGCGCATGCCACCCTGGTTGCCGCGACGGCTGCTTACCACCCTGGGAATTTCCCTGTTGGTCGGCATAGAAGTGAACTGCTCGGCGATCGCAATCGGCAACCTGATTGGCACGGCGGCAGCCGGCAGCTTCGCCTTTGCCGGCCGCATAGCCGGACAGCTTGGTGTACTGGTCCTGCCACTGATCGCCCTGGAGGTCATCCCCCGCCTTCTCGCCCATCGAGGGACGGCGCACCGCTTTCATGAGACGTCGAAACGAGAGTGCCGACGCCTGCTGAGCATCATCCTACCGATGGTTGCCGTGCTAATGACGGCCGGACCGTGGGCCATGGTCCTGGTATGGGGCGAACGCTGGCGCGAGGCAGCAGGCATGCTGCGTTGGCTCAGCTTGTCGATCGGCCTACGCCTGTCCTACGCTCTGGCCAAGGCCCACCTTGAGGCGCTCGGGAATTTCCAGCGCATCCTCATGCTCAGTATTCTCGACACGGTGCTGATCCTAAGCGCCGTCGTCCTGGTCGGACTTTCCGGCGACGCCACCGCGGTGGTTGTTGCACTGGCGTGCGAATCGGCGCTGATCCTCGGCGTTGCGGTGATGACGGTCAGGCGCAGCATGCCGGTACCAGTGGAGGTTTACTCATGATTCGACTACAACTGTTGGCCTGCCTGCTCCTTGCCGCGACAGCCCGCGGCGTCGAGGTGGAGTGCGTGCTGTGGAAGATGGGCGGCGGGGTAAGTGGGTGCGGTATGCTCGCCCGCTACCCAGCGCCAGGACCAGGGCTGGTGACCGTGGAGCGCACCACTGCCCTGGGTAAGGACGATGTTCTGCCGCCAATCACGCTGCTCACGGTCATGGACCCGGATGGCCGGACCGTGGCGTGGAGCGACCTGACCGAGCAGGACGTCGACCAGGCGCGCGTCGCACTGCCGGTTCCGTCTGGTCCAGCCGGCATCTGGCGGGTGTCGCTGCAAGGCGGACGCAACGGCGACCGCATCGTTTTCACCATTCCACCCGCCAGCGCTTGGGGCGTACGCGGCGAGATGGCACTCGGCCAGTCGGCCGGGACCGGACGCGCCGGCTGGTTGTGGGTTCCCCCCGGCACTGGCGAAGTGCTGATCGAAGCGATCGGTGGCGGCAGCGTTGCACTCAGCGATGCCGACGGCGAGCCGCTTCCTGGAACAGCGGAAGGCTCGCGTCGGCTGTGGCGCTGGGCAGGGCTGCCGGTGACGACAGCGATACACCTCGCGGTGTCGCCGGAAGCCAAGGCGATCGCTGTCGACGGCCTTCCGGGGCTCATCTGTCCTGACCCGGTCAGTGCTGCTGATCTGCGCGGAGGTACGAGCGAGGCCTCCGGCCGCATCGTCATGGGACCGCTTCAGGCGCGGGCGCGACGCTGGATGGTGGCGGCGGCGCTGGGTGACCTCGACCCGCATCTGGTATTCCCGGCCGAGCTGCCGGTCAACGTCCCCAATCCGATCGCCGCGCTGCAACTCTACGGCGCCTACGGTCCGCTTTCCAATCTGCGGGCCGCCTGCGCAGCGCAGATCCTTGATCCGGCCGCTGTCGCCTTCGGCAGCCTGGGCGGAACCACAGACGGCACCTTGCACGGTCCGGCGCTCTCACTCTTCGACGCCCTCGGCCTGGCAACGGCGATCGACAGCGACACGGCGCTAAATCCGGCGCACGGCAATCAGGCCCTGATCAACCGGGCGACGCTGCTCGCCTTCTACCATCTCTCCCGTCTGCAGGGCGACGACCTGATCCGAGAAGGCGATATTGCGCGCAACGGCTATCCGATAACCCATGCCTTCTTCGTCTACCTGGGGTCGCTGGCTGGACCTTACGCCCTACTGCGCCCGCGGCTCGATGCTGAAGCAGAGGCGATCTGGCGCGATGGCCTGATCGCGGTCGGCGACCGCCTTGCCGACTACCGTGGCTATCTGACCAACCAGATGTGGCATGTGACGCTGGCCCATCTCACGGTCTACCGTGCCACCGGTGAGATCCGCTTCCGCCGCTGGTTCGAACGCCAGGCCCGCGAGTTGCTGGCGCATCCAGCGATATCCACAAACCGGTTCGGCCAGCATCCAGCCGGATGGTTTCTCGAAGATTCGGGTCCGGATGGGAACTACGACGCCATCTCTGGCACCTGCCTGGTCGAGGCCTGGCGCGACTACGGCGCCCTGCCAGACGCCGATCCGGCGGTGCTAAGCATGCTGCATGACGCGATCGCAAAGAATCTGGCTTTCACCGCCTGCCATTGGCTGCCGCAGCCCGATGGCACCGTCGTCGGACCGACCGCGATGATGACGCGCAAGGTGTTCTCATTCGCCGGCCAGGGCTGGCCGGGGACGAAACTGGCCCGCGAGGCCTTCCCGCTGGCCGCAGCGCAATGGCTGCTCACCCCAGAGCCGACAACCGGCATCGGCGTCGCGGGAATGATGCCGCACTTCGTCAACCGCGCCGACTGGGCCCTCCGTGCCCTGGCGGAGCTGGTTCCATTCGGGGACGCCAGATGGGACCGGCCCGGTCGAGGCGTGCCGGCGGCGTGGACCCACGAAGCCGTGCGCGCCGCCAGGCTGCCCGTCGCCACCCCGGCGGAGATCCCGTGCCGGACCGCGTCCGGACTGTGGGAAGTGCCGGGGCAGGTTGCCTGGAAGCAGGGCTCGCTCTACGGGCTGGTTTTCTGGGGTGCGCCAGGAGCACCGCCGCCGGCCTCCAGCTGCCGCATGGGCGGCGCGCCTTCGGCCTTGTGGAGCGCATCCACCGGAACCTTCCTGCTCTCGCAGCACAACACCCATTTCGAGGACGGCAGTCCGGTCGGCAATAACGGTGTGGCGACCGCTGACGACCTCACCCACGCCTGCGTCTTCGGGCGCCTCGACCAAGCGTGGTGGTGGAGCGGTCGCGAGGTGGCCACCCTGGCCTGGACTGAGCCGGGGCAGGTGTTCCGCATCACCGGTCGCGCCACCACCACTCCGGCTGCGTCGGTCAGTTGGACCTACGGTTTGGCCGCGGGCAGCTTGGAGCTCTCCGTCGAAGTCGCCCTGCCCGGCCTGGAGGCTCCGGCCCTTAGTCTGCCCTTGCTGATGCTGGCACCTAGCGCCGAGGTCGTGGCTATCGCTCCCGGAGCAGCGCGGTTCAACACCGTTGACGGCACGATCGGGATCGCCTGGGACGGGATGGTCGAGGCGGAGATCACCACGCCGCTCACCACGGGTATCGCCAAGATCGCCTCAGCGCCAGTACGATGCTTGCGCATCGCGCTGCTGCGTAGCGGCGAGACCTGGAGCCAGCGCGTGCGCTTCGTCGTCGAGCGCTGAATACCAGCCTTGACCCGGGCGGAGAGCTGGTGCAGACGGGCTGCGAACCGCGCCAGGACGCGATTGATGCCGAACGCATCCAGCACCCAGACCCGGGCTGAGGCTCCGGCCGCGGCGCGGCGTGCGGGATCCGCAGCAAGGGCGGTGATCGCCGTAGCGAGAGCTGCGGGATTATCGGGCGCGACGACGATCCCGGCTGCAGCCGCCTGCACCGCTTCGGCCAGGTCAGTCTCGGCCAGCGCTGTGACCACCATCGGACGGGCAACCGCCATGATGTTGAGCAGCTTCGACGGCATCACCGCGCCGGCGACGACCGCGCGCTGAACCACGCAGTGGATGTCGCCAGCAGAGAGGAACTCAGCCAAATCTACGGCATCGACCAGATCACAGAAGCGGATGCGGCCGGGTGCCAGACTGGCTGCGAGCCGCTCCAGCTCGGCGCGCTCGCCACCGGCACCGGCGATCACCACCGTCAGGGTCGGCGGCAGCAGGGCGGCCGCGGCAATCAGCACTTCCAACCCCTGCTTTCGCCCGAGGTTTCCAGCATACATCGCGACCAGCGCATCAGCCGGCAGGTTCCACGCCTGACGGAAGCGGTTGGCGCCTGGCCACGGGCACATCGCCCGACCGTCGACCCAGTTGGGGAACATGACGACACGCCGGTTGCCATCGGTCTTGGCAAGCAACTGGTGGCGCATCGCCGGAGAGATGGTCGTCACCAGATCGACATTGCCCAGGATTAGCCGCTCGGTCGCCAGTAGCAGGCGCGCGAGGATCGGCGGCATCATGCCCAACTCCATTGCGGCATCGACCTGGAGGTCCTGCACATGATAGACGACCGGGACGCGCCAGCGTAGTCGCAGCCACAGGCCAAGCAAACCGATAAGGAATGGCGGGGCGATGAGCACGACCGCATCAGGCCGTTTTTTCGTCCACAGGCTGCGCCAAGCCACCGCCAGTAGCCAACTGACATCGAGACGCATGCGCCCGAGGCAGGTGGGAGGCGGGGGGGGGACGAAGTGCCGGACGCGTTCGATCGTCACGCCGTCAGCCTGCTCATCTGCGCGCCCATGGCGGTAGTCACGGTTGGCATAGGCAGCCGGTACCCGCCACCACGGGTAGTGTGGCATACCGGTGCGCATCGTCACCTGCCAACCGCGCCGTTGCGCCAGCCAGCGGCACAGACTGGTGTTGTAATACGGGATGCCGGTTGGTTCGGGCCAGTAGTTGTGGGAATAGATGGCGATGTGCATGGTGCTGCTGCCCATTACGGTTGGCGGTTGAAGAATCCGTGGATGACGGTCATGCCGATGATCTTGAGATCGAGCAGCAGCGACCAGGTGCGGATATAGACGAGGTCGAAGGCGATGCGCCGACGCATCTCCTCGACCGATCTGGTCTCGCCGCGGGCACCGCTGATCTGCGCCAGACCGGTGATGCCCGGTTTGACCAGATGCCGCCGCATCAGATCGGAGATCTCGACGATGTACTGCTGGTTGTGCCGGATGGCGTGCGGCCTGGGTCCGACGATCGACATATCGCCGAGCAGGACATTGAGGAACTGTGGTAGTTCATCGAGTGAACTGCGGCGGAGGAAACGGCCGAGAGGGAAGATTCGCGGATCGTCGGTAGTCGCCTGTTTGAACTGGTCAGGAGAGAGGTCTCCGACCGCAGCGGGCAGGGGTTTGGCTGCAGATGGTCGAACGGGCTTCGTCGATTCCGGCGGGGCAAATAACGAGATGCTGCCGCGGACGGACGGAGCGATCGCGGATGCGAGCAGGTCGATGCTGAGATCATGCGGGTCCAGTTCATCGTCATCATCCACCGTCGCTGCGATCATGATGGGCACAGGCTGCGGCGGTGCCTTGCGCTGCAGTGTCAGTGCCGGTGGCACGAAAGGACCGGCGGCATGGTGCATGGAACGGAACTTGAAGACGCGGAATTCACGGCCGCCGAGCCCGTGGCGCGGCTGCGAGAACAGCACCGGCCCCGGACTGACCAACTTGATCGCCACCGCCACGCCCAGCATCACCGGACTGGCGATGAGCAGGAACAGCGTACCGAGAATCTTGTCCTCGATCCACTTGACCGCCAGGGCGGTGTCGGACAGCGGGCTGTCGCTGAGATTGAGCACCGGCCGGCCGGCAAGTTCGCCGGCGCGCAGGCAGAAGACTGGAATGTCGGATAAGTCCGGGGCGAGGTGAATCGGGATGGCCAGGTGGAGGGTCAGCTGCAGGACTTGCGTCACCAACACGCGATCATCCAGTCCGGTACAGATGAATATGCGCTGGCAGGATAGACGCTCCGCCAGGCCAGCGCAGTCTGCGATCGATGTCGAGGGCAGTTCTCCGTGGTCCAGGATCAGTTCGTCGCTGCAGGTCCCGACGACACGCATTCCGAGACCGGGACTGTCAGTTAGATGCTTGGCGAAAGCGTCGCATTGCCGTGCTGGGCCGATCAGCAGGACGGACTGATGCGTATCTCCGTGCGGCCTGTTCAAGGCCTGGACGGAGAAGAATGCGGTGCGCGTGGCGCATATGCCGAGGAAGGCCAATCCTGGCCAAAGCATGAGAATGTCCCAGTTTCCACCGCTTGATAAAGCCCATGCCGCTAGGCAGGTCAGTAGGACGATCACAATCAGGCCCTTGACTGCCTGCAGGCTGGCGCGCAGCGGATCCAGCATCCCTCTAGATGCATAGGCGCCGAAGATGGGGAATAGCAGGGCGACCGCTGGCAACAGACTCACGGCGAGTCCGTGATACAGGCCGGTGTCACTAGCCCCTGCTCCCGAGTGCAGGTGCGTCGACAAAAAAAGCGAACCGGCCACGAAAAACGGATCTGACACCGATAGCAGCAGTCGTGCACGGTCCACCGGCCGCACGATGGGGAGCGAGCTTGAAAGCATGATGTTCCGCGTCGACAGCAGGTGATGGTTGTTGCGGACCGACCTGGACTACACTGCCGCCAGCGCCATGCGGTTGTTCGATCGGAACTCCTGCCAGAATTCATCCGGCATATCGAGAGCGAATTTCAAAGCGCCGTTGGCGCCGGCGTTCTGTGGTTCTTCAACCGTGGTGACGTGACCGCCGCCGTACTCCTCCAGCGCCGTCTCGATCGCCAGACCGAGCCCCTTGATCACCGATCCACCTCCGCCGAGCAGGATATTTGAACGCATCTGCACCTGGAACTCGGGATCGTAGGTCCCGATCAATTCCTGCAGTGCGGCGACGGTCGGCGGCACCAGGGTGTAGCAGGCCTTGTAGACCAGCTCGGTTATATCGAACTTCTGTGGACGTCCTGCGACTGGCATGACGACGATTGCCGGATCCATGTTGGTCGACACCGAGGAGTGCCGCTCCTTGAACGAGCGGATCATGTTGATCGAGAATTGCGCCTCGGGGTACTTCTCCTTGATCAGCCGAGCCAGCTCCAGGTCAATGGAGTCGCCGGCAATCTCGTGTGTCCGCTGATCCTCCGGCTTCGGCATGGTGCCATGCAGACGGCATAAGTCCGTGGTTCCTGCACCACTGTCGATGACCAAGGTATTATCGATGAAGTCGAGTCCGTAGGCGACGGCATACGGCTCCGAGCAGATGATGACCGAGTCAATGCAGTCTGCGACTGCCGACAGGATGGCAGCTTTGCCATCAATGGACGCCTCGGCCGGGGCGCCGATCATAGCGAAGACGGTCGCATCATACGGGATCTTGGCCACCTTGACGACATGCTCGAGCAGATCCTTGATCGCCTTCTTGCGTTTAGCGTCGTCGAGCGCGCCCCTGCGTTTCACCGATGAGCCGGCCATCGGTCGATAAAGGTCCAGGGCCAGGCGTCCATCAAGGGCCTCTTTGCCGAAGATGACATCCCTGCCGCCGAACTTCTTTCTGGCGACATGATCTCGAGGGTATCCGACGTAGGACCAGACGGTCTCGTGAACGCCCGTGGAGGTGGCAATCGTCGTGCGGCTAGTGCCAAGATCGATGCCGATGAAGACGGTGTCGGACATGAGGAAGCCCTTCGTTTTGGCCATCTGGCCTTTGGATTGCCCCGTCCTCTAGTGGTAGAGGATCGAAGCGACGATACGTTATCTTGCAGATGCGCCGCCGGTGATGGGGTCTTATCCCTACCAACCGATGGCACTCACTCTCTCATGATGATTTCACATGCTCGTGGCGCATTGGCCCCACAAAAACGCCTGCGACCGTACTGGTAAAGCCTCATCAGCGGATTAACCCACTAATTTTTATCCTTCAGTTGATATCATGTAGACATGGAACACACACCTGACATCCCTCAAAACCTCTCTGTGGACACAACCCTCGATAGTTACTCGGAATATGAACCTACTCCAGATGCACAGACTGTCGCTGCGTACTATAGCTATGTCGATCATGGATCAGTTCCCGGACACGACGTCAGGGACTGGCTGGAGACGGAAGCTTGGTTGTTGAACGACAGCCACCTGGACCGTCGTACGAAGAAAAACTGGCAGGTTTAATATCGCATTTTTACTCATCGCTTCTGCTGAAACAGGAGTCATATTTGTGTAATGTGACTCTATTTCCATCGATGCAGAATTGGTGACATAACCTGCACGACTCTAGGATGGTCGGTGGTAACAACGCTGTATATATGGTATCTGCCCTGTTTCGCCCGTATGCCCAGTTCAACAGGCCTTGCGAAGTTTCTGACCGTCGGCTGCCGCCCATCTCTTGGGCGTGAGGTCAGCGAGGTCCAGCGCTGGCAGTCGGGCGATCAGGCGGCGGTGCTGGATCAGTATCGGGGTGACGGCCTGGAGGTAGTCGGCCGGGTTGATGCGGGCCAGGCGACATGAGCGTAGGACGCTGAGGCAAGTGGCGAAACGCGGGCCGGCACTTGCCGCACCGAGGAAGAGACTGTTCTTGCGGATCAGTGCGACCATGCGCAGGTCACCCTCGACCAGATTGTTGTCGAGACGCAACTCTGCGTGGTCGAGGAACTTGGCCAGGTCGAACCACTGGTTGAAGATGTAGCGGGCGCCCTTTCCGCAGGGGTGGTCGTTGCCACGCCCGGGATGCTTGGCATCCAGGCGCAAGGCGAAGGCGCGGATGTGATCGGTGATCGGCCGCGACAGGGCATCACGCAGTCGAGCTCGCTCGGCGAGCGATGCTTCGGCCAGGTCAGCACGGCGCTCGATCTCGTAGAGTTCATGGACCAGCAGGACCATGGCCCTGGCGTCGGGGTCGTCGTCCTCGATGCGGGCGAACGGCCGGCGGGCGTGCGCCCAGCAGCCGGCAAGTCGGGCGCCGATGGCGGTGGCTCCTCGCCATCCGCTCCAGCCATCGGTGATCAGCCAGGAGGAAAGGCCGGCTACAACCGCGGCCGCATGCACGTGGGTCTCGTCCGGCGCCCAGTGGTACCAGGCCTGGGTGCCGTCAGTGACGGTGTAGATCGGGGTCCGTCGACACTTCCGGTGCAGCTCGGGATCGCGGCAGCGCATCATCGCGGCGTCGGCGCTGACCACGGCAGAGTTGCGCAGATCGCAGCGGATCTCCTGGGCTATCGGGGCCAGGAGATCACCACAGGCAGCGATGGCTCCATCGACTACCGAACTCGACAGGCGGCAGCCGCTGCGGGCCATGATCTCGAGCGTGCGGTTGGCGGGCGTCGAGTCGGCGAACTTGCCGATGACGATCGCCTGCACGGTCGCATCGGCGAGCATGCCGCCGTCCACGATCCGCTCAGGCACCGGGACGCCGATGGTCGCAGCGCGACCATCGGCGTCGATCTCGTCGCTGGAACGGTAGCGGACATGCACTGTGCGGTCGATGAAGACCTCGGGCTGGGTGAAGACGATCGTTTCGGTCACCTGCTCGCCGCACTTCACCATCGGCTTGCCGGTGGCGTCCAGGCGCTCCGCCTCGGGCAGATCCTTGGTGCTGGTGCGCACTTCCAAGGCTGGGAACGCCTCGCTCGGACGCTGGCGGCTGCCGCGTTGCACAGGGAGCTTCTTTTCCGGAGCTGGCTGGATGGCGGCGGGTTCCGGCGCGGCGGATGGCGACTCAGGCACGGTGGCGGGAGCAGGAGCGACGGCAGGCGCAACGGCACGCTCGGCATTAATGAATGCCTCGACCTCAGCGATCAACTGCTGGTCGGTCTCGGGGATGCCGAGGAGCTTTTCGGTGGAGCGGCCGAATCGACCTCGAAGCAACCTCAGGATGTAGGAGCGCATGCTGTCGATGGCTTTGCGCTGGTCGGCGATCTCGACGACCTGGCTGGCGAGCGCGGCTTTCAGGTGCTCAATCTCGGCTCGCAGTTGTTCGCAGTCGTCGTTCACGATGCGCAGATTTTATCAAGAGAATCGTCGCGTGTCATCCGACATCAGCGCCGCATGCCCCTCAATGCAGAATGCGTTTGCGATAGCGCGCAGATCGAAAATCGATGCCGCCCAACAGCAGATGCATGCGAGCGGACGAGAGCACCACGCGGGTTGCACTCGGGTCATCCATCGGTGGCAGGCCGAAGGTCCCGGCGTCAAGGTGGCGGGCGCAGAGCCAATAGCCTCCCTGGTCCCAGACCAGCACCTTGAGACGCCGCCGGTCTCGGCCGACGAACACGAAGCAATCGCCTGAACGTGGATCGCCGTTCAGTACTCCCAGCACCATCGACGCCAGCATGTCGATGCCCCGACGCATATCGGTCACCGACCGTGCCAGGAAGATACGGCGAGATGACGAGAAGTTCAGCATCACCGCCTCTGCAGGCCAAGCACCGCCACGACTACAGCCCGGACGACATGGGGAGACGACGCTGATGAGAACCCGAGACGGGTGCCGCCGTTCAATTCGACAACCACCCGACGATGACGGTCAGGCAGACCGCGCCGACGCTGATTCACCTCGACCACCTCGACCACCACGAATCCCTTGCCTGCCATGATGCCTCCGGGAAGAGATCATAGCGATCACCGGCTCAAGCCGCAACCTGGATAAACAGGGCAGATACGCAGCAGTAAAGCTGCGCACCCTGATCGTTTTGCGCGGATCCAACGCGACATTTATCCACATAACAGACAGTAAATTTTACGATGTTAACGCCCTGGACGTGCTCACGCCAGAGCCCGGAGCCTACTACATCATGAATCAGGGATATCAGGACCTGGAACGCTTTCACCGACTTCATCTCGCGGGTTCGTTCTTCGTTACGCCCCTCAAGACGACGCTGCAACTGCGACACATCCAATCCAAATCCGTCGACAAGACTACCAGCGTGCGATCGGACTGGATCGTCAAGGCTGACGGCGTAAAGACTGCAGCGGCCTACCCGGAGCGACTGCGGCGCATTCCATTCCGGAACGTCGAGACGAAGAAGACACTGGTATTCGTCATAAACGACTTCGTGTTGCCGGCGCATGGCATTGCGGGCCACTACAAGGCACGGTGGAAGGTCGAGTTGTTCTTCAAATGGTTGAAATGGCATCTGCACATCAAGGCGTTCTTTGGGGCCTCCGAGAAAGTAGTGAAGACCCAGGTCTGGATCGCCATGAGTGTCTACGTCCTGATCGCGATCCTGCGCAAGAGGATGAAGTTGGAGCATCTCAGCCTCTGGCAGATCTCGCAGGTTCTGAGCTTGACGTGTTTCGAGAAAAGTCCGTTGAATTCGCTGTATCTGCACGACAAGTCTGCTATCGAGGAGACTCAAATCGAAAACCCGTTGTCATTCCTAGTATCTAATTGCACTAATTGCACTAATTGACTAGTGTATAGTCTGACGCCAACCCCTCGCGGGCAGGAGACAGCCTATGCCACGTGTCGCCCTGGTTCTGACCTGCACTCCTGAGCAACGGCTCGAACTGATGCGGCTTTCCACCAGTCGCACCGAACAGGCGCGACTGGTGGAGCGCGCCAGGATCATCTTG
>JBBREK010000025.1:0-26753 GCA_038203025.1 Planctomycetota bacterium
GGCGGGTGATCGAGTCGAGCAGGATCACCACGTCTTTCTTGTGCTCGACCAGGCGCTTGGCGCGCTCGATCACCATCTCGGCGACCCGCTGCGCTCCTTGGCGTCGAAGCTCTTGGGCGGCTGGGCCAACCACTCGGGGAACTCCTTCTCGAACCAGTTGCGGCCCTCGGTGCAGACGCGCAGGTAACCACCGGTCTCGCCGTTGATCCAGCTGCCGGTGTCGATCCAGCGCTGGATCTCCTCGGGACGCTTGCGGTACCAGGCGACGTATTCGCTGAGGTGGCCGTTCGACTCGGTCGAGTAGTAGCCGAAGCGACGCAGCACATCGATGCGCACCTTCTCGGTCGCGGGGAAGGTCGGGTGCCCCTCGAACAGCTCCAACATTTTCGGGATCAGGTCGATGCCGCGCCAGGTCGCCGTGACGTACCAGGTCTGGTGGTTGATGCCGGCGCAGATGATGTCGATGTCGGTCTTGGCGACGTTCTCTTCAGCGCCAATCAGGCCCTGCTTGCGTGCCCAGTTGGTGGTGCATTCAGCGATCTGGCGATGGCCGCCCTGGACGCCATGGCACAGACCGACGGTCGGCACCTTGCCGAAGACGTTGGCCGCCCAGGTCAGCATGGCCATCGGGTTGGCGTAGTTGAACAGCCGGCAGCCGGGCTTGGCCACTTCGCGGATGTCCTTGCAGAAGCCGAGGATGGCGGCGATGCCGCGCTGCCCGTACATGATACCGCCAGCGCACAGGGTGTCGCCGACGCACTGGTCAATGCCGTAGGTCAAGGGGATGTCGACATCGGTGGCGAAGGCCTCCAGCCCGCCGACGCGCACGACGCAGAAGACGTAGTCGGCGTCGGTGATCGCGGCGCGCCGGTCGGTGGTCGCCTGAATCTTCACCGCCACGCCGTTGTGGTCGAGGTCGCGCTGGCATAGCTGGCGGACCATGTCGAGGTTGCGCTCGTCGATGTCGGTGAAGGCGATGTCGAAGCGCGTGCGCAACTCGGGCACGCACATGAGGTCGCGCAGCAGGGTGCGGGTGAAGCCGATCGAACCTGCACCGATGAAGGTGATCTTCTTGCTGGCGGAGGCGGCGGTTGTCATGGTTGGTATTCCTGGCGTATAGCATAATCTGTCAAATTATGGTAGAACAGGACGACAGTGATATCTGTGGTACTTCTGTGCTCAGTCGGCTGGAGGCCGTCGGCATGCGCCTCGGCGGCCCGGTCTACGCCGGCCGCCCGTCGCTGCATGCCCTTATCACCGCAACCGGTTACGAGGAACGCAGCAACGACTACGACTGGCACGGGCTGAAGCGCGGCAGTGCCGAGTTCTGCCTCTTCCAGTACACCCTGGCCGGTCGCGGCCAGCTCGCCTTCGACGGGGCCAGGCATACCGTGCTGCCCGGCCAGGCTATGCTGCTGTGGTTCCCGCACGACAACCGCTATTGGCTGGCCAGCGGCGACCATTGGCGCCACTTCTACCTCTGCCTGACCGGCCGCGAGGTGATGCGTGCCTGGCGCTCGGTGGTGGCCCGACGCGGACCACTGATCGACCTGGCGGACGGCTCGCCCTCGCTGGCCCTCGCTGTCGAGGTCGCGATCGCCGGCATGACCGGAGCGATCCGCGACCCATGGACGTCATCGTCGCACGCCTACCGCCTGGCCATGGCGCTGTGCGCCGAGGTGCTGGGTGATCCCGGCGCAGGCCCCCGCCATCCCGCGGTCGAGACGGCAAAACGCCACGGCCGCGCGCGCTTCGCCGACGGTATTGGCGTCTCCGACCTGGCCCGGGTCGCCGGCCTAAGCCGGCACCACTTCGCCCGCAGCTTCGCCCGCGCGGAAGGCACCACCCCATCACAATGGCTGGCCGATCTGCGCGCCCGCGAGGCCACCCGCCTGCTGCGCGAGACCCGCCTGACCGTGGCCGAGGTCGGCACGCGCTGCGGCTACCAGGACGCGGCCTACTTCTGCCGCGCCTTCCGCCGCATCGTCGGCGTCAGTCCAGGGGAATTCCGCAGCTCCGGGATGTACTGAGCAGTTCCGCCCGTTGCGTATTCCCCTGGCCGGAGCCGACGTTATCTTAATAGGGATGTCCGCAGCAGGCTCTGGTACCCCCCTCCGCGCCGTCGATACGCAAGCCTCGAATGGCGTGCTGACCGTCACCGTGCGCAAGGATTTCGACTCGGGCAATGTGCATCAGGACTGGGCCCAGCAGGTGCAGGTCCTGCATCCAGGACCGTTCACCAAGGTGGTGGTCGACTGCTCGGGCTGCGGGCTGCTCAGCTCGACCTTCTTCGCCGGCATCATGCAGCTGCAGCAGTACTACGGCGAACAGGGGACGGAACGGCTGGTCCTCGACCGACCCGATGCCCGCATCGTCAAGAACCTGCAGATCCTGCGCCTGAACCAGTTCTTCCACATCATTCCGCGCTGATGCTGCGGCTCGCCGGCCCGACCAGGGCCGTGGCCATCGACCCGCCGGTCCTGCTGGCGCCGATGGAAGGGATCACTGATCGTACTTTCCGCGGCCTGATCGCACCGCTCGGCGGCCTTGGCGCCGCCGTCGCCGAGTTCATCCGCATCACCGTCGCACCCACACCGGCCAGGGTCTGCCGGCGCGACCTCGGACCGGCTCTCGGCGTGCCGGTGGCCATCCAGCTGATGACGCCTGATGACCTCCATCTCGCGGCCAGCGTGGCCAACGCCGAGCGCGCCGGCGCGGCCTGGATCGATCTCAATTTCGGCTGTCCCGCCCCGGTGGTGTTCAGCAAGTGCGCCGGATCCGCCCTGCTCGCCCATCCCGACCGCATCGCCCGCATCGTCGCCACCGCCGCTGGTGCCACCGGCCTGCCGGTTACCGCCAAGCTGCGTGCCGGCATCTCCTCGCCGCAGCACCTGCGCGAACTGGTATCCGCCGCCGCCGAAGCCGGCGCCGCTGCCGTCACCCTGCACGCCCGGTTGCGCATCACTTCGTACGACGAGCCAGCGACCTGGGCCTGGCTGGTCGAAGCACGCGAGGCCCTGGCCCGCTGCGCCCGGCCGGTCCCATTGATCGGCAACGGCGGCATCGAGACCGCAGCCGACGTCGCGCGCATGCGCCAGGAGACCGGCGTCGATGCGGTGATGATCGGCCGCGCCGCGCTCGCCGATCCATTCATCTTCCGCCAAGCGGCTGGCGGCCCGCCCCCCGACGCCAGCGAGGCGGCGGCCTGGGCCTGCGCCTACCTCGCAGCGATGGGTGCAGGTTGTCCCAAAGCCAAGCAACTGGTGCGCTATTGGCGCTGCGCCGGCATGCTCACCGATCCGGCCGAGCGACAGGCGCTGCTACGCGGACCGACGGCGGCGATCAGCACTTGGTTCGCGCAATACACCCCGTCGCCAAGCGACACGGGCCGAAGCCCCTGATTCTAGACAACGCAGTAGAGTTCGTCGTTCGTCGTTCGTTGTTCCGCATGGACATACGACGAGAAAACGGACCACATCAGTGTCACCTGGATGGGAATTGGTGTCCCTGAGCGCAACCAGCGTGGCCGCAACGACGAACGACGAACTGCGATTTCTAGTCTGATGCAGCCAGATCAGATCGCGCGGGCCAGCAGGCCTTGATCTTCCGGCAATCCGAACATCAGGTTGAGATTCTGCACCGCCTGGCCGCTCGCGCCCTTGACCAGATTGTCGAGGGCGCTGGTGATGATCAGGGTGCGCCCGTCGGTGACGGCCGCGAAGTCGATGCAGTTGGTGCCGGCGACGTTGGCGACCTCGACCTGCTTGGGGTCGTCGCGCAGGCGGATGAAACGCTTGCCGGCGTAGGCCGAACGCCAGGCGTCCTGCACCTGGCCAAGCGACATGCCAGCACCCAGGGTCAGGCTGATGGTGGTATGGATGCCGCGCGTGATCGGCGCGAGATGCGGCACGAAGGTGCAATGCAGCGCATGGCCAGCGCCCAGGGCAAGCTCCTGGTCGACCTCGCCGGTGTGCTGGTGGGCAGCGGCCTTGTAGCTGTGCAGGTTCTCGTTCACCGCGTAAAACAGATTGTTGTTCGATTCGAGGAAGCGCTTGCCGGCGCCGGACATGCCGCTGTAGCCGACCGCCACCACCGGGGCGGTGCGGTAGATCAGCCCGGCCTTGGCCAGGGGCAGCAGGGGCAGCAGCATCGAGGTGGCGTAGCAGCCAGGATTGCCGACCAGCTTGGCGGCGGCGATCTCGACCGGCCGCCATTCGCTGAGGCCGTAGACCGCCTTGGCCAGCAGGTCGGGGCAGGCGTGCTCCTCCTTGTACCACTTGGCGTAGGCCTCGGGCGAGCGCAGCCGGAACTCGGCGCCGATGTCGACCAGACGCAGACCCTTCTTGAGCAGCTCCGGCACCACCTTGGTGACCTCCGGGCTCTTCTTGGCCAGGATCACGGCCTTGGCGCCACTCATGATGATCGCCTCGGGCGTATCCTCGCCGAGAACCAGGTCGGTCTCGCCGGCCAGGGCGGGGACGGCATCTCCCAGTGCGGTCCCGGCGAGCCGGTCGCTACCGACGTGCACCAGGCGGAAGCCGGGGTGGCCGAGGAGGATGCGGACAGCGCCTTCACCGGCATAGCCGGTGGCACCGAGGACAGCGACGGGGATGCGGGTCATGGCACCGGAGGGATATGGGCGGGGCGGCGCGGGCAATGGGGGCCGCTGCGACACTACAGCGCTTCAGCGAGGGCGCGGGTGAAGGCGCCGAGGCCGGGATCGCGCGCACCCATGACCAGCACGGTGTCGCCGGGCGCAGCCCGCTCGGTCAGCCAGGCCAAGGCCTGGTTGCGTTCCTCGACCGCGTCGACGCCGGCGTCGCGCGCCAGATCGCCGGCGGTGATGTCGCGGGTGACGCTGCCGCCAGCGTAGTAGATCGGCAGATACAACCAGCGGTCCTGGCGGCGCAGCAGACCGGGCAGCAGCTCGCGCAGCTCGGGACGCAGCTGGCGGGCCGGGCCGAAGCCGTGCGGCTGGAACAGGCACAACACGCGGTCGGCCCCGGCCTGGGCGGCGGTGACCGCGGCGGCGATCTTGGCGCCGTTGTGCGCGTAGTCGTCGATCACGCGCAGGCCCTCGTCGGTACGCGCCACCACCTCGAAACGGCGCGACACGCCGGGGAAGCTGGCCAGCGCCGCGGCGGCAGCGGCGGCATCCACCCCGCAGGCGTGGGCGGCGGCGATAGCAGCGCAGGCGTTGTCGAGATTGTGCGCCCCGGGCTGCGGCAGGTCGAGGTCGATCTCGCACCCGTCGATCACGACAATGCCGCGCGCCCGGTGCGGGCCGGCCGCCACCACCTCCAGCGGCAGATCGGCGTGGCCGCCGGTGCCGTAGAGTGTGCGCGTCAGCCCGGCCGTGGCGGCGAGCGACTCGGCGCAGCCGGCGTTGACCAGCAGCGTGCGGCTCTGGCGGGCGAAGGTCGCGAACTGCGCGCGCACCTCGTGCACCTCGCCGTGATCGCGGCTGATGTTGTGGACCACGCCGACCGCCGGGTGGTAGCCGACCAGGGTGCCGTCGCTCTCGCAGGCCTCGGCCACTACCGGACCACCCTGCGGACCGGCGGCGAAGCCGCCGGCCGTGCCCTCGCCGGCGAGGGCAGCGCCGCCCAGCACCGTCGCCGACACCTGCAGCCGGCGCAGGATCCACGCCAGCATGCCGACCACCGTACTCTTGCCCGAGGTACCGCTGACCGCGATGCCCGGTCCACCGGCATCGACGACCTCAGCGAGCAGGCCCGGACGCGGCGTGCCGGGAATGCCGAGCGCGCGGGCGGCCTGCGCCTCGGGCGTATCGGGCTCGACCGCAGCCGAATAGATGAAGCGCTGCACGTCGGCCTGCACGGCGCTGCCGTCCTGCGGCAAGATGCGGATGCCGGCGGCCTCCAGGCGGGCGCGGATGTCGCCGTTATGGCCCTGGTCGAAGCTGCGGTCGGAACCCTGGACCTGGTGACCCCAGGCGCGCATCAGCTGGGCCAGGGGATTCATCCCCTGCCCGGCGATGCCGGAAAATTGCATCAGCATCGCAGCCATGATGCGCCTACGGTCCCGACCCGCCAGCACCCAGGCGTGGCCACCCAACACCTGCCGGTCGGCTGGCGTATCACCTGCCCATGCGCCCTGCTGTCGTGCTGCTCCTGCTGACGGCGCTCGGCGCCGCCGACTGGGCGGTACCAGGAGCCACCCGACGCTGGTCGCTGGTGCCCGGCGATGGCGGCGGGACGGTCGGCATGGTGCGGGTCTGGCCGCAGTCCGCCGAGGAGACCGGCGCGGTGGTCATGGCTGGTGCCCGGCCGGTGTCCAGCCGAGTGCAGTTTCAGGCCGAGGGCCAGCCGCTGGAGGTGTGGTTCGACGCCAGCGCCAAGCCGACGCACGTCTATCTCGGGAAGAACGTCAAGGCGCCACCGTGGGATCCGCCGGCCGGCCTGCTGTTGGAGACCCGTCGCCGGCCCGATCTGCCCTGCGACACCGCCGGGCAGATCCTGGCGCTGTGGGACAAAGACACTCCGGCCTTCGGTCGTAGCGGCGTCAACCGCATCTGGGACGGCGCCAACCCCTTCGGTCCCAGTGAGGAATTCATCGCCCGCTACACCGGCTGGATCACCCCGCCGGCGGCCGGCGCCTGGGACTTCGCCACCATCAGCGATGATGGCTCGGTGCTGCTGATCGACGGCAAGCAGATCGTCGCCTGGCCGGGCTGGCACGGCGCCGAGGAAGGCATGCGCGGAGAGCACCACGGCAAGGTACAGCTGAGCGGTGGACGCCACCGCATCGACTACCGCGTGGTGCAGGGCAGCGGCGGCTACTGCGCGACCCTGGCCTGGCGCAAGCCCGGCGGCAAGGATTGGGAGGTTATCCCAGCCTCGGCCTTCGCCGGCGCGGCTTGGTGGGCAGCCAGCGCACCGGCGACCCCAAGCGGAGTCGACTGGGCCATCACCTGGCGGACCCTGGCGCACGCCGGTCCAGGCACCGACGGCTTCGAACCCTGCGCCGTGCTCAGCCGGCTTGAACTGATCGGCCCGCCGGCCACGGCGCGGTGGCGGTTCGATGACGGCCTCGGCATCGTCGGACGCACCCTCGACCACTGGTGGCTAGCCCCCGGTCGGCGCAGCCTGGCCGTCGACATCCGCGCCGGTGATGCGGCGGTGCAGAGTCGCAGAGTGGTCCTGATGGTCGAGCCAGCCTGGCAGCAACCCGGCCCCTTGCCCGACGACCAGCCGCATCATTGGCGCAAGCAGGTGATCGGACGCGACTACGCCAAGCTGCCCATCGCCGAGCTGGTCGCGGCGGTGCGCCTGGCCCTCGCCGCCGACGAGACCGGGATCTACGCCGCTCTCGCCGAACCAGCCGCCGCCGCGGCCAAGGGCTTCGCCACCGCGGACGCCGAGCTCGCGCTGCGCTTCGCGCTGACCCTGCAAGGAGCCGAGCTGCGCCGTTACACCCCCTCCGCGACCCTGCTGGAAGCGATCAACAGCCCGCGGGCACGTTTGCATCTCGGTGGCATGCGCCTGGCCGTGGATGGCGATGCGGCTGGCGCCGCCGCCGCCTGGCAGGGCATCGACCCGGCCCAACTCGACGGCACCGACCGCCGCCTGCTGGCCATCTACCGCGCCGACGCCCGCGCCCTGTCTGGCGACGTCGCCGGTGCGACCGCCGCCTACCGTGCCGTGCCGATGGTCGCCGACCCGGCCAGCCGCGACTACGTTCTGCGCCGCCGCCTGCGCCTGGAGCTGGCCCGCGACCGCCTCAGCCAGGGCCGCTGGGACGAAGCCGAGCAGACCCTGCGCGAGATCGAGTGGGAGACGCCGCTGGAGCGCATCGGCGACGAGACCGGCCTGCTGTTCCTGCGCCTGTGGACAGCGCGCGGCGAGCTGCAGCTGGCGCGCTCCCGCGCCCGCATGCTGTTGGCCGGCGACGGCGGCCCGCGCGAACCCGAGGTGCTGCTCGCCGCCGCCCGCATCGAGCTGGCGGCCAAGGACCCGGCCGCCGCCCAGCGCCTGATCGATCGCTTGAAGAAGGACCACCCCTACAGTGAGGCCGCCGCCATGGCGGGGGAGTTGAAGCCATGAGATGCCTCTACCTGCTGCTCATCGCCGGATTGCTCTCGACGGTGGCCGCCGCCAGCGAGAACGACTGGTTCGTACCGCTGGGTCCGCCGCCCAAGGCGGCGCCGCGTCACATCAGCGGCGGCGAGAGCTTCCCACCGCTGCCGCTGCCGGCGACGCCGCTGCGCCGCACCGAGCGCAAGAAGGACCCGTCGCCACCCAAGCTGATCGGCAAGGTGGTGTGGGGCGAGACCGCGACCTTCGGCTCTGGCGATGCCTCCGGCGAGGTCTCCGACTGGAACCTGTGCCCGGCCGACCTGCAGTCGCTGATGCGCGGCGCCAGCCGGGCGCTGGGCGTGCGCTACGGCTCGCAAAGCGTCACCCTGGCGACCTTCGAGGCCGATCCGTCGACCACGCCGCTGCTCTTCGTCAGCGGCACACGCCGGCTGCGCATGGACGCCGAGCAGCTCGCCAAGCTGCGCCTCTACGTGCAACGCGGCGGCCTGCTGGTGTTCGACTCGGTCGCCGGCAGCCCGTGGTTCACCGATTCGGTGCGCGCCACCCTGGCCACCCTCTTCCCCGACCGGCCGCTGCGCCGGCTGCCCGCCGACCATCCGCTACTGCATGCCGCGGTCGACGTCGACAAGGCCGGCTTCGGCCGCAATCCCCCCGGCGATCAGCCGGTGTTCGAGGCGATCTACATCGGCTGCCGGGTCGGCGTGCTGTTGTCACCCTACGGCCTCGGCTGCGGCTGGGACGGCCGGCCGGTGCCCAACCTGCCGCAGGCAGTGTTCTACGATGTCGAGACCGCCGGTCAGCTCGGGGTCAATCTCGTCGCCTATTCGCTCGGCTACGCCGAGGCCGGATTGGAGGAGGCCAAGCCCGAGCTGTTCGGCGCCGCCGACGCCGCTCCGCCCACTGACGAACTGGTCTTCACCCAGCTGACCCACGCCGGCCATTGGGACGTCCATCCCGGCGCCGCCGCCGCCCTGCTGCGCCGTGCCGCCAGCACCCTGGCAGTGCGCGTCAGCCTGCGCCGCCAGGCCGTCGATCCGACGAAGGACGCCCTGACCGGACGCACCTTCGCCTGGCTGGAAGGCCTCGACGACTTCCACCTCGATGACGCCGCCATCGCCAACCTGCGTGGCTTCCTGGACCGCGGCGGCATCCTGGTGGTCAACAACGGCCTCGGCCTCGCCACCTTCGACGCCGCGGCCCGTCGCGAGCTGGCCCGCCTGCTGCCCGACCAGCCGCTCAAGCCGATCGCCGCTGACCACCCGCTGCTCGCTGGTGGCCCGTTCCCGATCGCCGAAGCCCATCTGACCCCGGCCGCCCGGCTCGCCCACCCCAAGCAGACCGGCGCCCTGCTCGAAGGCATCGCCATCGGTGGTGACCTGCGCGTCATCTACAGCCCCCTCGACCTGGAAGCCGGTTGGACCGGCTGCGAGCATCCGATGATGCGCGGGTACGAAAGCGACACAGCGATGGCGCTGGGTCTAGATGTGCTGGTATATGCGGCGACGCACTGATGTGCGTCGCGGGTTTCGGGTTTCGGGTTTCGGGATGCGCTGCCGCGCAGTCGCCTCTCCTTCCAACACACTGAGTCTTCGGGATATCACTCATGTCTGAATCACGCGGTCCCCAACCCGAAACCCGAAACCCGAAACTCGAAACCCACCTCCCCGACGCCCAAGCCCTGGCCGGCAAGCTGCGCGCCGCGCGCGACCGCATCCTCGCCCAGGCTGAAAGCGTGGTCATCGGCCAGCGCGGCGTGCTCGAACAGCTGCTCGTGGCGCTGTTCGCCGACGGCCATTGCCTGCTGGTCGGCGCTCCCGGCCTCGCCAAGACGCTGATGGTAAAGGTGCTCGCCGGCACCCTGGAGCTGAACTGCCGGCGCGTGCAGTTCACCCCCGACCTGATGCCCGCCGACCTGGTCGGCACCGACATCCTGCAGGAAGACCCGGAGACGCGGCAACGCAGCTTCCGTTTCCAGCCCGGGCCAGTGTTCACCAACATCCTGCTCGCCGATGAGATCAACCGCACGCCGCCGAAGACGCAGGCGGCGCTGCTCGAAGCGATGGGCGAGCGACGCGTCACCGCCGGCGGCGAGACCCGCGACCTGCCCAAGCCGTACTTCGTCCTGGCGACGCAAAACCCGATCGAGCAGGAGGGCACCTATCCGCTGCCCGAGGCCCAGCTCGACCGCTTCATGTTCTGCATCCGCCTCGACTACCCCTCGGCCGTCGACGAGCAGCGCATCCTGGTCGAGACCACGCGCGAAGGCGACTGGTCGGTCGAACGCGTACTTGGAGCCAAGACCATCCTCGACTTCCAGCGCCTGGTCCGCCAGGTGCCGATCTCGCCGCACGTCGCGCAGTACGCCACCAACCTGATCCGCGCCACCCGGCCCGACGCCGCTGCCGAGCCGTGGATCCGCAACCATGTGCGCTGGGGCGCCGGCACCCGCGCCGGGCAATGCCTGCTGCTGGCGGCCAAGGCCGGCACCGTGCTGGCCGGCCGCACCGCCGTGTCCTGCGCCGACGTCCGCGCCCTGGCCGCGCCGGTGCTGCGCCACCGCATCTCCTGCACCTTTGCCGCCGCAGCGGCTGGCATCGATCCCGACGCGGTGGTCGCGCATGTGGTCGAACAGGTGCCCGAGCCGGCGTACTGAGCCGGGTTTCGGGTTTCGAGTTTCGGGACCCACACCCGGCACGCGTACCCCGTGACCCGAAACCCGAAACCCGAAACCCGAAACCATGTTCGCCTTCCTCCCAGCCCACCTCGCCGAGCGCCTTGATGGCCTCGCCCTGGCGCTGCGTCGGCCGCTGCCTGGCGGCCAGCAGGGACTGCATCGTTCGCGTCATCACGGCTCGTCGGTGGAGTTCGCCGACTACCGCGCCTACGCGCCCGGCGATCCACCCAACCGCATCGACTGGGCGGTGTACGCGCGTAGCGACCGCTACCTGCTGCGGCGCACCGAGGACGAGACGCGGCTGCGCGCCCACCTGCTGCTCGATGTCTCCGAGAGCATGGCCTACGCCGGCAAGCTGCCCACCGCCTGCGGCCTCGCCGCCGCCCTCGCCTACGTGCTGGTGCGCCAGGGCGACGTGGTCGAGCTGCATCCCTTCGCCGCCGCGCCGCTGGAAGGTCCGCCGGCGGCCGGCAGTGCCACCAGCCTGCCACCGCTGTTGCAGGCGCTGGAGCGACTGACCGCCAGCGGCCCCGGCGATCCCGCCGCCGCCATGCACACCTTCGCCGAGCAGCCGCGCAAGCGCGGGCTGGTCGTAGTGCTGTCTGATCTGCTGCGCCCGGCCGCCGAAGTAGCCAGCGCCTGCGCCCACCTCAACCAGGCCGGCCACCAGATCGCGCTGGTGCAGGTCCTCGACCGCGACGAACTCGACCCACCGTTCTCCGGTGTGGTCGAGGTCGCCGAGCTGGAGACCGGCCGCCGCGCTGTGGTCGAGGTCGACAGCATGCGCGAGGAGTACCAGGCGGCGGTGCGCGACCACCTCGCCGAGCTGGGCCGCAGCGCCGCGGCGGTCGACGGCAGCCACCACCTCGTCGAATGCGGCGCCGACATCGAGCGCTCGGTGCGCCAGATCGTGGAGCGGCTGTGAGTCCCCTGGGACCGACGAACTCCAGCTCGTCGGAGGCAACCGCATGATCTGGGCCGCCCCCTGGATGCTGTGGCTGCTGCCGCTGGTCGCCGCGCCGGTGCTGTGGCATCTGCTGCTGAAGCCGCAGCGCCGCGCCGCCGCCTTCCCCTCGCTGATGTTCTTCCTCAGCCGCCAGCCACGGTTGGAACAGCGGCGCAAGCTGCGCGAATGGATCATCCTGGCACTGCGCTGCCTGCTGCTGGCGCTGCTCGTCGGCGCCCTGGCCGGGCCGCGCTTGCCGGCGGTCGGCGGCAGCAGCAGCAGCGGAGCGCCGGCGCTGGCGGTGATCGTCGACACCTCGGCCTCGATGGGTCTGCCCGACGCCGAAGGCCGACCGCTGGCGCGCTGCGCCGCCGAGACTGCCGCCGCGCTGCTCGCCGCCATGCCCGCCGGCGGCCGCGCCGTGATCGTGCCGACCGCGCCCGACCCTGACCTGCCGCTGCCCGAACGCACCTCGGCCGATCGTGCCGCCCTCGGCGCGGCCCTTGACCGCATCACCGCCACCGAGGCGGCGGGCGACGCCGCCGGCGCCATCGCCCGCGCCGCCGCCGCCCTGGCCGACGATCCGGCGGCCGACCGCGAGATCCGCATCCTCAGCGATCTGCAGGCGGGCGAATGGGATGTCGCCGCGCGCCTGCCACCGCTGCCGCCGGGCGTCCGCGTCACCGTCCACCGGCTGCAGCCGCGTGGCGATGGCGCCGGCGTCGATCTGGTGCGGGTGCTGCCGCCGCCCGGCCGCTGCGTCGCCGGCCGGCCAGCCCGGCTTACCGCCGAACTTGCCAACCGCGGACGCGGCGACGCCACAGTCGGGCTGCGCATCGCCACCGCCGACGGCGACGAGTTGCGCGACGTACATGTCACGGCCGGCGGCACCACCAGCCTGCCGGTGCTGCTGACGCCGGCCCGGCCGGGCCCGGCCTGGGCCTGGCTGAGCCTGACCGGCGGCGGCGTCGCGGTGCGCGGCGGCGCAGCGGTGTGGGCGCAGGAACGCATCGCCGTGCTGCTGGCCGGACCGCCCGCCGCTTTCGGTCCGCTGCCGCTTGCCCTGTCACCAGAGGGCGATGGCGCGCTGACCGGCCTGGTGCCGATGGCCTTCGACGCTGCGGCCCTGCCACGCGCCGGCCTGGTGGTGGCGACCTGGGACGCAGTGCCCGACGTGCGTCACTGGATCGAAGGTGGCGGCACCCTGCTGTTGCTGCCTGCCACCGCTCCGGCCCAGCCGCCGGTGCCGCCGGCCTGGATTAGCCTGCGTCCGCTGTCGACCGAACGCTTCGACACGCCCATCGCCACCGTGCCTGGCGATCTCCAGGCGCAGTGCTGGGAGCAGGTGCGCGACGCCGCCGGCGCGGTCGACGTCCGCCTGCGCGTGGCCCGCGCCTGGCCGCTGGCCGGCGATGGCGCGCGCACCGCTCTGGCCCTGGCCGACGGCCGGCCGCTGCTGCTCGAACGCGATCTCGGCAAGGGTCTGGTCGTCGGCCTCGGCGTCGCCTTCCATCCCGGGTGGAGCGACCTGCCGCTCAAGGGCTGGTCACTGGCGCTACTGCACGGCTTGGCCCTGCGTGGCGCCGCGGCGACCCGGGCGGTGGATCTGGTGGCCGGGGCCGGCTTCCCGCCCGCCCCGGGCGATGTGCGGCCGGTCCATCTGCGCACCCTGGCCGGCGGCCCGGCGAATTGGCAGGGACCGCGCGAACGCCTGCCCGCACCGGTGCGCGCCGGAGTCTACCAGCTCGACGGACTCGGCGATCAGCCGGTGATCATCGCCGTACGCGCCGCGCCGGGCGAGGGCCTCTTGCGCTACGCCGACGGCGATCGCGCGAGGCTGCTTGCCGGACTCGGGGCGCGCAACGTCGCCATCGCGTCGCCGGCCGAGGCCGTCGCCGACTGGCAGCAGCAGCGCCGCGGCCTCGACCTGACCGCGTGGCTGTTGTTCACCGCCCTGCTCATCTGGCTGGCCGAGGGCCTGGTGGCCTCCGGGGGGAGACGATGATCTCCTGGTCTCCGGCCCTGCCTCCCGCCCTGCTCGCGGTCGCCGTGCTCGGCGCCGTCGCGGCGCTGTGGTGGTCGCGGCGCGCGCTGCGAGCGCGGTTCGGGCACCACCGCGCGTGGTGGCCGCGCCTGGGCCTCGGCCTGCTGCTGCTGCTCGCTCTGGCTGGTCCGCGCTGGCACAGCGAGGAGTTGCGTCCGCCGGCCGGCTCGCTCGCCATCCTCGTCGACACCTCGTCGTCGATGGACCTGCGCG
This sequence comes from Planctomycetota bacterium, assembly GCA_038203025.1. Classification (GTDB taxonomy): domain Bacteria; phylum Planctomycetota; class UBA11346; order UBA11346; family UBA11346; genus UBA11346. The sequence goes on from JBBREK010000025.1 coordinate 13,938, forward strand.
ACGGCCGGCGCGACACCCGGCTGGAGCGCGCCCGGCAACTTGCTGCGCGTCTGCGCGAGGCCGCTCCGTCCGGCCTCGGCGTCGAGGTTCTGGCCTTCGACACCCGGGTGCGCGCGGCACTGCCCGACACGCTGCCGCCGGGCGAGCGCCCCGGCGATCCCGCCGCCATCCTCGCCGGGCTCGGCACCGAGGCCCGTCTGTCCGGACGCGCCGGCATCGTCGTGCTCAGCGACGGCGGCGACGAGCCGGTGGCGGTGGCGCAGCCGCCAGCCTGCCCGGTGTGGATCGCCGGATTCGGCCCGGCCGCCGGCACCACGCCCGACAATGGCGCCGTCGCCGCCCTCGATCTGCCGGCCAGCGCCGAGGTCGATAGCGAAGTACCCATCGCGGTCGAGCTGTCGGCCACCGGCGCGCCCGGCTTCCTCGCCCGCCTCGGCGCCGTGCCGGTGACGCTGGAGGAGGGCCGCGACGGCGCCTGGCGCGAGGTCGGCCGGCAGCAGCTCGACCTGCGCAGCGGCCGCGCCCGCGCCACCTTCACCAGGACCTGGCACGCGCCGGCCAGCGTCCGCCTACGCGCCAGCCTGGGCGAGCAGCCCGGCGAGGCCAGCCTGCTCGACAACCGCCGCGAGGCCGCCCTCGACGTGCGCACGCGCGGCCTGCACGTGCTGTATTTCACCCGCGAGATCGGCTCGGAGTTCCGCACCCTGCGCCAGGAACTTGGCCGCGATCCCGGCCTGACCTTCACCGCCCTGCTGCGCACGGTCGCGTCAGAGCGCCTCGGCGACCGCTACAGTCTGCTCGGCGAACGCCTCGATGGCGACACCGCGCTGGAGCGCGGCTTCCCCGGCGAGGCGGCCGGCCTGGCACGCTACGGCGTCATCATCCTTGGCGCCTTCGAGGCCTCGGCGTGGCGGCCGGCCGAGGCCGAGGCCCTGCGTCGGCACATCGAGTCGGGTGCCGGCCTGGTCATCCTCGCCGGCGAGACCTGCGCCGCCGGCGGCGGCCTGGCCGCACTGTCGCCGTGTCCGCCGCTGGGCGGACTGGATCGCGGTTCGTTCCCGATCGCGGTGCCGCCAGCCAGCCACCCGGTCGCCGACGGACTGGCGGCGCTGTTTGCCGGCGCCAGTCTCGACACCCTCGCCCGCATCGGCGCACCGCGCGCCGGGGCGGTGGTCGCCCTGACCGCCGGCAATCGGCCGCTGGTCGCCGTGCAGGCCTACGGTCGCGGCCGCAGCGCCCTGGTCGCCAGCAACACCCTGTGGCGGCTGGCCGGCCCCGGTCCGGCCGGCGAAGGTTACGGGCGGCTGTGGCGTCAGCTGGTGCGCTGGGGCGCCGGATCGGTCGATGAGGGCGGCGACCTGCGTCTGCGTTGGGACAAGGACCGCTACCGTCCCGGCGAGGAGGCCGTCGCCACGATCATTCCCGCCGCCGACGCGCATCTCAGCATTGTCGCCGATCTCACCGCCCCCGACGGCACCGCCCGGGCGGTGGCACTGGAGCCCTCGCCCGACGATGGGCCGGGAGCCCTGCGGGCCCGCCTGCGCCTGTCCGAACGCGGCGCCTGGCGCTTCCGCGTCGAGGGAAGGCGCGATGGCGCCGCCGGGCAGGCCGTCGAACGGACCCTGCACGTCGCGCCGCGTCAGGGTGAAGGCGCCCGTCTCGTCCCCGACCACGCCGCCCTGGCCCGCGTCGCCGAGGCCTGTGGCGGCAGCTACGCCCCGGAAGACGAGGCCGAGGCCCTGGTCGAACGCATCTCCACCCGGCTCACCGGCGCGCCGGTGGTCATCGAACGCGCGCCCTGGCCGCTGCAGCCGCCGTGGCTGCTGGGGCTGGCGTTGGCCCTGCTGATCAGCGAGTGGAGCCTCCGGCGGAAAGCAGGTGTGATATGAGTTTCGGGTTTCGCGTTTTGCGTTTCGGCAGAGCCGGACTGATGCTGGCGTTGGTCACGATGCTCATCGCTGCCGAGCCACGGCCAGGCAGCGTGACCTTTTCCGATGGCACGGTGTGGGAGGGCGCCATCAGCCTCGCCTCCGGTGCCAAACTGACGATGCACGACGGCCGCGCCATGCGCACGCTCGATCCAGCGCAGGTCGCCGAGCTGGCCTTCGCCCCACGCCAGGAATCAATGGAGCGCGCCTTCAGCATGCCCGAACCGGGCAAGCCGATCCGCGTCGAGACCGGCGAGGCCTATCCGCTGCGCCAGCTGGCGGTGCGCGTGCGGCTGGCCGACGGCACCGCCATCGCCGGCCATCTCTACGCCACCGCCATGCGCGTACTGGTCGGCGACGAGCAGCGTAAACTGCTGCTGCCGGCCAAGCAGCGCGGCGAGCCGGGCCAGCGTCTCGACCAGCTGGTCTACGTGCAGCGGGTGTGCTACGCCGACGGCGGTGCGGGGACGGCCCGGCGCTTTTCCGTGCAGCTCGCCACGGTCGACGACATCGGCGTCGCCGCCGTCGACGGCCTGGTGCCGCTGCGCGTCGGCGAGGGCACTGTCGACGATCCGCTCGGCTCGCCGGTGATCTGGGCGCTGCGCGTCGGCGCCCGCGCCGCTATCGGCTGGGATGGCGACGATGCGACCCTGCGCACCCGCACCCAAACCGCCGCCGAGGCGCTCGATGACTTCTTCGACCGCAAAGAGGTGGTGGCGGCGCGCCAGGCCGGCGACGACGTGCTGTCGCTGATGCGCCTGCTCCGCGAACGTCACACCACTGACGGCCCCAACCGGCCCTGGCACATCGAGGTGTGGCGCTGGCGCCTCGACGGCGATCGCGCCCTGATCGCCGGCCGCGTCTGCCTGCTGCGCGGAACCGACGGCAAGCTGCCGGAAATCATCCTGCAGCCGGCCTGGGCCAACCTCGCACCGGTCGAGGGCGTATACCATCTTGAGGGCTTCCCATGAGTCTAAATGCCGCAGTGGGTTCGCAGTTCGCGGTACGCGGTTCGCGGTTGGACCATCGATTACGAACCCTATTGGGTTTACACGTGGTTACCCGTTTGCTGAACACCATCAACCCACATAACACGTGTCGCGACCACCGCGAACCGCGAACTGCGAACCGCGAACTGCGATTTCTAGGATGAGCCGCGGTCCATCCGGTCCGGTGCGTCCCCGCCTGCTGCGCCTGGCCCGCCAGGCCCGGGCGGTGGCGTTGACCAGCGCCAGCGCGATGGCCGTGGCCGTACTGCTGGCCGCGATGCTGCTGCCGGTGGCCATCGACGTGCTGGCGCCGCTGCCCGCCGGGCTGCGCCTCGCCGCTCTCGCCGTCCTGCTTGGATTGGCGGCCGTCGCTGGCCAGCGCTGGTGGCAGTCGCTGCGTCGCCTGCCGCCCGAGGCCATCGCCCGCCGCGCCGAACTGCTCGGCGATGTGCGCGACAACGCCATCATCAACGCCTGCCAGTTCGAAGTTCAGACGCTGCGTCCACAGGAAGCAGCCTGGGTGTCGCCAACCTCGGCCGCCGCCGCCGTGGCGCTGGAACGCGCCACCACCACCGACCTGCTGCGCCTGCCGACCCTGCTGCGCGCCCTGGGCGCCCTGGCTCTGGCGCTGGCCGCCGGCGGGACGGGGCTGGGACTGTGGCCCGACCATCTCGCACACGGCCTCCGCCGTCTGCTGCTGCCGCTGGCCGACCTGCCGCCGCTGGGCGCGGCGGTGATCGTGGTACAGCCCACCGGTCTGGTGGAGCTTGACGACGGGGCGACCCTGACCGTGCGGGTACGGGTGCGACCGGCCGATGGTGCGCGGATCCAACTGCCGATGCCAACCCTGCGCTTCGATGACGACCGCGAGGCGCCGACGTTGCGTCAGGACGCTGGGAACTGGACAGCAACCCTGCCCGACCAGCACCGCTCCAGCTCCTTCCGCGTCGCCTGCGCCGGGACGCTGACGCCGCTGGTGCGCGTCGCGGTGCTACCACCGCCCGGCCTGACCGTCTCGCGCTTCATCGTCGACGGCCCGGCCTACGCCGGCCTCACTGCCAGTGTCCGGCCAGGCCCGCCGGCCGTCCTCACCGTGCTGCCCGGCGCGACGGTGCGCCTCGAGATCGCCACCGACCGTCCGCTGGACGCTCTGGCCTGGACCACGCCCGACGGCCCGGTCGCGGCCACGCAGGGCGACGGACTGTGGCGCGGCACCGCCGCCATCACCGCCAGTGGCGCCTACGCCCTGACCGCGGACGGCCGGACTCTGGCGCGTGGCGAGATCCGCCTGGAATCGGACCAGCCGCCGGAGATCGCCCTGGGCGGGGCCGAGCGCAACCGCTACGTCGACCCCGGCACCACCCTGGCGCTGCCGGTCGACGCCCGCGACGACCACGGCCTGGCCGAGGTCCGGGTCGAGCTGCGCGAGGCGGTCGACGGCGCCGCGCCGGCAATCATCCAGGCGTGGAAACTGCTCGGCCCGCCGGGCCCACGTGAGCTGTCCGAGACCGTGCAGCTGCGCCTCGACCCGGCGCGCTTCCAGCCCGGCCGCGCCTATCTCTGCGAGGCGGTGGCCAGCGACCGCAAGCCGCAGGAGGCGCGCTCGCCGCCGTTGGTGCTGCGCGTGCGAGCGGTCAAGGATCTCTCGCTACCGCCAGGCGATCCGCGCGCCAAGGCCTTCGAGGCCCTGCGCCGCACCCTGGCCGAGCAGATCCGCGCCCGCGCCGCCGCCGGCAACATGCTCGCCAACCTGGCCGAGATCCGCGCCCACCGCGGCGTGCCTGCCCAGGCCAAGGCGGCCGCCGAGGCGCAGGAGGCGGCGCGCGCCGCCTGCGAGGCCGCGGTCGCCGCCTTCGTCGCGATCAAGGAGTCCGTGGTGCTGCCGGTGCTGAAGCCGATCGCCGATCCGGCGATGCCGCGACTGCGCAGCCAACTCGCCGGTCTGGCCGAGGCCACCGCCGCCGCCCAGTTGCCGCCGGCACTGCACGACCAGGACGATCTGATCGCGCGGCTCACCGCCTTGCTTGGGACGATCGCGGCGCAGGCGCGCCAAGAGCAGACGCAGAAGCCGACCGCTGGCGCCACGCCAGCCGAGGCCGACCGGCGCAAGGCCGAGGGGCTGAAGCAGGATCTCGAGCGCTTCCTCGACGACCAGAAACGCATCCTCGAACGCAGCCGCACCCTCGCCGACGCCGGCGGCGCCGACCTTACCGCCGAGGAAGAGAAGATTGCCGGCGAGCTGGCCAAGGCCGAGAAGGAGTGGGCCAAGTTCCTTGAGGAGAAGCTGACCAACTTCGCGCAAAATCCGCCGCAGGACTTCAGCGACGCCAGCCTGGCGAGCGAGACCAACGCGGTATGGCAGGACGTGCAGCTGGCCGCCGACGCCCTCGACGGCAAGAAGGTAGAGCTGGCCGTGCCGCGCGAGCAGGCCGGCATCGAGAACGCCGAGGCCCTGGTCAACAACCTGGAGAAATGGCTCGCCGACTCGCCCGACAAGCTCAAGTGGGAGATGGAGGACGCACCAGCGCCGGCCGACGTGGCGGTGGCCGAGCTGCCCGCCGAGCTGGAGGACATCACCGGCGACCTGCTCGACAAGGCCGAGGAGATGACGCCGGATGTGCAGGACGCGACCAGCGCGTGGATGGATTCGCTCGACAAGGGCGCCGGCTGGACCGCCGCTGACGGCCCGATCTCGAACATGAGCGCCAAGGGCATCACCGGCAACCAGCTGCCCAACCAGAGCGAGATCGGCGGACGCAGTGGAGAGGGCCGCAACGGCCGCAGCAATGGCCAGATGGTGCAGGACGAGGCGGTGGGCAAGGGCGGCCAGGAGACGCCGACGCGACTGTCGGAGACCCCCTTCGAGCAGGGCAGCGTCAAGGATAGCAGCACCGACAACCGCGGCGGCGCCACCGGCGGCGGCAAGCTGTCGGGCTTTGACCAGGAGGGCCTGCGCGGCCCCGCCCCACCGCCCGAACTGAAGCAGGCAATGCAGCGCCTGTCCGGCAAGCAGCAGGAGCTGCGCCAGCAGGCCGAGACCCTGGCCCTGGGCCTGCGGGCCCGCCGCCTGCCCAGCGCGGCGGTGGAGAACGCGGTGCTGACCCTCGACGCGGCCACCGCCGCGGCGCAACGCTTCGACGGCTCGCAGCTGAGGCAGGCGCACACCCGGCTGCTCGACGACCTGGCGACGGCGCGACGCGACGTCGCGGCGGCCAGCGCGGTGCAACGCGAGCGCAGCAAACTTGGCGACCGGGCCCGCGGCGCGGCGGCGGCCGGCGCCGACGAAGCGGTGCCGCCGGGCTATGAGCAGATGGCCGGGGCGTACTTCCGCGCCCTGGCCGGGGAAAAACCATGAGCTCATCTCAGGACCGCGGGCTTCAGCCCGCGTCGATGTTCGATCGCGGGCTGAAGCCCGCGGTCCTGGTCCTGCTTGCCACGTCGTGCTGGGCCGCGGAACCGTTGGTGGTCAACGGTGCCTTCGAGCTGCCCAAGCCCGACGATGCCACGCAGCCGTTCGGCTGGGGGCGGGTCGACGGGCTGGGCGTGTCCTGGCGCGAGGCGCCCGGCGGCGGCAAGGCCATCCGCTTCGACACCAGCGTCAGCGAACGTGACATGGTGGCGCGCTGGAAGCAGATCGGCTCGACCGAGTGGGACATCCCCGAACCGAGCAAAGGCCCGGTCGGCGCAGCCTACGGGCTGTCGCTGTACAGCGATGCCATCGCCATCGCCAAGAACCAAGCCTACGCCATCGAGGTGCGCCATCGCGGCCCAGGCGGCGGCAAGATCTGGGTGCGCGGCTATGCGAAAAAGGGCGAGACCATGCGGCGGGTCTATGAGGCGCAGACCGAGCTGAAGCCGAGTGCCGACTGGAAGCCGACCAGCTACGCCTTCCATCCCACCCGCCACACGTCGACCGTCACCGAGGTGAAGGTCATGCTCTTCGCCTACTGGCCGGCCGACGAAAGCTGGTTCGACGACGTGGTGCTGCGCACCGCCACGGCCGACGAGCTAGCGGCCGAGGACGCCCGCCGCCAGCGCTAGCACTAGTGACGGCGCCACCGCTGGCGCCGTGCGCAGCAGGCCGGCGTGGGCCTCGCCCAGCGTCACGACCGCATCGTGCCGGCCGAGCGCGGCCAGAGCCAACGCCACCGCCCCGGCGGCCCCGGAACCATCGACCGTGTCCTCGGCGTCGCGCGGCGACGGCCTCACCAGAGCCTCGTCATCGACCGGATAATGGCCGGACTCGTCGGCGGTCGGCAGCCACAGGCTGGCGGTGGCATCTCGACACGTCGCCAGACCCAACGCCACGGCGGCGCGGACGGCGGCCCGGCCGGTTGGAGAGAGCGCTGCGAGGTGGCGGTGCAGAGCGTCGCGCGCCGCGACCAGCGTCGGCTCGGGCGCATCCAGGCTGGCGGCGGCGTGCAGGGCGACGAGCAACTGGCCATGCGCGGCCAGATCGTCGCGCGGATCCAGCGGCGGCGGGGTACGCTCGTCGCGGGCGGCGATCAGCCGTCCGACCAGCTCGGGCAGACGCTTGGCGGCCGGCGGATCGAGTTCGCCGCGCACCGCCAGCGGACCGCCGGCATCATCCAGGGCAAAACGCTGCGCGAGGATGCGCGCCCCGTCGGCGCCAACCACGGCGGCGCACTGCGCCACCGTCCAGCGCTGGTAGGCCCCAGGCTGGGGTCCGTCAGGGCCGTCAGCGATGGCGTGACGCCCGGCGGCCCAACGGCCGTCCGCAACAGCCAGTTCGCGCACCGTCCACAGCAGCGCCTGCTCGGCGATAGTGCGATGCAGGGCCTGACCGGTCAGGCGATGGCCGTCGAGGAAAGCGAGCGCCAGCCGCGCCTGGTCGCCCAGCCGCTGCTCCCAGAGCGGCTCGTGCCAGCCGGCGTCGGCAGCGGCGCGATGGAAGCCGCCGCCGAGCTGGTCGCGGATTCCGCCCGCGGCCAGAGCCGCCAGCGAGCGTTCGAGATGCGCGCGCAGGCTGGGAGCGGCCTGCGGTCGCGCGGCCAGAGCCGCCAGCAGCTGCAGCTTCTCCGGCTGCGGCCAGCGCGGCAGGGCACAGGACCCGTCCGGGTGCGCGCCGAAGCCCCCCTCCAGCGCGTGCGCCTCGCCCATGAGCTGAGCTTCGGCCAAGCCGAGCACCCGCTCGCGGTCGACCCGGCCATCGCCGGCGAGCGCGAAAGGCAGGCCGGCGAGGATGCCGGCCAGGCGCTCGGCCTCGCCGCGCAGCTCGTCGGGGGCCAGGCGCCAGCCCTCGGCCGTCTCGACCAGCACGCGGGCCAAGCCCTTGCGCTGGTCGGCATCGCGCACCGGGCCGTAGGGCACGGCGCCCAAGGGTCGTAGCTGTCGCCCTGGCAGCAGCACCAGCAGGCACGGCACGCCGGCGGCGTCGGCAACCAGGCCAAGCACCTGCTGGGCCAGCGCCGCCAGGCCGGGATGATCGGCGCGCTCGGCAGCCACCGGCACGAAGGCGCCGTCGAGCAGGGCGCAGACCTCGGCGTCGGCGTGGATAGCGTTCAGCCACTGCGCCGTCCAGGCGTCGAGCGCATCGCCGATCAGCACGGCCATCGGCACGTCGCGCTCGACCGACTCGGCTGCTGCTGCTGCTGCCGACCACGACCGCCAGCGCAGCGGGGCCGTCGCAAGCTGGGCGTCGAAGGGGCTCATGTCGGCGCGTCCTCGCCTGCATGCGCCTTGGCCCAGCGGCCCCACAGCACCACCGCCGCGACCATCGGCACCTGCATGAGTACGCAGGGCAGGATGATCCGCGCATCGCCGGGATGGAAGACGGTGGCGTAGGTGATCGACAGGCCGTTGTTCATGTACAGCGCAGCGCAGGCGAAGGCGGTGACCGCCGGCGCGGCAAGCCAGCGGCGCAGCAGCAGGGTGCCGGCCAGGGCAATGAGCGACGCCAGGCAGGCCAGACCAAGCGGCACCAGCATGGTCGACAGCGGCCAACCGGCCCAGGCCCGCTGATTGGCCAGGCAGCTGACCAGGATCATCAACACCAGGCACAGGATCGAGCCGCGTCCCCACCAGGCCATGCCGGCGGCGACGACACGCGGCGCCAACAGGCGCACCAACTGGGCGGCGGCGAAGGGGATGGCGAGCATCTTGAGGATGTACAGCGCCTGCCCGACCAGGCGGGCGGCGTCGGGCCGCGGCCCGTCATGCACTAGGGCCATGCCGGTGGGCACGGTAAGCGGCGCCAGCACGCTGGTGATGATGATGAGAAACAGGGCGAGGACGCGGTCGCCGCGATGCAGGTCGGTGAGCGCCACCGACGACAGTCCGGCCGGCATCAGCGCCACCAGCGCCACGCCCGCCGCCCAGTCGGGCGCGACGATGCGGGTCACCGCCCAGGCCAGCGCCGGCAGCACCAGCAGTTTCGCCACCGACATCCACGCGCAGCGGCCGAGCAGGCGTCGGTCACCCAATCCGTCGACCACCTCGCCGAAGGGGATCTTCAGGGCGGTGAAGAAGAGGATGCCGCCCAGCGCCACCGGCACCGCCGGCGTCAGCCAGGCGAAATCGCCGGGCACAAACAGCCCGATGACCAGGGCGAGGTAGGCCGGGATCCAGAAACGGTGACCGAGCAAGGAGAGCAGCAGGGCAGGCACGACGGGCGGGATGCTGGCGACGCGGCGGCGAACGCCACCCTGTGCCGCAGATGGGCTTCTGTCGGCAGACCGGCGCATAGCCTGCCGGCATGCCGCACGCAGCCGACACCCTCCTGCAATCGATCGACACCACCCGTTCCCGCGCCGTGGTCGGCCTCGATCCCCGCCCGGCGCTGATCCCCCCGGCATTGCGCCAGCAGGCCATCGCCCGGCATGGCGACACACGCCTGGCGGTGGCCTGGGCCTTCGCGCAGTTCAATCGCGGTCTGCTGGCGGCGATCCAGGGCGCCTGCTGTGCGGTGAAGCCGCAGGTGGCCTGCTACGAGGCCTATGGCGCACCGGGCCTGCAGGCCCTGGAGGAGACGATTGCCGAGGCCGCCCGGCTGGGCATTCCGGTGATCGTCGACGGCAAGCGCAACGACATCGGCTCGACCGCCGAGCACTACGCCCAGGCCTGGCTGGGCTGCGCGCCGGGCTTCACCGGGCCGCTGCCGGGAGGCCCGCGCGGCGACTGGCTGACCATCAACGCCTACCTCGGCAGCGACGGGGTGAAGCCGTTCCTGACCCACGGCGCGGTGTTCGTGCTGGTCAAGACGAGCAATCCCGGCAGTGGCGAATTCCAGGGTCTCAAGCTGGCCGACGGCAGCGCCAACATGGAGGCGATGGCCCGACTGGTGCGGCAGTGGGGCGAGGGACGTCAGGGCGCCTGCGGACTGACCGATGTCGGCGCCGTGGTCGGCGCGACCTGGCCGGCCGAGGCGCGGCGCCTGCGCGAGTTGATGCCAAACACCATCTTCCTGGTGCCGGGCTACGGCGCCCAGGGCGGCAGCGCCGCCGACGCTCTCGCCGGCCTGCGCCCCGACGGCCGCGGCTGCGTGGTCAACAGCAGCCGCGCCATCATCGGCGCCTGGGAGAAGGCCAAGGCCGACGACTGGGCCGGCGCGGCGCGCGCGGCGCTTGACGCAATGAATGCCGATCTCAGGACCGCGGGCTGAAGCCCACGTTGAGGCGTTCAAGCGCGGGCTGAAGCCCGGGGTCTGGCCCACAGGCTGACCGCCAGACCGCCGGCCACGGTCAGCGCCAAGCCCAGCCAGGTCCACACCGTCGGCGCCTCACCGAGCCAGGCCCAGGCCAGCAGCACGGTGACGCCGGGGCCGATGGTGCCGATCACCGCCGTCGGACCGCCGCCGATGCGACGCATGGCGGCCCCGGCCAGCAGCACGGGCACGACCGTGCCGACCAGAGCGAGGGCGATGCCGCGACTGTACACGTATAGATTCCAGAAAATCTGGCCGCTAAAATTCCGGAAAATCTGGCCGGGGTAGCCCACCCCGCCTGACGCGCCCCGGGCGCCCTGGTTGGCAGGGCGGTCAACCCCACCAGGGTGCCCGGACCGTGATCAACCACATGACCCGGCTCTCCATCCACCACCTGTCCGCGCTGGTGCAGCCGATTGCCCTGCTCGATCAGGTAGTCGTAGGCATGCACGGTGACCGGACCAGGCCACCTGACGGGCGACGCAGGAGGTGTAGCGATCGATCGTCGACGGCGGATGTCCGCGCGCACGCAGGTGACGTTCGAAGGACAGAAGGGATGATGGGATCATGGCCAGGCTCCGGGAGCCTGCAGACGGTATTGCCTGCAAGCTCCCGTGAGCGGCGCGACGACTATGCCAGCAGCAATGGCTCAGCAGCCACGACGGCTACGGCATTGGGGGTCTCCAGGGGGACGCCGACAGGCGGCACCTTGGATGCGAACGAAGACCACGGGGTCGACGTCACGGCTGAGCGGCGGCTACCGACAGCCCACTGGTCTGCCAACGGCAGGCCTATGTCCAACCTCATCGAGTCCACGTGACCTCGTCAAGAGCGGTGGGCTGATAAGTCAGGCGCATGTAGTCACAGGGGTTGCCATGCGGATTGCGCGAGGTCTTGATGGAATGCGCAGTGCATAGCAGCGACCTACACATCGTCCTGACCCAGATTACCCGGCACTGGGATCGAGGAGATGCTATGGGGGCCGTGGAATCAGAACGCGAGACGGGACCCGAATTCAATGGCATAGCGACGGGTCAAGCCGTCGACGTCCACCGGGCGCTCGCGGAGGGGGATCACGGCGGTTGTCTCCACCGTCCATTTGCGATTGATCGACCAGGCTGCGGACAGGCGCAGGTTGACCTGAGTCTGGCCGCCGTCGCCAGCAGAGATCCGTCCACCGGAACCGAGCAGGGTGGAGTCCTCTAACCGGCGGATGGCGATCAATTCGGTGCCTGCAATCAAACCATCGAGGCCACCCATCCGAGCTAACGACGGGTGCCAGCCAGCGCGCAAAGCAAGGTCATCGCCGCGTTGTAATTCGGTTCCGATCAAAGCGTTGGCTCCGCCAGACTGGCTGTAGCCCAGTCCGGCGCTCCAGTCTGACCAACTCCAGCCCAGACCGACCAGCAGGTCTGTGGGACCAAGGCCGGTCTGGTACCCCTGGGGCAGTCCGGGGTTGGCATTGTCGTCCCCGGTCGGAAGGCGGGCTCCGACTTGAAATGCAAGCTCGCCCCAGGTTCGCTGGACCAGACGTTGCTCGGCCCGGATGATCGCATCACCCAACCCGCTGGCCGAACCAGCGCGTCCGTGCAGATCAATCACCGGCAGATCACCGCCCAGGCGCAGGCCGAACGAAGAACGCCAGCCCAGGGAAGCGGTGACATTCCGGTAGATCACATTCTCTTCGCTGCTGCCGGCCGCTTGGCCCAAGGTTAGTCCCACTGTCCAGGAACCATCAGCCTGTATGGAGGGTGGTGACAGGCGACACAGTCCTGCGTCAGCGCATTCCGCAAACAACGGAACCACGGCTGCTGAAAGAATGAGGCCACGCCGCAGGAGAGTGATCATCCACATGGGTCGGCCCTGGTCGGGAAACATTACAGTGTTCCTGGGCCCACGTTGCTTCGTCAACGCCGTTTGGGTCAGGGGCGACTGGGCAGACCGTGAGCGGCTGACCATGATCAACAGCCCGATTTTCGAGGCCAAGTCGCGCACGGAACCTCGCATGGAACCTTGGACATGGAACCTTGGACAGGCACGTCTTCATCTCGTAACGCCATGCGCGAACTTGCGCATGGGTCAATACGGCCCTATACGTATATCATGCCCCTGCCCCGCCGTCTCCTGGTCCACGACGAGCAACCCGGCGCCTACCACGTCATCTCGCGCTGTGTCCGCCGCGCCTTCCTCTGCGGCGACCGCGCCGAGCACCGCCGCGACTGGGTCCGCGATCTCA